>NZ_JBEEQE010000003.1:34596-297067 GCF_040137805.1 Pseudarthrobacter sp. B907 | reverse complement strand
GACAATCTGTCTCACAACAGGCTGACAGAGAGGGGATCCACACAGCGGCTGTCCGTTTGTGCAGCGTTTTCCCGGCGTCAGGCGTGCGCGGTGGCGACCGGGCCGTCCCATTCCTCGGGCAGCGCCGCGGCCGCCCCGCCCGGCAGCACCTCGGCCACGATCTCGTTGAGCACCCGGCCGGCGTACTTCTCGCCCACCCAGAGGTGCTTGGCGCCGTCAACGCCCACGACGTCGGCCTGCGGCACGAGGGCGAAGCGTTCCGCGGCGGCCGCGGGCTGGAGGTAGTCGTCGTGTTCGGGGACCAGGACCTTCAGCGGCTTGCCGGCGGCGGCCCATTCCTTGAGGTGGACGTCCGTGGCCCGGTGCAGCGGCGGCGAGAGCAGGATGGCGCCCTCGATCTCCGCGGCCACCGGCTCTGTGGCGCCGTACATCAGGGCCAGCTCGGTGCCGAAGGACCAGCCGACCAGCCAGCGGTTGGGCAGTCCGCGCTCGACGGCGAAGCGGACCGCCGCCTCGACGTCGAGCCGCTCGCCGATGCCTTCCTCGAAGCTGCCCTGGCTGGTCCCCCGCGGCGAGGAGGTTCCGCGGGTGTTGAACCGGAGCACTGCAATCCCGGCGAGCGCGGGCAGCCGGTAGGAGGCCTTGCGGTAGACGTGGGAGTCCATAAAGCCGCCGTGGGTCGGCAGCGGGTGCAGGGTGATCAGGGTGGCCTTGATCTCGCCTGACTCCGGAACCGCCAGCTCGCCGACCAGCCGGTGGCCGTCCCCGGTGCGCAGTTCCACGTTCTCCCGGCGGGCCGGGAGCACGGTTGAGGCACGGATGGCGGTGGGCGCGGAGGGCTGGCTGAACACGTAGGACGCCGGGTCGAAAGTCATGCCCCCAGCTTAGCGAAACCGCCCGGCGGCCATGGCCCACTGAGCGGGTCAGCGGAGCGGATCAGCGGTAACGGTAGCTGCGCGAGGTCCAGCAGTTGGAGTGCCAGTGCCGCCGCTCGGCGAGGCCCGCGGCCGCACCGAAGATGTGGTCCTCGGACCAGACCACGAGGTGCGCGGTCCCCGGCGTCACGGCCGTGAAGCAGCCCGGGCAGATGTAGGTCTTCCCGGCCCGGCTGGCGGAGATCGAGCGGACCATCCATTCCCCGTCGGGGGCGCTCTCCCGCCGCGCGATCCCGGTGCGGGCGCGTTCCAGGTCCAGTTCCGGCGCGGGACCGGCGGCGTGCTTGCCGGCCGCCGCCCGTCCGGCGGGGGTCTTCCCCGAGGCGGCTCGGCGGGGTCGGTTGGAACGGGGCATGGTTCCATTCTGCCCCAGCCCGGGTGCCCGTTGTCCCCGCAGGCGGTAGTGTTGACCGGGTGCGTTTAGTCATAGCCCGTTGCTCCGTTGATTATGTCGGCCGGCTCAAAGCCCATCTCCCGCTCGCCACCCGGCTGCTACTGGTCAAGGCCGACGGCTCGGTCCTGGTCCACTCTGACGGCGGATCCTACAAGCCGCTCAACTGGATGAGCCCGCCGGCGCGCCTGAGCGTCTCCACCCCGGACGAGGTCGACGTCGAAGTCGGGGTTATCGAGCAGTGGACCGTGCAGTCCGCGAAGACGGACGACCGGCTGATCATCAACATCCACGAGCAGCTTCACGACACCTCCCACGAGCTGGGCCAGGACCCCGGACTGATCAAGGACGGGGTCGAGGCGGACCTGCAGCGGCTGCTGGCCGAGCAGATCGAGACCCTCGGGGCCGGCTTCTCGCTGATCCGCCGCGAGTACTTCACCGCGATCGGCCCGGTGGACATCCTGGCCCGCGACGCCAGCGGCGGCACCGTCGCCATCGAACTCAAGCGGCGCGGGGACATCGACGGCGTCGAGCAGCTCACCCGCTACCTGGAGCTCCTTAACCGCGATCCCCTGCTGGCGCCCGTGCGCGGGATCTTTGCCGCCCAGCAGATCAAGCCGCAGGCCAAGGTGCTGGCGAACGACCGCGGCATCGACTGCGTCACGCTGGACTACGACGCCATGCGCGGCGTCGACGACAGCGAGTCCAGGCTATTTTAGGGCCTGGTTTTTCCAAGGCCTGGCACCGGACGCCCCCTAGACTCTGACCATGAACCCCGCACCGGCCGGCCGGCAGCTCCTGTTTGGCACGGTCGTCAGCGACGGGGCCCTGCAGGAGGACGCGGTCGTGGCCGTCGACGGCGGCCGGATCGCCTACGCCGGCGCGGCGGCCGGGTTCCCCGGGGCCGCCGACTTCGCCGACGCCCCCGCGGTGCCCCTTCCGTCCGGCGCTCTGATCGTGCCAGGCCTGGTGGACCTGCACTGCCACGGCGCGTTGGGCGGCGACTTTCCCAGTGGCGGCGAGGCCGCGGCGAGGCGGGCGATCGATTTCCTGCACCGCTCCGGCACCACGACGCTGCTGGCGAGCCTGGTCACCGCCGCGCCGGAGTCACTGCTGCGCGCGATTGCCGTGCACGCCCGGTTGGCCGGGGAGGGGCTGCTGGCCGGTATCCACCTGGAGGGCCCGTTCCTCTCGGCGGCCCGGTGCGGCGCCCAGGACCCCGCCTTCCTGCGTGACCCCCATCCGGATCTCCTGGCCGAGCTGCTCGGCGCCGCCCGCGGCACGCTTGCCGTTATGACCTTCGCCCCGGAACTTGCTGGCGCGGACGGCCTGGTCCGGCTGCTCGCCGGGCAGGGAGTAGTCCCCTCGCTCGGGCACACCGACTGCGACGACGCCACGGCCGCCGCCGCGCTGCAACTGGCTGCCGAGGCCCTGCAGGGGTCCCCCGGCCGGCGGCCCACCGTCACCCACCTCTTCAACGCCATGCCGCCCCTGCACCACCGGGCACCCGGACCCGTCGCGGCGTGCCTGCGCAGCGCGGCGGCCGGCCGGGCGGTCCTGGAACTGGTCGCCGACGGCACGCACCTGGCTCCGGCCGTCGTGGCCACGGTGTTCCAGCTGGCCGGGGCGGCCAACATTGCGCTCGTGACCGACTCCATGGCGGCGGCCGGGCTGCCCGACGGCGGCTACACCCTGGGCGGCTCCGCGGTCACGGTCGCGGACGGCGTCGCCCGCCTCGATGCCGGCGGGGCCCTCGCCGGCGGCACCGCCACACTGCTCGAGGTCGTGCGGCGCACCGTGGCCGCCGGCGTGCCGCTGCCCGACGCCGTCCGCTCCGCCACCGCGGTCCCGGCCGCCGTCCTCGGCCTGTCCGGCGAGCTCGGCTCGCTCCGGCCGGGGCTGCGCGCCGACGCCGTCGTCGTCAATTCCCGCCTGGACCTTTACCGCGTAATGCGCGGCGGGGAATGGCTGGCGCCGCATTCCTAATGTCCGGTTCCTGCCGGTTCGCCGCACCATTGCACCCCACCAATGCACCACCATTCCACCCCGGCGGCGGCGTTCATGCAGTCTTTAGATAAAATTTCGCTCAATAATGCGCCGGGCCCGTTGACCTGACGGGAGGGGCATGAAATTCTTATAGGAGTCTTTGTGTAGGTGTTTTTCATGCTCGCAAGACATGTTGCGAGCGCGAAGCTCCTGCCGCCCAGGCCCGGGTAATCCGGGCGGAAGCCAAGGTTCTTCTCGCAGAGTGACCAAGTCCGGTGCAAAGTGCGCCGGATTTCTTCAAGATCCACCATGAGGAGAATTAAATGGCACAGGGAACCGTCAAGTGGTTCAACGCTGAAAAGGGCTTCGGCTTCATCACCCCGGATGACTCCGACGGCGATGTCTTCGTTCACTACTCCGAGATCCAGACCGGCGGCTTCAAGACCCTCGACGAGAACCAGCGCGTTCAGTTCGAGATCGGCCAGGGCGCCAAGGGCCCCCAGGCTACCGGCGTCACGCTGGTCTAGTCTCCCCCGGCGGGCCCGCCCCAGGGCGGCCCGCTAAAGAATGATCCCCGGCGAAATCGCCGGGGGTCATTCTTTTATTGTCCGCTGCGGAATTCTTGAGCCCGTCCGGGTGGCGCCGCGCGCGGACCCGAATTGCACCGGCCGGAATGCATATTCCGGCCTGGTAAAGCGCTGCGGAAATTTCTTTAGCGCACCAGCGTCCGGAGCAGGCGCGCGCTCTGCCGCACCGAAAGGTCCGGCAGATAGGCGCGGCTCAACGCCCGCCCCATCGCCGGCAGCTGCAGCGGATCCTGGTAGTACAGATAGAGGGTGCGGTATTCCGGTTTGAACCGCGATTTGAACGTGGCCAGCGAGCGGAATCCGTACACCGGTTCCAGCGCCCGGCCCACCACGTCAAGGATTCCGGCCAGACCCTCCCCCGCCTTCGGTCCGTCCCCGCTCTCGCCCCGGGCCTCGTCCCTGGCCTCGTCGCGGGCCAGCGGCGAACCCGAGAGCGAGATGAACTCCACCGAATCGCGCAGTTCCAACACGGCGGAAGCGATCAGGAACTCCATCACCCCGGGAAAGGCATCCCCGCGCCGGCGCATGAAGTCCAGGGTCCAGCTGACCAGGGTGCCGGCGTCGTACACCGGCAGCCAGCTGGTGACGCCGTGCACACGGCCCTCGGCGTCCACGGCGAGGCAGCACAGTACCTCGTCGTCTTCGAGTTCGTCCAGGCCGCCCAGGGTGAACCCCATTTCCGGGACGGACTTCTGCGCGGCCCACTCTTCCGAGACCTCACTCAACTGGGCGCGCAGCGAAGGCGAAAACTCGCTGTAGCGGCCCCAGACAGCCTCGACGCCGGTCTTGGTGGCGCGGTTCAGCGCGGTCCGCACGTTCTGCCACTCCTTGCCCTTGAAGGTGAGCTCCCGCAGGCCCAGCCGGGTCTCCTGCGCGACGGCGAGACGGCGGTAGCCCCGCGCCTGGAGCATAGGCCAGAGCTCGTCGGTGCAGGAATAGAAGCACGGGATGAGGGCGTGCTCGGCGCAGTACGCCAGGAACTGCGCCGCCGTGTCCTCGCGGTTCTCCGCCGGACCGAGCGGGCCGCCCAGGGTCAGCGCCACGTTGCCGTGCTGCTGGTAGGCCACCGCCCCGCGCCGGCCTTCGCTGAACCAGTACTTGTTCGGTTCCCACAGCGCCATCCAGGACAGCGATTCGCCGCCCTGGACGATCAGCCGGCGCGCCACCTCCCGGTCCCCGGTTCCGGCATCAGTGCCGTGGTGCCGGCGCAGCAGCACGAGCCAAACCCCGGCCAGCGCCACCACCCAGAACACAATCCCCGAGAAGGCGAACAGGAACGCCTCGACGGCGTCGCGGTCCTGGAAGACACGGTTGTAGGTGCCGGGGATGGGCAACGGCAGGTACTGCCGGGCGAGCTCGGCGGCGAGGCCCAGCCAGCCGCCGCGCTCCAGGCCGCCGGCGGCAAGCCAGGCCACGGTGTAGCCGCCTGCGAGCACCACGAAGGTCCCGCCGACCGCGACGGCGAGGATCCGTCGGGCGCGCCGTGTGGTTTCCACCCGGAACAGGCGCCGGTAGGCAAAAAGCAGCAGCACCAGGGCCAGCGGCACGGCAACCAGCGGCAGCACATGGACGAATCCGGAACCCATCACCGCCGTGTGCGGCCGGTTGGGGTAGTGCGGGATCCTGGCGAACAGCGCCAGGTAGACCGTGGACAGCGCGGTGACCCCCAGCTGGACCAGGACGGCGATGCGCAGGGCCAGCCGGCGCCCGTGCCGCATGCCGTCGGCGCAGATCAGCAGCAGCACCACGGGGACCACGGCCAGCGCCAGCCCCAGCGGCCCGGCGAAGCCTGCCCGTCCGGCTTCAAGGCAGTTGACGTCGACGGTGCCGCCGCAGTTCTGCTCCAGCTGGTTCAGGGTGGGCAGCGGGTTGAGCACGACGTCGCGCAGCAGCGCGAGCGGTCCGGTGGGGGTGCGCACGGCCGCGGTCAGGATGGGCCCGACGGCGAAAATCGCCACCGTCAGGGCCAGCAGGTTGCGCGTCTCGCGGCCGGTGGAGCGGTGGCGGTGCAGCGTGCCCTTGTCCCCCTGCAGCCACCAGCCCGCCATCAGGCCAGCCAGCGCGCCCGCCAGACCCACCACGGTTTCCGGATGGCCCACGTAGAGGACCAGCAGCAGGGCCGTCGAGACCACGGCCGTCCGCAGCCGGCGCTGCCAGAGGGTTGGCAGCAGCCCGCAGGCCGCCAGGGTGACCGCCAGGATGGCCGCGTATGGCCCGATCAGCCCGGCGTCCACCATCAGCCCGAGCCAGCCGTCCCCGGCGTAGCGGGCGAGCTGGGTCAGAAGCAGGAAGAGCGTCACCGCCGCAAACTGCCCGGCGAAGAAGAACACGGCGGTGCGGAGCGCGCCCAGCTGGCGCTCCGCAATCCCCAGCAGGCCGAGGATCATCAGGGACGCGGCCAGGTAGGCCAAGGGATTGGTCGCGAAGAATGGCGAGGTGAACATGGTCCACCAGCGGCCGGCCTGGAGGCCCTGGGCGCTGACCGAGGCGAAGTCGAGCAGGGACTCCGGCGGGCCTTCCAGGAAGCTGCCCGTGGCCGCCCCGGTGGTCAGGAAGGCCGCGAGCACGGACAGGGTGAAGGGAACCTGGCGGAAGTGGTGCCAGATGCTGCGCAGGCCCGTCATGGCTTGATCCCCCAGCGGCCGGCGAGGAACTCCAGGCCCCCCGGCATGCCCTTGGACGCGGCTTCCCAGGAGTGCCCAGCGTTGGGAATCCGATGGGCCTCCACGGTGAAGCCGGCGGATCGTGCCGCCGCGGAGAGCAGATCCATGTAGCCGACGAATTCCGGGTCCCGTTCGCCGGCCGCAAAGTAAATGCCGTTGCCGTTGAAGCGGCGCTCCTTCATCACGTGCAGCGGGGTCTGCCGTTCGAAGGCGGCAACGTCGCCACCGAAGGAGCCCTGGATCGTCTTGTCCCGCTCCTTGGCGAGGGCGGGTTCCTTCTCGCTTGAGAACGCCAGGGCGGCGCTGTAGACGTCGGGGTGCCGCGTCACCATCTGCATTGCGCAGGTGGCGCCGAAGGAGAAGCCCCCGACCGCCCACTGGCGCGGGTCCGGATCGACGTCGAGCGTCTTGTTGATCCAGTCCGGCACGTCGCGGGAGAGGAACGTGTCCGCTTTTGCAATCCGGCTGTCCATGCACAGGGAGTTGCCGGCCGGGGTTCCGTTCGGGTCGACGACGACCACCACCGGTGCCACGCCGCCGTGGACCGAGGCGAAGCGGTCCAGCCTGCTCCGCAGGGCGCCGCCGGCAAGCCAGTCTGCCGGACCGCCTGGCTGGCCGGAGAACAGGACCAGGACGGGCAGGGCGGGACGGGGCGAACTCTGGTACGCCGGCGGCAGGTAAATGTAGGCCTCCCGGCTCTGGAATCCGGAGCTCGTGCCGGGGATGGCGGCGCGGCGCATGGTCCCCTCAGGCAGCGGTCCTGGAGCCTTCCACCCGGCCAGGTCGGCGGCTTCCGGGCCGCCGCCGGCGCGGGTGAGTTTCGCCTCGAGCGGCTGGATCCGGGCCACCGCAGTGCCTGCGAGGTCACTCACGGTCTGGTTCAGCCCGAAGTAAATGTTGATCTGGACCGCGGAGAGCGCGATGACTCCCAGCAGTGCGCCAACCGCCAGCGCAGTCGAGCGCAGTCGGTGCACAACCGGCCGGGTGGGTCGCGGAATGCTGGCGAGGAAGGGCCGCCGGCCCCAGATGCCGTGCAGCCGGAGCAGCCAGAGCAGCAACGCCGCGACGGCCGGAACGCTCCAGACGAGGGTCTCCCATGGAAGTTCCTCGGGGAAAACTGACAGGACATAGATCAGCAGCAAGTGAAAGCCGGCCACGAGGCCTGCCGAGAGCATCAGCGCCGCGGTGATGACAACGGCGGAGGCGCTGATGGTATGGCGTCGTCCGCTGCGCCACAGCAGATAGGCCAGGCCGGCAATCCCGGCCACCCAGGCGATCCATAGCACCGGCCCGTCGACGAGCCGGATGTCCTCGATGAAGTCCACCGGGGCTAGCGCCAGGTGCCGACGCCGATGACCGGTCCGGCCTCGAGCCAGGAGGACAGGCCGGTGTAGGCGTCGAACCGCATGGCCAGCAGGATGTCCTGGCCCTCGTAGCGCAGTTCGACGATCACGGACCCGGGCTGCACCTTGACCAGTTCGGATTCGGTGGGTTCGCGGCGGCCGACGAGTTCGAGCGAACTGCGGCGGAAGGTGTGCTTCGGGCGCACGCTGAGCGAGGCCAGCCGGAACCACTCAAGGTCGTTGTCCTGATAACGACAAACCCCCATCCGCCAGCTGTTTCCAGCCATGCAGATGGAGGCGTCCACCGTGCCCAGGGCGCGCCGCAGGTTGAAGCGGCGCACCCCGGAAAGGCACAGTGCAAAGACCAGCAACGCGAAAACGGTTGCCAGGACGATGAACGGAAAACCAGTAACGTTCATCAAGGTAGGGCTAGCGGATCCCCGCAGTAGCCGCGTCACCCATTTGGGCGTTGTCAGCGACAATGACGACCCGGTTGTTGTCGACGGAGAAGAACCCTCCGTCGACAACTACGGCAATGCGGTCACCGGAAACCGGCTCGATCGCCAGTTCACCTTCGGCCAGAATCGCCAGCAGGGGCGAGTGGCCGGGCAGGATTCCGATTTCACCATCGCTGGTGCGGGCCTTGACCATCTTGGCCGCTCCGGACCACACAAAGTGGTCCGCTGCGACAATCTCAACCTCAAGCTCAGCCATATTACTTGGTCTGTTCCTGGATCTTGGCCCACTGGCGCTCGACGTCGTCCAGGCCGCCGACGTTGAAGAACGCCTGCTCTGCGATGTGGTCGAGGTCGCCGTCGCAGATCGCGGTGAAGCCTTCCACGGTGTCCTTGATGGACACGGTGGAGCCTTCGACGCCGGTGAACTGCTTGGCCGTGTAGGTGTTCTGCGACAGGAACTGCTGGATACGGCGTGCACGCGACACGACGATCTTGTCTTCCTCGGAGAGTTCATCGACACCGAGGATGGCGATGATGTCCTGGAGTTCCTTGTTCTTCTGCAGGATCTGCTTGACGCGGACGGCCGTGTTGTAGTGGTCGTGTCCGATGTACTGCGGATCCAGGATGCGGGAGGTCGACGTCAGCGGGTCAACGGCCGGGTACAGACCACGGGAGGCGATTTCACGGGAAAGCTCCGTGGTCGCGTCGAGGTGTGCGAAGGTCGTGGCCGGGGCCGGGTCGGTGTAGTCATCTGCGGGAACGTAGATGGCCTGCATCGAGGTGATGGAGTGGCCCTTGGTGGACGTGATGCGCTCCTGGAGGAGGCCCATCTCGTCAGCCAGGTTGGGCTGGTAGCCCACGGCCGACGGCATGCGGCCGAGGAGGGTGGAAACCTCGGAGCCTGCCTGGGTGAAGCGGAAGATGTTGTCGATGAAGAGCAGCACGTCCTGGTTCTGCACATCGCGGAAGTACTCCGCCATGGTCAGGGCGGACAGGGCAACGCGCAGACGCGTTCCCGGCGGCTCATCCATCTGGCCGAAGACAAGAGCGGTGTCCTTGAGGACGCCGGCCTCTTCCATTTCGACCCAGAGGTCGTTGCCTTCACGGGTACGCTCGCCGACACCGGCGAACACCGAGGTGCCGCCGAAGTTGCGGGCAACACGGGTGATCATTTCCTGGATCAGCACGGTCTTGCCGACGCCGGCGCCGCCGAACAGGCCGATCTTGCCACCCTTGATGTACGGGGTGAGCAGGTCGATCACCTTGATGCCGGTCTCCAGCATCTCGGTGGAGCCTTCGAGGGTCGCGAACGCGGGAGCCTTGCGGTGGATCGGCCAGCGTTCGCTGATCTGCAGCTCGGACTCGGTCACGTCGAGGGGCTGGCCCAGTACGTTGAAGATGTGGCCCTTGACGCCGTCGCCGACGGGGACGGAGATCGGGGCACCGGTGTCAACCACGTTGGTGCCGCGGACCAGGCCGTCAGTCGCCTGCAGCGAGATGGCGCGGATGAGGTTGTCGCCGAGGTGCAGCGCAACTTCGAAGGTGATGGTCTTGGTCTCACCGTTGAGAGTAATCTCCGTGGTGAGTGCGTTGTAAATCGAGGGGATTGCGTCAGCCGGGAATTCGACGTCGACAACCGGGCCAATAACACGGGCAATACGGCCGGTGGCACCGGACGTTGCGGCTACGTGTTCGGTAGCAGTGGCAGTCATCTCTCTCACTTCACTCAGTAGATGGCGTGGGCGGTTAAGTTTGTTCTTTGGTGCAGGTACAGCTGGGTCCGTAGCGGGCAGGCTAGGACGCGTTCAACGCCTCGGCGCCTGCCACGATTTCGGAAAGCTCCTGCGTAATTTCAGCCTGGCGGGCAGTGTTGCGCAGACGCGTGTACTTCTTGATGAGTTCCGTGGCGTTGTCGCCGGCGGACTTCATCGCACGCTGGCGGGCGGCGAGCTCGGAAGCTGCTGCCTGCAACATGGCGGCGAAGATGCGTGACTCGATGTAGCGCGGCAGCAGGGCATCGAGTACCTGCTCCGTTTCCGGCTCGAATTCGTAGAGCGGCAGGAGCTCCGACTCGGAGGCAGCCTGCTCTTCGACGACCTCGAGCGGGAGCAGGCGGATAACCGTCGGCTCCTGGGTCACCATGGACTTGAAGCGGGTATAGACAACGTGGATCTCGTCGACACCGCCCTCTTCATAGGCCGTGGCGAAGTCAGCCAGCAGTGCTTCGCCGACCTCCCGCGCCGTCTCGAACAGCGGTGCGTCGGTGTTGCCGGTCCACACCCGCTCGTAGGGGCGGTTGCGGAACTCGAAGTAAGCCTGTGCCTTGCGGCCCATGACGTACGTCTTGACTTCCTTGCCCTCTTCGTGGAGCAGCTCGGTGAGGCCTTCCGCCTGCTTGAGCACCGTCGCCGAGTAGGACCCTGCGAGGCCGCGGTCGGAGGTGATGACCAGGACGGCGGCGCGGCGGATCTGCTCCGGCTCGGTAACCAGCGGGTGGTCGATTTCGCTCTGAGTTGCGACAGCAGAAACGGCGCGCGTAATCGCGTTTGCGTAAGGCAGTGAAGCCGCTACGCGTGCGCGGGCCTTGCCGATGCGCGAGGTAGCGATCAGTTCCATCGCCTTGAAGATCTTGCGCATCGACGTCGTCGAGCTGATCTTCTGGCGGTAGACCCGAATCTGGGCTCCCATACTTATCCTTTCCTAAGATCCCGGTGGCCGGGACTGCCGGAACCCGCGGGGGTTCCGGCAGTCCCTGCCAGCGAAACTAGCGCTTCTGCTTGACGATTTTTTCCTGGTCGACCTGGTCCTCGTCGATCGGGGCGTACTCCTCGTGCCCCGCACCGACCAGGTAGCTGTCGCCCTCGCCGAAGAAGCCCTTCTTGAAGTCCACGATCGCGGTCTTCAGCGCTTCAGCGGTGTCATCGTCCATAACGTTGGTCTGCGCCAGCGTGGTCAGGATGGAGGACTTGTGCTTGAGGTGCTCCAGGAACTCGGTCTCGAAGCGGTTGATGTCTTCAACCGGAACGTCGTCGAGGTAACCGTTGGTGCCGGCCCAGATGGAGACAACCTGGTCCTCGACCGGGAACGGCGAGTACTGGCCCTGCTTGAGCAGTTCCATCAGGCGTGCGCCGCGGGTCAGCTGCTGGCGCGATGCGGCGTCGAGGTCCGAGGCGAACATGGCGAATGCCTGCATGTCCCGGTACTGGGCCAGTTCCAGCTTCAAGGTACCGGAGACCTTCTTCATGGACTTGACCTGTGCGGCGCCACCAACACGGGAGACGGACACGCCGACGTCGACGGCGGGACGCTGGTTGGCGTTGAAGAGGTCCGACTGCAGGAAGATCTGGCCGTCGGTGATCGAGATGACGTTGGTCGGGATGTAGGCGGACACGTCGTTCGCCTTGGTCTCGATCAGCGGCAGGCCGGTCATGGAGCCAGCACCGAGTTCGTCGGAGAGCTTTGCACAACGCTCCAGCAGGCGGGAGTGCAAGTAGAAGACGTCGCCAGGGTAGGCTTCGCGTCCCGGCGGGCGGCGGAGCAGCAGCGACACGGCGCGGTAGGCTTCGGCCTGCTTGGAGAGGTCATCGAAGACGATGAGGACGTGCTTGCCACCGTACATCCAGTGCTGGCCGATGGCCGAGCCGGCGTACGGTGCCAGGTACTTGAAGCCTGCGGGGTCGGAGGCGGGGGAAGCCACGATGGTCGTGTATTCCAGCGCGCCGTTGTCCTCGAGGGTCTGGCGCACGGCGGCGATCGTCGAGGCCTTCTGGCCGATTGCCACGTAGATGCAGCGGACCTGCTTCTTCACGTCGCCCGAAGCCCAGTTGGCCTTCTGGTTGATGATCGTGTCGATGGCGATGGCGGACTTGCCGGTCTGGCGGTCGCCGATGATCAGCTGACGCTGGCCGCGGCCGATCGGGATCATGGCGTCAATAGCCTTGAGTCCGGTCTGCATCGGCTCGTGGACCGACTTACGCTGGGTCACGCCGGGCGCCTGGAGTTCCAGCGCACGGGTGGTCTCGGCCTTGATCTCGCCGAGGTCGTCGATCGGCTGGCCCAGCGGGTCAACCACGCGGCCGAGGAAGGCGTCGCCGACCGGGACGGACAGAACCTGTCCGGTGCGGTGGACTTCCTGGCCCTCTTCGATGCCGGTGAAGTCACCGAGCACGATCACGCCGATCTCGCGGACGTCGAGGTTCTGGGCCAGGCCCAGCGTGCCGTCTTCGAAACGAAGCAACTCGTTCGCCATGACCGAGGGAAGGCCCTCAACACGGGCGATGCCGTCACCTGCGGTTGTTACACGGCCAACCTCTACGCGCTCTGCGTTTCCGGGTTCGTAGGACGCCGCGAACTCGTTCAACGCATTACGGACGTCGTCGGCGTTGATGGTCAATTCGGCCATCTGCAGTCCCTGCTCTCCTGTTTTCGTGATCATCGTTGCTCACGATGACCGGGGTTTCTTGTCGGTAAGTTGTGCTTGTCCGGCTAACCAGCAAGCTGGCGGTGGAGCTGGCCCAGGCGGGCGAGGACCGAAGCGTCAACCACTTCGTCGCCAATCTGGATCCGGATGCCACCGATCAGTGCCGGGTCAACGTTCATGTTGATCTTGAGCTCGCGGCCGTACAGGGCATTGAGCCCTGCCTGCAGACGGCTGGCCTGGGCCTCCGTCAGCGGACGGGTGACGCTGACCGTGGCGATCCAGCGCTGCTGGCGCTTGGCGGCAAGCTCGGCGAAACGGCTGACGAGCTTGGTGGCCTTGAGCCCGCGCGGCTGCGAGACTGCCTGTCCAATAAGGACCTTCGCCTCCTCGCTTGCACTGGGCACGAGCTTCTCGGCGAGAGCAACCTTGGCTGCCTGGCTCGCCTGCGGCTCGGACAGGGAACGCTGAACCTCGTGGCTGGCATCGACGGCCTGGTTGAAGGCGAACAGATCGTTCTCCAGCGCTTCCAGTCCGGTGATGCCCGAGGCAGAGACTGCCGACTTGTTTTCAGCAACGGCAATTACCACCGAAGCGGCAAGAGTCTCGAGTGCATCGCCGATGTCACGCGCCGACGCCCAGCGTGAGCCGGCCAGCCTGCTCGCGATCTCCACAGCATCGGCGGAGACTTTTCCGCCGAAGAGCTGCTTGACCAGCGCCGACTTTTCGTCACCGCTGCGGGACGGGTCGGTCAGGGCACGGCGCAAGCCAGCCGAGCTGTCCACCGTTCCCAGGATTCCGAAGAGTTCCTTAGCCAACTGCAGCGAGGCGTTGGGAAGCTTGGCCTCCAACGCGACGAGTGCCGCGGTCAGCGATTCGCTCGATACACCTGCCATTACTTAGCTGCACCTGCGTTCTGGTTCTCCAGATCTGCCAGGAAGCGGTCAACCACGCGGGCTGAACGTGCATCGTCGGTGAGTGCTTCGCCAACGATGCGGCCGGCCAGCGTGGTGGCCAGCGTGCCGACCTCTGCGCGGAGCGACACGACGGCCGCCTGGCGCTCGGATTCGATCTGCGCGTGTGCCTGGGCGGTGATGCGGGCAGACTCGGCAGCTGCCTTCTCCTTCAGATCCGCCAGGATCTGGGCGCCTTCGGCACGGGCTTCCTCGCGGATGCGGTTGGCCTCGGTGCGGGCGTCCGTGAGCTGCTGCTTGTACTCTTCGAGTGCTGCAGAAGCTTCTGCCTGCGCCTTTTCGGCTTTGGCAATGCCGCCTTCAATCGCCTCGGCACGCTCTGCGAAGTTCTTCTCGAACATCGGGACTACGTACTTCGTCACGATGAACAGGAGGACAGCAAAGCCTGCAAAGACGACAAACATTTCCCAAGGGTTGGGAACGAGGGGGTTGGTTGCCCCCTCGGTGGCGGCTGAGATGATCAGCTGCTTCATATTTCACCCGTCCTTATCTACTCGGTTCTGGATGTTCGCTGGGTTCTGAAGGTTTACTTGAGAACGAATGCGAAGACCAGGCCGAGGATGGCGAGGGCTTCAGTCAGCGCAAGGCCGAGGAATGCGATCGGCTGCAGCACGCGCTGAGCTTCCGGCTGACGTGCGACGCCGTTGATGTAAGCAGCGAACACGAGACCCACACCGATACCACCGCCGATGGCGGAGAGGCCGTAGCCGATGAGGTTGAGGGAGCCGTTGATGGAGCCTTCCATTTTTCTTCCTTTCAAGATGCCACCCGTGTGGCAGGTTGTTTGGGTTGCTTCATCCCCCTGGGGGGAAGTTTGTGGGAGCCTTAGTGGCTGTCGGCGTGCAGTGCGCCTTCGATGTAGATCGCGGTCAGCAGCGTGAAGACGTACGCCTGCAGCGCCATGATCAGCGCCTCCAGCATGTACATCGCCAGCGAACCGGCCAGGACCAGGACCGAGGCGCCCTTGAGCAGGACATTCTCCTGCATGACCAGGAACTCGATGCCGGAACCGGCGATCATCACGATCAGGTGACCGGCCAGCATGGTGGCGAACAGACGGAGGCTGTGCGTCACGGGCCGGACCAGGAAGTTGGAGATGATCTCGATCGGGATGACGATCGGGAGGATGTAGACCGGCACGCCGCTCGGCACGGTGGCCAGCTTGAAGTACTTCAGGCCGTTCTTCTTGATGCCGATCGCGATCCAGGTGACGTACACGATCGCGGCGAGGACGTAGGCGCCGCCGACGTGCGAGAAGCTCGGGAGCTGGATCACGGGGATCGCGCCGTAAATGTTGTTCACCAGGATGAAGAAGAACAGGCTGAACAGCAGCGGAACGTACTTGATGAAGTCTTTGCCGCCGATGATGTCCTTGGCGATGCCGTTGCGGACGAAGCCGTAGGCGGCCTCGCCTGCGAACTGCAGCTTGCCGGGAACGAGCTGCTGCTTACGCGCAGCCAGCACAAAGAATGTGGCGATAATGACGACCGAGAGGATCACCAGCAGCATCTGCTTGGAGAATCCTTCGGCCGCACCCCAAGGCAGGATAGCCGGCAGGTGCATTTGTTCAATTCCAGGAGGAGTGAACTCTCCTGAATCTTGGGCCGGGAGCGCAAGCGCGATCAACGCGTTTCCTCTCTGCAGTGTCCATCATTGGGCGTTGGGCGGGGAGCGGCGACATTCCTGTCAGCCATTCCCCCTCTGAAATTTTTTGGCATTACTGTTCCGCGTCCTTGGACGGGCCACCTGCAGCGCCGTCTCCACCGGCCGGATTTCGGTGGCTGGTGAGGCCGTGCATATGAGAAAGATAGAACCCTCCCGCAGCTCCAAGCAGGGCGCCTGCGAGCACAATCCAGCGGGTTCCCCACAGATTATCCAGACCCCACCCTATCAAACTCCAGACGATGATTCCGCCAACAATGTAGCTGAAGACGGCGATCCCGGCGTTGTATCCGCCGTCGTTGCCGTCCTGCGACACGCCGGGGGCGCCGCCCGTGCTGCGGGGCGTTTTGGGGGTGTTCTTCTCGCGCTCGTTGCGGCTAGGCATGGGTGCCGCCTTCCGTGGAGTCGGGGTCGTTGTAGATCTGCAGCCGGGCCTTGCGGAAGCCGATGACTTCGGCTGCCTGCCAGGCGACAACGCTGACGACGGCGCCGATCAGGAACCAGCGTTCGTGCAGCCAGCCGGGGGCGCCAATGACAAACAGCACCACCGCGAAGCCCACGACCTTCACGAAGTAGGTGGCGACGAACAATCCGATCGCACCGGAGGGGTTGTTGCGGCCGACGAAGTGGCCGATCGCCAGGCTGATCGCGAAGAAGGCCATCACCAGCGCGCCGCCGAAGAGGCTCGACAGGGCGCCGAAGCCGCCGTTGAAGACGAAGGCGAGGGCTGCGGTGACCAGGAGGGCTCCCCCGGCGGCCGCCGCGCTGATGGCCAGCAGCCGCAGCCACAGCGACGGGGTGGGGCCGGAAGCGCCAACGGGTCCGCTGCCGGACGTACGTCCGGACTCGGCGTTGGAGCTCATGGGATCCCAATCGTCGGTGGTGGTAAGGGCGGGGGCGGCGACAAGCCGCCCCTGAATTCTACACGAGATAGAACACGGCTAGGCCACCGGGAGGCGGGTGACCTTGGAACGGCGCCGGAACCGGCGGATCAGGTCCGGGGACGCCAGATACAGGACCAGGATCAGCAGGCTGCCGGCCACACAGAGGGCGACGGCGGGCAGCGGCGCGGTGGCGGCGATGAATCCGAGCACGATCACGGCCGCGGTGCACACGGTGACCAGGGCGGCCGATTGCAGGTGCGTGAATCCGACGTCGTTGAGCCGCTGGTAGACGTGCTCGCGGTGGGACGCGTACCAGCGTTCCCCCGCCTTGATCCGGCGCAGCAGGGTGTAGCCTGTGTCCGCGGCGTAGACCAGGATCGGCGTGAGCAGGTACTCGACGTAGACGCCGGAGAGGAATCCGGCCACGGCAAGGGCGGCGATCGAGGCGCCCAGCAGGTAGCTGCCGACGTCGCCGAGGAAGACCGCTCCGCGGCTAAGGTTCCACGGCAGGAAGCCGAGGAAGGACATGGAGAGCACCGCGCCGCCGGCGGTCAGCCAGGGCTGGTCGGCGAGCAGGCCGGCCACCGCGTAGGCGCTGCCGGCGGTGACCCCGTGCAGGCCGGAGATCCCGTTGATGCCGTCCATGAAGTTGGCAATGTTGACGTAGGCCGCTATCGCGACGGCGGCCAGCGGAAGCCACCAGAAGGACTGGCCGGTCAGCGCGATCAGCGCCGCGGAGCCGGCGGCCCCGATGCCGAGCTGCGCGGCGGCGCGGCCCCGGATGGACAGTCCCCGCAGGTCCTCGATCCAGCCCACGGCCGAACATGCGGCGATGATCGCCAGCACCACGGCGAACACCGAGCGGTCCACCGTGACGACGCCGAGCATGACTGCGGCCAGGTAACCCGTGGCGGTGGCCAGGGCTGTGGCAACACCCATCCCGCGGATCGTTGCCTTGTGGTGGGAGGACCGGGCGGAGGGCACGTCCACCACGCCCATCCGGACCAGCCACGGCTTCACCGCAAAGGGCAGCAGCAGGCTGGCCAGCAGCGTGATCCCGGCCGCCACGGCCAGCGGCATCACGAGGCCACCCGGATCTCGCCCGCTTCGTCGGCCTCGTCGTCGGGGATGTCAGCGATGCTGGCACCCTGCTCCGCTTCGCAGCGGGCCAGCCANCACGAGGCCACCCGGATCTCGCCCGCTTCGTCGGCCTCGTCGTCGGGGATGTCAGCGATGCTGGCACCCTGCTCCGCTTCGCAGCGGGCCAGCCAGACATTGAGGTCAAGCTTGTCCGGGTCCTGCTGCGATGCCTTGGTGTGGGAAATCTTCGGGTGCAGGGGCCGCTGGTCCAGCTCGCCGGTGCCGACCAGCTCCTCATGCAGCTTCTCCCCCGGCCGCAGTCCGGTGTAGATGATCTCGACCTTCTTGCCGGACATGGCGATCATGCGCTGGGCGACGTCCAGGATCCGCACCGGCTCGCCCATGTCCAGGATCATCACGTCGCCGCCCGCGCCGATTGCGCCGGCCTGGATCACCAGCTGGCAGGCCTCCGGGATTGTCATAAAGAAACGGGTGACGTCGGGATCGGTGACCGTGACGGGGCCGCCCACCCGGATCTGTTCGGTGAAGAGGGGCAGCATCGAGCCGCGGCTGCCCATCACGTTGCCGAAGCGGACCGAGACGAACTTGCCGCCGGTCTGGCCGGCCATCCAGGCCGTCAGCTTTTCCGCGACCCGCTTGGAGTGGCCCAGGGCGGTGGTGGGATTGGCGGCCTTGTCGGTGGAGATGTTCACGAAGTGCGAGACGCCGGCCCGCTGGGCGGCGCGCAGGACGTTCAGGGTGCCGCAGACGTTGGTCTTCCAGGCCTCGACCGGGTACTGCTGGAGCAGCGGCGCATGCTTGAGCGCGGCCGCGTGGAACACCACTTCGGGTCGCCGGTCCTCGAAGATGTCCTGGAGCGCCTCGCCGTCGCGGATGTTGGCCAGCACGGTATCGCGGCCGGCCAGCAGGCCCCGGCCGGTGATGGAGATCTGGGTGTGCTGCAAGCCGGTCTCGTCGTGGTCGAGCATGATCAGTTCCGCCGGGGAGAACTGCACGATCTGGCGGCAGAGCTCCGAGCCAATCGAGCCGCCGGCGCCGGTCACGAGCACGCGTTTGTCCTTGATGTAGCCGGCGATTTCGTCGACCTTGATGTCGACGGGCCGGCGGCCGATCAGGTCCTCGACCGCCACGTCGCGGAAGTCGGAGAAGCCGTCCGGTGCCCCGCCGCCGAGCATGTCCCGCAGCGGGGGCAGCACCAGCACGCGGATGTTCAGGCCCGCGACGGCGTCGGAGATGCGGCGTACCACCGGCGCCTCGACGTTGGCGAAGGCCAGCACCAGCACCCTCGCGCGGGTCCGGCGGATGATCGCCGGGAGGTCATCGCCCCGGCCGAGGACCTGGACTCCGGAGAGGCGCAGGTGCTTCTTCGCCGGATCGTCGTCGATCAGGCCCACCGGGAAGTACGGGGAATCCGAGTCCTGCAGCATCCGGGTCAGCAGCGAGTTGCCGAGGAATCCCGCGCCGTAGATCAGGGTGTTCTGCGCCTCGTCGCCGGGCCGCGTTTTGCCCTCGACGTAGAGCCGTTTCGCGTAGCGGGCCGCGCCCATAAAGAGGCAGGCGAAGGGGAAGGCGATCAGGCCCACGCTGCGGCCGATGTTGATGGCCTCGTACAGCACTAGCAGGCTCACGGTGATCGAGGCGGCCACAATCACGGTGACGAAGACGAGGGCCCTGGCCTCCTGGAAGCTGCCGAAGGGATAGCGTCCCCGGTACAGGGCAAGGGCATAGCCGGCCAGTATCTGGGCGACGACGGCGATGGCGGCAATGACGAAGGCGCCGGCGAATTGCTCCGCGCGGATGCCCATCTCGTAGCGCAGCAGCAGGGCGAGGACGATCGCCACGATCCACGACATGGAGTCGAGGAACAGCTGGATCCAGATCCAGAGGGCGGGCTTCTCGTCCCGTTGTGCGGCTGTTTCGCGCGCTTCAGATTTCGTAGTCAACAGAGATTGCAACCGACTTCCACTACCACGGCGGCCAGGCGCCTGTTTCAAAAAATACCCCGCCGCAACTGTCGGACGGCGTCGGGGCCTAAAACGATACTAATCTCTTTCGCGTCAGCTGCCCGGCTCCGCGGGCAGCGGCGGCATGGGTTTCCAGGCGCGGTCGGCGAGGATGGCGCGGGATTCCCGCCAGCCGCCCCAGAGCGCCCCGGTCCCCTTCAGCGTCCGTTCGACGAGCACGAGGCGGGCGATTTCCTTTAGGAAGGTCAGCGCCGTCCCGGCCCCGAAGCCGAGCCGGTTGAACCTGCCGTGGGCCCGGAGGTACTGCGCGACGTGGCCGCGGTTGCGCATCACATAGCGGCGGCTCAGGTCGGAGGAATCGTTGAGGTGGCGCAGGCCGAGGTCCACCTGGCGCTGCGCCCGGACCTTTTTGATCACGAAGGCGTTGACGTAGACCACCGGAGTCTGTTGCGCGGCGAGCCAGCCGTAGATCAGGTCATCCCAGGTGATGAAGAATCGCGGGTCCGGCAGCCCGATGCTGCGCGCCACCGAGGCCTTGATCAGCATGCCTTCGAAGTTTCCGACGTTGGTGCGGAACACCTCGGAGTGCGCGAACACGTCGCGGGACACCGGCAGGAAGACCCCGAGTGCCTCGACAAAATGGTGCTGCCAGAAGAAGGGTTTGCCGTCGGCGTCGTAGCGGCGGCCGATCAGGCAGGAGTAGTCCGGCGTGAACCTCGCCAGCGCCTCCACCGCGCCGGGGAGCACCTCGACGTCGTCGTCCATCAGCCACAGCCAGTCCGCGCCGCGGCCGAGCGCAAGCTCGACGCCGCGGGAGAACCCGCCGGCGCCGCCGATATTCTCGTCCAATCGCGCGTAGTCGATCGGCAGCCCGCCCGCCAGCGCCGCGGCGACGACGTCGGCCGTGTGGTCGCTGCTGGCGTTGTCCACCACGATGATCCGCGCCGGACCGGTGCCGAGGCGGGCGAAGGAATCGAGCAGGTTGCGCAGGTAGTCGGCCCGGTTGTAGGTGACGACGACGGCGTACAGGTTCTCCACGGCGGCCTAGCTGTTGCTGGACATCAGTTGCGCGGGCGAGCCGAAGCCCTTGCCGCGGAACCCGGTGGAGTAGGCGCGGAACCAGTGCGCGAGGCCCTTGAAGTCCCCGGTTTTGAGGAAGTAGTACGGGAAGCCGATGATGTCCGCGCCGAACCAGCGCAGGTTACGGTACTTGCGGGTGAGGAAGCCCCGGTTGCGGAAGTAGCAGTAGCGCTTGAACTCGCCCTCCGGGATGACGGGGGTGATGAAGCCGCCGAAGATGGGCTTCATCTCGGTCCAGGTGGCGGGGTGCTGCACCGCCACGGTGGCCAGCGTGCCGTACTTCAGGCCGGCCTTTTTCACCCGCGAGAGGAAGTCGACTTCGTCCCCGCGGATGAAGAACTTCACGTCGGGGATGCCGATCTTGTAGAAGACCTCGGTGCGGATCAGGGCGCCGTTGAAGAAGTGAACCATGTCCGGGAGGTAGCCCATCGGGGCCAGCCGCGAGCGGTCGTTGGTCAGCAGCCCGTTGATCCGGAAGTTGAAGGAGAGCCGGTTGGGGTCGGCGGTGGCGGCGACCAGCGGGCTCACGATGTCGAGCCGGTGTTCCTCGGCGGTCTTGAGCAGCTCGGCGAGGCAGCTGGCGTCCTCGGGATGGCCGTCGTCGTCCATCATCCAGATCCACTCGGCGCCGCTGGCCATCGCGGCCATGATCGCGTAGGCAAAGCCGCCGGCGCCGCCGAGGTTCGCCTCGGAGCGCAGGTAGTTGATGTTCGCCGCCCCCTGGGCCTCGACGACGCCGGTGGCCGGCACGGTGCCGGAGTCCACGAGAGCGATCGAGTGGATCGGGGCGGTCTGATCCGCCAGGCCCTTCAGCAGCAGGGCAAGTTCCTCGTGACGGTCAAAGGTTACGGCCGCGACGGCGACTTTGGGCTGCATGTCAGTTCCTCGCGGAATGGTCGGGGGCCGAGTCGGCGGGCAGGCCGGCCTCGGCAGGATCGGCAGGCGCCCCAGCCGGCGCTTCGGCCGGAGTCTCGGCGGGCGTCTCGGCGGGGGCTTCGGCAGGCGGCTCTTCGCCGGCGCCCAGGACGCCCGGCACGACTTCGCGCAGGCGCTCCAGGCTGATGGCACCCTGGCGGACCACGCGCAACGGCAGGGCCGTCGCGTCAATAATGGTGGAGGGTTCGGCGCCGTCGCCCTCGACCGGCCGGTGGCCGCCCTCCAGGTACACCTCCACCGATTCCGCCAGCTGCGCCTCGGCGTCGGCCGCGCTCTGGGCGGCGGCTTGGCCTGTCCGGTTGGCGGAGGACACCGCCAGCGGCCCGGTGAGGGTGAGCAGGTCCTGGGCGACGTCGTCGGCCGGGAGCCGCAGGGCCACGGTGCCCTTGGTCTCGCCCAGGTCCCAGTCCAGCGAGGGCTGGGCGTGCAGGATCAGGGTCAGCCCGCCGGGCCAGAATGCCTCGGCCAGTTGGCGCGCCTCGGCCGGGACGTCGGTGGCGAGGCCGTCCAGGGCGTTCAGCCGCGGGATGAGCACCGGCGGCGGCATGCTCCGGCCGCGGCCCTTGGCGGCGAGCAGCAGCGTCACAGCCAGCGGGGAGAAGGCATCCGCGGCAATTCCGTACACCGTGTCGGTGGGCAGCACCACGCACTTGTTTTCCCGGATGGCCCGCTGGGCGTGTTCAAGTCCTGCGGCTCGCTGGTCCGCATCGGCGCAATCGTAGCTGGTCGTCACTGGGACATCCTTTCATCACTGCGGGTGGGGGCCGGTTTGCGGACGGCGCTGGTGGCGCGTTCCCGGCCGTTGAGGTCAAGATGGGTTGTCACACCGGACCAGAGACCTGAGCGCTCCAGCATCGCGGAAATCCAGCCGGCCTGGACCTCGGCGTGTTCCATCACAAAGTAACCGCCGGGGACCAGCAGCCTGGCCGCGGACGCGGCGGCCGCCGCGGGAAGTTCCATGCCGTCCGCTCCCCCGCCGTAAAGCGCCTCGGGCGGGTCGTGCAGCGCCACTTCGGGCTCGTTGGGAACCGCTTCGGCGGGGATGTACGGCGGATTGGACACGACGACGTCGAACGTTCCGTTGTGTTCGGGCAACGCGTCCCGCAGGTCGCCGCGCACCAGGCGGACGCCCAGCGGCAGGAGGTTCTTCGCCGCCCAGGCGTGCGCGAACTCGCTGAACTCCACGGCGTGGACCTCGGCGCCGGGCACCTCGTGCGCGATCGAGCCGGCAATCGCGCCGGAGCCGGTGCCCAGGTCCACCACCTTGGGGTGCGCCGATCCCGCCCGGTCCTTGAGCCAGTCGATCACCAGCTGGACCACGGACTCCGTTTCGGGCCGCGGGATGAACACCCCGGGGCCGACCGCGAGTTCCAGGTAGCGGAAGTGCGCCACGCCGGTGATGTGCTGCAGCGGGATCCGCTGAGCGCGCTCGGCCACCAGTTCGGCATAGCCGGCCGGCGCCGGCGTGTCGCCGAGCACCATGGCACGGAGCCGGCCCGGACCCACGCCCAGCAGGTGTCCGGCGAGCAGTTCGGCGTCCACCTTCGGGCTGGGCACGCCGGCGGCGGCGAGTACGGCCGTGGCCTCGCGGACGGCGTCCGCGAGGCTGGGAGCGGAATCAGGAATCATCAGGCTCAGGTGTCATCGGGGCGCAGGGCCCGCGTTAGTCGCCGATGGCGTCGAGGCGGGCCTGTTCGTCCATCTCGATGGCGGACTGGATGACCGGCTCAAGGTCGCCGTTCATGACCTGGTCCAGGTTGTACGCCTTGTAGCCGGTGCGGTGGTCAGCGATCCGGTTTTCCGGGTAGTTATAGGTGCGGATGCGCTCCGAGCGGTCCATGGTGCGGATCTGCGACTTGCGCTGGGCCGAGTTCTCGGCGTCGATCTGCTCCTGCTGGTGGGCCAGGATGCGGGCGCGCAGCACACGCATGCCGGCTTCGCGGTTCTGCAGCTGGGACTTCTCGTTCTGCATCGCGACGACGATCCCGGTGGGAAGGTGGGTGATGCGCACGGCCGAGTCGGTGGTGTTGACCGACTGGCCGCCGGGGCCGGAAGAACGGTAAACGTCGATCTTGAGGTCGTTCTGGTTGATCTCGAGTTCCTCGGGCTCGTCCACCTCGGGCAACACCAGCACGCCGGCGGCCGAGGTGTGGATGCGGCCCTGCGACTCGGTGACGGGAACGCGCTGGACGCGGTGCACGCCGCCTTCGAACTTGAGCCGCGCGTAGACACCCTCGGCGGGGTCGTTGGAGGTGCCCTTGACGGCCATCTGGACGTCCTTGTAACCGCCCAGGTCCGATTCGGTGGCCGAGATGAGTTCGGTCTTCCAGCCACGGGATTCCGCGTACCGGGTGTACATGCGCAGCAGGTCGCCGGCGAACAGGGCCGCCTCGTCGCCGCCCTCGCCGCCCTTGACCTCGAGGATCACGTTGCGGGCATCGTCCGGGTCGCGCGGGATCAGCAGCCGGCGCAGCTTAGCCGCCGCCGTCTCCAGGGCAGCCTCGAGCTCGGGCACCTCGGCCGCGAACTCGGGATCCTCGCCGGCCATTTCCTTGGCCGCCGCCAGGTCGTCGCGGATGCCCTCCCAGCGGTGGTAGGCCTCCACAATGCCGTTCAACTGCGCCGAACGCCGCCCCAGCTTCCGGGCCAGCTTCTGGTCAGCATAAACAGCAGGATCCCCCAACTGCGCCTGAATGGAGTCATGCTCATCCAACAGGCCCTGTACGGACTCAAACATTTCAAAACCTCTTTCGACTTGATACCAAGTCTAGTTATGCGGCGGCGATAGGTGAGACGAGAGCATGGCGTTCGATTTTTTGCCGCCCCGGGAGTGGCATCGGGCCTGCCGGAGCTGGGAGGCTGGCGATCGAAGATCGCAAGCCTCCCAGCGTAGGGGCGGGGGCGGCAAAAATCGAACGACAAAGGGTGGGGCCCGCGAACATACGCGACGGCCCCACCCCCTGCTCAGCTACTTGTCGTTATCGGACTTCGCACCAAGCGTCGTCTTCTGCACCTGCATGAGGAACTCGACGTTGCTCTGGGTCTCCCGGATCTTGTTGGTCAGCAGCTCAAGGCTCTGCTGCGTTTCGAGTCCGGAGAGGACGCGGCGCAGCTTCCACATGATCTTGACTTCCTCGGGGGAAAGCAGGTTCTCCTCGCGGCGGGTACCGGACGCGTTGACGTCCACGGCCGGGAAGATGCGCTTGTCCGCGAGCTGGCGGGACAGTCGCAGTTCCATGTTGCCGGTGCCCTTGAACTCTTCGAAGATGACCTCGTCCATCTTGGAGCCGGTCTCGACGAGCGCGGTGGCCAGGATGGTCAGCGAGCCGCCGTTTTCGATGTTGCGGGCTGCTCCGAAGAAGCGCTTCGGCGGGTACAGCGCAGCGGAGTCGACGCCGCCGGACAGGATGCGGCCGGAGGCCGGAGCCGCCAGGTTGTAGGCACGGCCCAGGCGGGTCATCGAGTCCAGGAGCACCACAACGTCCATGCCCATTTCCACGAGGCGCTTGGCGCGTTCGATGGAAAGCTCGGCCACGGTGGTGTGGTCGTCGGCGGGACGGTCGAAGGTGGAGGCAATGACCTCGCCCTTCACTGTGCGCTGCATGTCCGTGACCTCTTCGGGACGTTCGTCAACGAGCACCATCATGAGGTGGACCTCAGGATTGTTCGTGGTGATCGCGTTGGCGATGGACTGCAGGATGAGCGTCTTGCCGGCCTTCGGCGGGGAAACGATCAGGCCGCGCTGGCCCTTGCCGATCGGGGCCACCAGGTCGATGACGCGGGGGCCGATCTTCTTGGGGTCCGTCTCGAGGCGCAGTCGCTCGGAGGGGTACAGCGGGACGAGCTTCGCGAACTCGACGCGGTCCTTGAGCTCCTCGGGGGTCTTGCCGTTGACCGAGGTGACGCGCACCAGCGCGTTGAACTTCTGGCGCGCGGACTGCTGCTGGTTGCTCTGCTGGGACTCGCCCTCACGCGGTGCGCGGATGGCGCCGACGACGGCGTCGCCCTTGCGCAGGTTGTACTTCTTGACCTGGGCGAGGGAGACGTAGACGTCGTTCGGGCCCGGCAGGTAGCCGGAGGTGCGGATGAACGCGTAGTTCTCCAGCACGTCCAGGATGCCGGCGACCGGCAGCAGGACGTCGTCCTCGGTGACCTCGACGTCGTCGACGTCGGGACCTTGGGAGCGGCCGCGGCGGCGTTCGTTGCGGTCGCGGAAGCGGTCGTTGCGCGAGCTGTTGTCGCGGTTGTCCTGGCCACCGGAGCGGTCATTGCGGTCGTTGCGGTCCCGGCGGTTGCGGCGGTTGCGGCGGCTGCCGCCGTCGGAATCATCGTTGTCGCGGGTGTTGTCGCGGTTGCCGGAGGTGTTGTCGCGGCTGTTGTCCCGGCCGCGGGTGTTCTCGCGACGCTGGCCCGCATCGCTGCCCTGCTCGGACTGGCGCTGTTCGGGCTGGCGCTCCTGGCGCTGTTCGCCGGATCCCTGCTCGGCCGGGGCCTCGGCGGGGGCTTCGGTCTGGCCTGCGGCCTCGCCGCGGCGGCGGTTGCGGGTCCGCGGCTGGCGGGTGCGGTCGCTGGACTCGGCGCCCTGCTCGGCCGGAGCCGCTTCGGCGGGGGCGGACGGTGCCTCGACCGGCGCGGCGGGTGCTTCGGCGGCGGGGGTGGTGACGACGCCGTCGCTGCCCGCGCGGCGGCTCCGGCCACGGGTCCGGGCACGCGGGTTTTCCTGGGCCGGTGCCTCGGTCGCGGCGGCTGCCGGCACGACGGCCGGAGCCGATGCGTGCGCCACGGTGCCGTTGTCGCTCGCCTTTTCGGCGGCGCGGGCGGGTGCCTTGCTGACGGGGGTACCGGCACGGTGGGCGGAAATGGCGGTCACCAGATCGCCCTTGCGCATCCGGGAGCCCCCGGAGATTCCCAGCTGGCTGGCCAGGGCCTGGAGCTGGGCGAGCTTGAGGCCTGCGAGGCCGCTGCTCTTGGCGGGTGCTGCCGATGCGGCAGCAGAAGATGATGTTTCCACAGCTGAAGACAGCTCAGTGGTTTCGGTCACGAAGGATCCTTCCCCCTCGACGGCGTCCAGGCTAGGAGCTGGACGCGGTGATTTGATCTGGGCTGCAGTTCAGATCTGCAGCCGGGATTTCGGCCTTGCCGGTTGGATTTCGGCCGGCAGGGCCGGATACTGCTACACCAGGTCACGCTCCGGAATTATGGAACGGCCGGCTGACATTTCAGGGGGAACAGAGGAATTCTGCAGGTTCCTGCGTCAGACCGAAAGCAGGTGGCACCGGAAAATATTGCGCAGTGAAAGATGAGAGAGGCAACTTGGCCAACATCGCGGTCTTAGAAAAAGCTTGCGTGATTACCGCCGGTGCACTTCCACTTTAGCACCTTCAGTGTCCACAGCCAGCTTCATCACACGCCAGGCAACCTCCGGCGTGTTGGCGGCGGTGAAAGTGCCGATGGCCTCGACGACGTCGGCCGCTTCCTTTTCGCCGGCGGCCAGGACCAGCACGGTGGGTCCCGCGCCGGAGACGACGGCGGCGTGGCCGGCGCGCCGCAACGCGGAAATCAGTTCGGCGCTGGGCCGCATGGCCTGGGCGCGGTAGCTCTGGTGCAGGTAGTCCTCGGTGCCGGGCAGCAGGAATTCGGGCTTCTGCGTCAGCGCGTGGATCAGCAGGGCAGCGCGTCCCGAGTTCATGGCCGCGGCGTGGTGCCCCACGGAGGCCGGCAGCAGCGCCCGGGCGGCCTCGGTGGAGAGCTCAAAGTCCGGAACGGCGACCACCGGAATGATTGCGGGGTCGACGGTGGCGCAGGTGCTGCTGTACTGGTCACTGTCCTGCCAGGACAGCGCCAGGCCGCCGAAAATGGCCGGTGCCACGTTGTCCGGGTGGCCCTCAAGCTTTGAGGTGAACTGCAGGATCCAGTCCTTGCCGCGCCGGGACTCCGCGGGAACCAGGGCGTTCGCGGCGGTGGCGGCGGCCACCACGGCGGCCGCCGAGGACCCGAGTCCGCGGCCGTGCGGGTTGACGTTGTCCGCCGTGATCCGCAGTCCCTCGTGGCGGTAGCCCAGCAGGTGCAGCGCCTCGGTGAGGGCCCTGGCCACCAGGTGGCTCGCGTCGCGGGGCAGCGTGTCCGCGCCCTCGCCGCTGAGCTCGAACTCCAGTTCGCCGCTGGCGAGGGTCTCCACCGTCAGCGTGTCGTGCAGCGAGAGCGCCAGCCCGAGGCTGTCGTAGCCAGGGCCCAGGTTGGCGCTGGTGGCCGGAACCCGGACGGTGACCGCCTGCCCCGCCGGAACCGCCGGCGTTTCGGCGGGCGATTCGGCCGGGACGGTGAGGGTGGTTTCCACGGCTATTTTTCTTCCAGTCCCAGTTCGGCGGCCACCGTGACGACGTCGTTGGCGACCTTGACCGGCTGCACCTCAGTGCCGTCCTCGGTGCGCAGGGCCCACTGCGGGTCCTTGAGCCCGTGGCCGGTGACCGTGATGACGATGGTCTTGCCGGACGGCACCTCGCCCGCGCCGTGCTTCTTGATCAGCCCGGCGACCCCGGCGGCGGAGCCGGGTTCGACGAACACACCTTCGCGGGCGGAGAGCCAGCGGTGCGCGGCGAGGATTTCCTCGTCGGTAACGGCCTCGATCACGCCGCCGGATTCGTCACGGGCGGCAACCGCGGTGTCCCAGGAGGCGGGGTTGCCGATCCGGATGGCGGTGGCGATGGTGTCCGGCTCGGTGATCGGGTGGCCGGCGACGAACGGGGCGGCCCCGGCGGCCTGAAAGCCCCACATCACCGGGGTCTTCGTTGCGACGGCGGCCAGGGTCCCGGCCGTGGCGGATTCGTAGGGCGCAGCGTATTCCTTGTAGCCCTTCCAGTACGCGCTGATGTTGCCGGCGTTGCCAACCGGAAGGACGTGGATGTCCGGGGCGTCACCGAGGGCGTCAACAACCTCGAACGCGCCGGTCTTCTGGCCCTCGATCCGGGCCGGGTTGACCGAGTTGACCAGGAACACCGGGTAGGACTCCCCCAGCTTGCGCGCAATGTCGAGGCAGTCGTCGAAGTTGCCGTCCACCTGCAGCAGGGTGGCCCCGTGTGCAATCGCCTGGCTGAGCTTGCCCATCGAGATCTTGCCCTCGGGCACCAGCACGGCGCACTGCAGCCCGGCCGAGGTGGCGTAGGCCGCCGCCGAGGCGGAGGTGTTGCCGGTGGAGGCGCACACCACGGCCTTGGCGCCGGAGGCGACGGCGGCCGTCATGGCCATGGTCATCCCGCGGTCCTTGAAGGATCCGGTCGGGTTCATGCCCTCGACCTTGAGGTAGACGGTGCAGCCGGTGAGCTCGGAGAGCTTCTGCGCGTGCACGAGCGGGGTGCCGCCCTCGCCCAGGGTGATGACCTTGGTGGCCTCGGTGACCGGCAGGCGTTCAGCGTATTCGCGGATGACCCCGCGCCATTGGTGAGCCACTTAGACCCCTTCTACCCGCAGTACGGATGTGACGGTGTTGATGACGTCCAGGCCCTTCACGGCCTGGACGGTTGCTGCCAGTGCGGCTTCGCTCGCGCGGTGCGTGACGATCCTTAGCTCCGCAGACTCCGTCTGGGAGTCCGAGTCGCGGTGGATGGTCTGCCGCATGGTTTCGATGGACACGCCGTGTTCGGCGAAGAGCTGCGCGATCCGGGCCAGGACGCCGGGCTGGTCCGCGACGTCGAGGCCGATGTAGTAGCTGGTGACCGCCGCGCTGATGGGCGCCGCGGGGACCTGGCCGGTGGTGGTTTCGGCGCGGCCGGGGCCGTCCAGGACAAGGCTGCGGGCGGCGGAGACGAGGTCGCCCATCACGGCCGACGCCGTCGGCTTCCCGCCGGCCCCCTGGCCGTAGAACATCAGTTCGCCGGCGTTTTCCGCCTCGATGAAAACGGCGTTGAACGCCCCATGGACCGCGGCCAGCGGGTGTTCGCGCGGCAGCAGCGTTGGATGCACGCGCACGGAGACCCCGGCGTCTGTTTTTGTGCCTGTCTTTGTGCCTTCGGCCCCCAGCTTCTCCGCGATCGCCAGCAGCTTGATGACAAAGCCGGCGTCCTTGGCCGCGGCGATGTCCGCTGCGGTGACGGAGCTGATCCCCTCGCAGTAGACGTCTTCGAGGGCGAAGCGGGTGTGGAACGACAGCGAGGCGAGGATCGCGGCCTTGGAGGCGGCGTCGTGGCCCTCGACGTCGGCGGTCGGGTCGGCTTCCGCGTAGCCGAGCCGCTGGGCCTCGGCCAGGGCGTCGGCGAACTGCGCGCCGGTGGTGTCCATCTGGTCCAGGATGAAGTTGGTGGTGCCGTTGACGATGCCAAGCACCCGGGTGATCCGATCACCGGAGAGGCTGTCCCGGATGGGCCGCAGGATGGGGATCGCGCCGGCGACGGCGGCCTCGTAGGACAGCTGCACACCGGCCTTGTCCGCTTCCTCGTGCAGCGTCGGGCCGTCCTTGGCCACGAGCGCCTTATTGCCGGTGATGACGCAGGCGCCATTGCGCATGGCGGCCACGATCAGGGTGCGGGCCGGTTCGATCCCGCCCATCAGTTCGATCACCAGGTCCGCGTCCCTAACCAGGGCGTCGGCGTCGGTGGTGAACAGCTCACGCGGCAGGTCGACGTCGCGGGGGGCGTCGACGTCGCGCACGGCGATGCCGGCCAGTTCCAGGCGGGCACCGGCCCGCGAGGCCAGCATCCCGGCGTCGTCAATGAGAATCCGCGCAACCTGGGCCCCAACGTTGCCACAGCCCAGCAAGGCCACTTTCAGGGTTCGCATTTCCGTCATTCAGACTCCCATGTCGCGGTTCAGCAGATCTTGTTCGGTTTCGCCGCGGACAATGAGCCGGACTGATCCATCGCGTACCGCGACAACGCCCGGCCGGGCCAGATAGTTGTAGTTGCTTGAGAGGGCCCAGCAGTAGGCGCCGGTCCCCGGTACAGCGAGCAGATCACCGGCTGCCACGTCCTCGGGCAGATATACATCTCTAACAACTATGTCGCCGCTCTCGCAATGTTTGCCCACCACTCGGGACAGCTGCGGGGCGGCGCCGGACGCGCGGGAGGCCAGAATCGCGGAATAATCCGCGTCGTACAGCACCGGGCGGGCGTTGTCGCTCATGCCGCCGTCCACCGACACATACCGCCGGGGGTACGTAACGTTTTCCGCCGCGTTTTCGGCCGGGGCATCGACCCGGACGGTCTTCAAGGTGCCCACCTCGTAGAGCGTGAAGGTGCTGGTGCCCACGATCGCGCGGCCCGGTTCGATCGAGATCCGCGGCGCGGTGATGCCCAGTTCGGCCACCTTGTCCCGGACGACGGCGGCCATCGCCTGCGCGATTTCCGCGGGCGGGCGGGGGGTGTCCACCGGGGTGTAGGCGATGCCGTAGCCGCCGCCCAGGTCCAGTTCAGGCAGCACGATGGAGTACTTGGCCTGCATCGCTGCGAGGAAGTCGAGCAGCTTCTCCGCTGCGAGCGCGAAGCCGTCGGGTTCGAAGATCTGCGAGCCGATGTGGCAGTGCAGGCCCAGCAGTTCGATGCTCTCGTGCGCGGCGGCGGCGGCCACGGCCTCCTCGGCGGCGGACAGCCCGGCCTGCTCGGTCGAGTCGCCGGCCATCGAGAGGCCGAACTTCTGGTCCTCGTGCGCGGTGGCGATGAATTCGTGGGTGTGCGCGTGCACGCCGGGGGTCAGCCGCAGCATGACCTTCGCCGTTTCGCCGCGGTTGGCGGCAATTGCGGCCACCCGCTCCAGCTCGGCGAGGCTGTCCACCACGATCCGGCCCAGCCCCATGTCCAGGGCGCGGTGGATCTCGCCGTCGGACTTGTTGTTTCCGTGCAGCGCCACGGCGGCACCGGGAATCCCGGCGGCGGCGGCGACGGCCAGCTCCCCGCCGGACGCGGTGTCCAGCCGGAGGCCTTCCTCCTCCACCCAGCGGACGACGGCGGTGCACAGGAACGATTTGCCGGCGTAGTAGACGTCCACTCCCCCGCAGATGTCCGCGAACGCCTCGTTGAAGGCATCCTGGAAGGCCCGGGCGCGGGCGCGGAAGTCGGTCTCGCTCATCACGAACAGCGGGGTGCCGAACTGCCGCTGCAGTTCGCTGACCGGGATGCCGTCGATGGCGAGCTCGCCGCCGTCGTTGCGTTCCACGCCGGCGGCCCACATCGGCGGGTGCAGCGCGTTGAGGTCCGCCGGCACGGCCAGCCAGTCCGGGGCGAGCGGGGAAGCCGTCGAGGAGTCGTTGGGGTTCGCGGTCATGGCGGTCACATCCGTTCCGGCGCCGAAACGCCCAGCAGTTCCAGTCCGTTGGCCAGCACCTGGCTGGTGGCGTCGTTGAGCCAGAGCCGGGTGCGGTTCAGGTCGGTGATGGCTTCCTCGCCCAGCGGGGCGACACGGCAGGCGTCGTACCAGCGGTGGTAGGCGCCGGCAATGACCTCCAGGTGGCGGGCGACGCGGTGCGGCTCGCGCAGCTCGGCGGCCTTGGCCACAATCGAGGGGTAGCTGCCCAAGTGCGAGAGCAGCTCGTTTTCGGTCGCGTGGTCCAGCAGCGCGGCGTCGAAGCTGTCCTGGCCGTCCACCCGGCGCTCCACCCCGGCGGCCACGGCGTTGCGCGCGGCGCCGCGGGAGCGGGCATGCGCGTACTGGACGTAGAACACCGGGTTCTCGTTGCTGTGCTTCTTGAGCAGTTCCGGGTCGAGGGTCAGCGGCGAGTCGGCCGGGAAGCGGGCCAGGGAGTACCGGACGGCGTCCTTGCCCAGCCAGGAGATCAGGTCCTTGAGCTCGATGATGTTGCCGGCCCGCTTGGAGAGCTTGGCGCCGTTGACGGAGACGAGCTGGCCGATCAAGACCTCGATGTTGGCCTCCGGGTCGTCCCCTGCGGCGGCCGCGATCGCCTTGAGCCGGTTGATGTAGCCGTGGTGGTCGGCGCCGAGCAGGTAAATCTTCTCGGTGAAGCCGCGGTCCTTCTTGGACAGGTAGTAGGCCGCGTCGGCGGCGAAGTAGGTCGGTTCGCCGTTCGCGCGGATCATCACGCGGTCCTTGTCGTCGCCGAAGTCGGTGGTGCGCAGCCAGACCGCGCCGCCGTCGTCGTACACGTGGCCCTGTTCCCGGAGCCGGGCGACGGCGTCCGCGATAGCGCCGGCGTCGTGCAGTTCTTGCTCGGAGAAGTAGACGTCGAACTCGACGCCGAACTCCGCGAGCGTCTGCTGGATGTCCTTTAGCTGGGCCTTGTAGGCCGCCCCTCGGATCACCGGCAGCGCCGCGACGTCGGTGAGTTCGCGGATGTCCGGGTGCTGGGTCAGCACCTCGTGGCCGAGGTCGGCGATGTATTCGCCCGGGTAGCCGCCCTCCGGGACGCCGCGGCCGTGCAGCCGGGACAGCACCGAGTGCGCGAAGACGTCCATCTGCGAGCCGGCGTCGTTGATGTAGTACTCCGCCGTGACGTCCGCGCCGGAGGCCCGGAGCACGCGCGCGATCGAGTCGCCGAGGGCAGCCCAGCGGGTGTGGCCGATGTGCAGGGGGCCGGTGGGGTTGGCCGAGACGAACTCCATGTTGACCGTGCGGCCTGCGAGCGCGGTGTTGGTCCCGTAGGCGGAGCCCGCCTCGACGATGGCCTTGGCGAGCGCGCCGGCGGCCGCCGCGTCGACGGTGATGTTCAGGAAGCCCGGTCCTGCGATGTCGACGGCGGAGACTCCCTCGATGGCCGCCAGCCGCTCACTGAGCAGTCCGGCGAGCTGGCGCGGGTTGGTCCCGGCCGGCTTCGCGAGCTGGAGGGCGATGTTGGTGGCCCAGTCGCCGTGCTCCCTGTTCTTGGGCCGCTCCACGCGCACCGCGTCCGGTACGTCGGCGGCGGCAAGGGCGATTTCACCGGCGGCGACGGCGTCCTTCAGGCAGGCGGATATGGCGAGGGAGAGTTCTTCTGGGGTCACGGTTCCAGCCTACCGGGGGCCCGCAGTCCCGCGGAATTTTCCGGCCTTCATCTTCGGCCGTGGGCGGTTTTCCTTTGGAGCCCACCTTCCTGCTAAGCTCTAGGACGTCCCGCCGGTAACGGCAGGATCCCTGATTGCCCTCGTAGCTCAGGGGATAGAGCGTCTGCCTCCGGAGCAGAAGGTCGTAGGTTCGAATCCTATCGAGGGCACCATCGAAAAACCCCGCCGTTTTAACGACACGGCGGGGTTTTTGCGTTTGCCCTCAGGAGCCGGCGTGGCTCCGGTCAGCGTCGAAGTCCAGCCCCGCTTCGTCCGGGGTGGCAAGGGTCAGTACGGCTTCCTCGACCGTCGCGTGGTCCTCGAGTTCGCGTTCAATCCGGCGCAGCGCCACTGCCACTTCGTGTTCGGGGTGGTCGCCCTGCAGATCGACGGCAGCGACGAGGTAGAGCTTGCGCGGTCCGACGAACTCCAGGTGCAGGTATGTGAGCCGGGCAATCTCCCGGTGCTCGAGGACCCGGCGCGCCATGGAGCGTTCGATGTCCGGGGTGACGCCCTGGCCCACCAGGAAGCGTCGGTTGCGGTCGATCAGCACAACGGCGACGACGGCCAGCAGCACGCCGACGACGATCGAGCCCACCGCGTCCGGCAGCGGCGAACCGGTGACCTGGTGCAGGAAGACCCCGGCAAACGCCACGACCAGGCCGATCAGGGCCGCGGCGTCCTCCGCGAACACGGCGCGCAGGGTGGGATCGGAGCTGATCAGGACCTGTTCCAGGGTATGCCGGTCCAGCTGGTGCGCCGCCTTCCGGGTCTGGCGGAACGCCTGGGTGAAGGAGATTCCCTCGAAGACGAAAGCGGCGCCCAGGACCACGTAGGCCACCGCGAAATCGGCGGCGGGCTCCGGTGTGATGAGCTGCTGGATGCCGTGCATGATCGAGACCACGGCGCCGGCGGTGAAGAGGCCGAACGCCGCAAACATCGACCACACGTACGCTTCCCGGCCGTAGCCCATGGGGTGGCTCTTGTCCCGCGGCCGGGCGGACCTGCGTTCGGCGAAGAACAGGAACACCTGGTTTCCGGTGTCCGCCCAGGAGTGGGCCGCTTCGGCCGTCATCGAGGCCGATCCGGTCAGGAGCGCAGCCACCGTTTTTGCCGCGGCCACGAGGAAATTCGCCGCGAACGCGATGATCACCGTCAGCAGGGTCGAGCCGGGCTTTTTCCGCTTCTCCGTTTGCGCCATTGGCCTACCGTATCCAACCGGCGGGCTCAGCGTGCCCGCTCCAGCCGGCCTCTGCCAAATGTCGGCGCCCCCTCGTAGTCTGTTGGCATCGGCAGAAGCAAAGGGGTCTCACATGTACTGCTCCATCATCCCGCCCTACCTGTTGCGCCGGCTGGCAGCGCAACACCACGAGCCGCGGCTGCAAATGGCGGCCCGCGCCGCGAAGGAAGCGCTGCAGCACGTCAAGAGTTTCCAGGCGTCCCGTGCGGCTCCGGCGCCCGCCGCGCCGCCGGGGTTGCGGCAGCTTACGCCGGGGCCGCCCCAGCGCACCGTGTACGACGCGAAAGCCTCCGAGGACCTGCCCGGTGTGCTGGTGCGCAAGGAAGGCGAACCAGCCACCGGCGATCCGGCCGCGGATGAGGCCTACGACGGCCTGGGCCACACGCACCGGCTCTATGCGGAGGCGTTCGGCCGGAACTCGATCGACGGCAACGGCCTGCCGCTGGACGCCACGGTGCACTTCGGTCATCTCTACGACAACGCGTTCTGGGACGGGAAACAGATGGTGTTCGGCGACGGCGACGGCCAGGTCTTCACCCGCTTCACCGCCTCCCTCAGCGTGATCGGCCACGAGCTGGCCCACGGTGTCACCCAGCACTCCGCCGGGCTTGCCTACCGTAACCAGGCCGGCGCCCTCAACGAATCCCTCTCGGACGTTTTCGGCGCCCTCGTGGAACAGTACGTGAGGCAGCAGTCCGCGGCGCAGGCCAGCTGGCTGATCGGCGAGGGGCTCTTCACGGACCAGGTGCAGGGCACGGCGCTGCGCTCCATGAAGGCTCCGGGAACGGCGTACGACGACGACGTGCTGGGCAAAGACCCGCAGCCGGACTCGATGGACGGCTATGTGCACACCAGTGCCGACAACGGCGGAGTGCACCTGAATTCGGGCATCCCCAACCGGGCCTTCTGCCTGGTCGCGACCACGCTGGGCGGCAACGCGTGGGAGGCCCCCGGACGCATCTGGTACGACACCCTGACGGGCGGGACGCTGCCCGCGTCCGCAACTTTCAGTGCCTTCGCCAAGGCCACCGCGGCGTCCGCCACGGAGCTCTACGGCACCGGTTCCCCGGAGCATGACGCCGTTGTGCAGGCATGGGAAACTGTGAAGGTAAAGCTCCAGGGAGCGAAGCGCTAGCCGAGTTCCAGCAGATCCGAGTCCAATCGAGATCCGAGTCCGATGAAGATAACTGTCCAGCGCAGCGGCGGCGTAGCCGGAATGAAGCGGACGTGGACCGTCAGTCCCCAGCCGCCGGAGGACACCGACCGGTGGCAACCGCTCATCGAAGCGTGCCCCTGGGACGCCGTCGGAGCGGCCAGCGGATCCGCCGGCCAGCCTGACCGGTTTATGTACAGCATCCGGGCCGGCCAGCGCCGGGCGGTCCTGCCGGAGCGCGAGCTGACGGGTCCGTGGCGGACCCTCGTCGAGTGCGCCCGCGCCGCCGCGGAGGCGCCCGGGCGGGACGGCCAGCCAGGTTAGACGGCTGCGAGGTTAGACGGCTGCGAGGTGCCCGCGGAACGTCCGCCGGTAGGACTGCGGGCTGGTGTCCAGCACCTTGGCAAAGTGGTGGCGCAGCAGGACCGAGTGGCCGAACCCGGCCTCCCGGGCGATCTCGTCGATGTTGAGGTCGGTCGTCTCCAGCAGCTCCTGCGCGCGCAGCACCCGCTGCGAATTGAGCCAGGCTGCCGGGGTTGCGCCGGTTTCGGCCCGGAACCGGCGGGCAAAGGTCCGCGGCGACATGTGCACGCGGGCGGCCAGCTCGTTGACCGAGTGGTCGTCCTCCAGGTTCGCGACCATCCACCGGAGCAGCTCTTCCATCGGCTGCGAACCGCACCGCGGCATCGGCCGGTCGATGAACTGGGCCTGGCCGCCGTCGCGGTGCGGCGGCACCACCATGTCCCGGGCGATACTGGCCGCCACGTTCGCACCCAGCTCCACCCGGACCAGGTGCAGGCAGGCGTCGATGCCGGCGGCGGTCCCGGCGCTCGTGATGATCTGGTCGTCCTCGACGTAGAGCACGTTCTCGTCCACGAGCGCGGCCGGATAGCGGCTGGCCAGCTCCTGGGAGTAGTGCCAGTGTGTGGTGCAGCGGCGGCCGTCGAGCAACCCGGCCCGTGCCAGCGCGAAGGCCCCGGAACAGATCGACATAACCCAGGCTCCCCGGGCATGCGCCGCCCGCAGTGCCTCGAGGACGGATTCGGGAACGTCCTCGTCCCGGCCGTACGGGGTCATGATGACGAGGTCGGCATCCGCGGCCGCCTCCAGCCCGAGCCCCACGTGCATCGACAGCCCGGATTTCATCGGAATGTCCCCCGGCACCGGCGTGCAGACCCGGAAATCGAAGGCGGGCACACCGGCGCCCCGGTCTGAGCGGTCGACGCCGAACACTTCAAACGCGGTTCCGAACTCGAAGATCGAGAAGTGCGGAACCACGATCATCGCCACTGAATTGATCATGAATCCAGTGTGGCAGAAATTTGAGCTTTTTGGGCATTTCTGCCACTTTTTTTACCCTGTGCTCCGGAGAACTATGGAGGTATGGAACTCATCGGAATCGCCCTCATCGTCCTGATCCTCGCCGCCGTCGCCGCCACCCTCCGGGCCCTCCGGAAAGACGGCCTTGGCCACAACCCGCCCGTCCGCTCGGAGGACTACTGGATGGCCCACGACCTCCCCAGCACCAGCTACACGCTGCGGTTCTTCTAAACCTATCCCTGCACCCGCTGCCCGGCCCCGCCCAGGGACCGGGCAACCCTATGTCCGGCGCCGCCGGCGCCGGGACAGCAAGCCGGGCCAGTAGACTGTGTGCAGCCATGACACTGCATATCTCCTACCCCGCCGAGCTGCCGGTCTCCGAGCGCCGCGAGGACCTGATGGCCGCCATCGCCGCGAACCAGGTGACCATCATCGCCGGCGAGACCGGCTCCGGTAAGACCACCCAGATCCCCAAAATGTGCCTGGAGCTTGGCCTGGGCGAGAACGGCCTGATCGGCCACACCCAGCCACGCCGGCTCGCCGCCCGCACGGTCGCCGAGCGTATCGCCGAGGAACTCGGCGTCGAGATCGGCCAGGAAGTCGGTTTCCAGGTCCGCTTCACCGGCGAGGTCAGCCGCTCCACCAAGGTCAAGCTGATGACCGACGGCATCCTGCTGGCCGAGATCCAGCGCGACAAGCTGCTGCGCAAATACAACGCGATCATCATCGACGAGGCGCACGAACGCAGCCTCAACATCGACTTCATCCTCGGCTACCTCAAACGCATCCTCCCTGCGCGCCCGGACCTGAAGATCATCATAACCTCGGCCACCATCGACCCGGAGCGTTTCGCCAAGCACTTCGGCAGCGAGGAAGCCCCGTCCCCGATCGTCGAGGTCTCCGGCCGCACCTACCCGGTGGAGATCCGCTACCGCCCGCTCTCGGCGCCGGCCGGCGGCCCCGCCGCCGGTGACGATGCAGCCGACTCTTCCGACGACGAACTCGAAGAGGACCGCGACCCGCTGGACGCGGTCTGCGACGCCGTCGACGAACTCGCCCTCGAGGCCCCCGGCGACATCCTGATCTTCTTCTCCGGCGAGCGCGAGATCCGCGACGCCGCCGAGGCGCTCAACGCGCGGATCCAGACGAACCGGCGGCTGGCCGGCACCGAGGTCCTGCCGCTCTTCGCCCGGCTCAGCCTGCAGGAACAGCACAAGGTCTTCCACCCCGGCAGCAAACGCCGGATCGTGCTGGCCACCAACGTCGCCGAAACCTCGCTCACCGTCCCAGGCATCAAGTACGTCATCGACACCGGCACCGCCCGCATCTCGCGCTACTCGCACCGGACCAAGGTCCAGCGCCTGCCGATCGAGCGGGTCTCCCAGGCCTCGGCCAACCAGCGCTCCGGCCGCTGTGGGCGTGTGTCCGACGGCATCGCGATCAGGCTGTACTCGGAGGAGGACTTCGAGTCCCGGCCGCTGTTCACCGACCCGGAGATCCTGCGCACCAACCTCGCCGCCGTCATCCTGCAGATGACCGCCATGGGCGTCGCCCGCGGGCCGAAGGACGTGGAGAACTTCCCGTTCGTTGAACCGCCGGACTCCCGCGCCATCAACGACGGCGTCACGCTGCTGCGCGAACTCGGTGCCCTCAGCGCGGCCGGCGCAGCCGGCGGCCGCGGCGGCGGGCTTACCGCCGTCGGGCAGCAGCTGGCCCAGCTGCCGGTGGACCCGAGGCTCGGCCGGATGATCGTCGAATCGGGCAAACGCGGCTGCGTCCGTGAGGTGATGATCCTGGCGGCGGCCCTCACGATTCAGGACCCGCGCGAGCGCCCAACGGACAAGCAGCAGCTTGCCGCGGAGAAACACGCCCGCTTCCGGGACGAGAACTCGGACTTCACCGGCTACCTGAACCTCTGGAACTACCTGCAGGAGAAGCAGCAGGAGCTCTCCTCGACGGCGTTCCGCCGGCTCTGCCGCAATGAGTTCATCAACTACCTGCGCGTCCGGGAGTGGCAGGACCTCTTCGCCCAGCTGCGCCAGCTCGCCCGGCCGCTGGGCATCAGCCTGGACAACAAAAGGCTCACGGATCCGGTGGGCCACCACGACGGCATCCACATCAGCCTGCTTTCCGGGCTGCTGAGCCACATCGGCATCCTGGACGAACGCAAGCGCGAGTACGCCGGTGCCCGCGGCAGCCGCTTCGCGATCTTCCCCGGCTCGGCCCTGTTCAAGAAGTCCCCCACCTTCGTGATGGCCGCCGAGCTGGTCGAAACCAGCCGGCTCTGGGCGCGCGTCGCGGCGAAGTTCGATCCGCTCTGGGCCGAGCAGGTGGCACCGGACCTGGTCAAGCGCAGCTACAGCGAACCGCACTGGTCCAAGAAGATGGGCTCGGTGATGGCGCATGAGAAGGTCACGCTCTACGGCGTGCCCATTATTCCGAGCCGCCGGATCAATTACGGCAAGGTGGACCCGGAACTCTGCCGGGAGCTGTTCATCCGGCACGCGCTGGTGGAGGGCGACTGGCAGACCCACCACAAGTTCTTCCACCGCAACCGCGCCCTGCTCCAGGAGGTCGAGGAGCTCGAGGCCCGGATGCGGCGCCGCGACATCCTGGTCGACGACGAAACCCTGTTCGAGTTCTACGACGCCCGGATCGGCAAGGACGTGGTCTCCGAACGCCACTTCGACAAGTGGTGGAAGGATGCGCGCCAGCAGGACCCCACCCTGCTGGACTTTGACCAGGCGCTGCTGATCAGCGAGGACGCCGACGCACTTGACGATTCCGCGTACCCGAAGACCTGGCAGCACAAGGGCTTCGAACTGCCGCTGAGCTACGAGTTCCACCCGGTCGCCCCCGGCTCTCCGCCGAATCCTTCCGACGGCGTCACCGCCGAGGTCCCGGTCCTGTTCCTGAACCAGCTCGACGACGCCGCGTTCCGCTGGCTGATCCCGGGCCAGCGGGTGGAACTGGTGACCGCCCTGATCAAGTCGCTGCCGAAGCAGGTCCGCAAGAATTTCGTTCCCGCACCCGACGTCGCCCGACAGGCCGTGGCGGCGCTGGAGGCCGATTTCGATCCCGCCACGGACGAGCTGGAGCCCTCGCTGGAACTCGTGCTGCGCCGGATCCGCGGCCAGGTCATCCCACCGGGGTCCTGGAACTGGGACGCCGTCCCGTCGCACCTGCGCGTCAGTTTCCGTGTGGTCGATCCCCGCGGCAAAGTCCTCGACGAGGGCAAGGACCTCGCGGCGCTGCAGGAAAGGCTTGCCCCGGCCACCCGCCGCGCCATCGCCGAGTCCCTCGGCGCCACCCCGTGTACGACGGCGCCGAAGTCCGGCGGCACGGCCGCCGGCCGGGCGAACGGGAAAACACCCGCCGCCGCTGCGCCGGCGGCGACGGCAGCGCCCGGTTTCACCGAGCTGTCCGGCCTCAAGGACTGGACCTTCGGCACCGTGCAGCGCCAAGTCCAGGGCACCGTCAAGGGCCACACCGTCACCGGCTACCCCGCCCTGGTCGACGAAAGCACCTCCGTAGCGCTACGGCTGTTCCAGACCACCTCCGAGCAGGAGCAGGCCATGCGCGGCGGGGTTATCCGGCTGCTCGCCCTGAAAGTGCCGCCGCCGGACCGCTACGTCCTGGAGCACCTGAACAACACCGAAAAGCTGACCTTCAGCCAGAACCCGCACGGCTCGGTGTCGGCGCTGATCGCGGACTGCGCCTTGGCCGCGATCGACAAGCTCACCCCGGCCGACCTGCCGTGGGACGAACCCTCCTTCAAGGCCCTCTACGAGCAGGTCCGGGCCGAGCTGATCGACACGGTCTTTACGGTGACCGCCGTCGTCGAACGCATCCTCGCCAGCACCCGGCGGATCGAGAAGCAGCTCAAGGGCACCACGAGCCTGGCCCTGATCAGCGCCCTCAATGACGTCAAGGCCCAGCTGGAGCAACTCATCTATCCCGGGTTCGTGGCACGGACGGGCTACGCCCAGCTCAGCCAGCTGCCGCGGTACCTCGCGGCCATCGAAAAGCGCCTCGAGAAGCTCCCCGGGAACGTCCAGCGGGATGCGCAGCACATGGCGGTGGTCCAGGCCCTCGAGGACGACTATGACGACGCCGTTTCCGCGCTGCTGCCCGGGCGCCGGGTGGGGACCGAGTTAACCCAGGTCCGCTGGATGATCGAGGAGCTGCGGGTGAGCCTCTTCGCCGTCGAGCTCGGGACCGCCTATTCGGTCTCCGAGAAGCGGATCCGCACCGTGCTGAACAAGGCGCTGGCGCCGGCGTAGTTTCCGCCTACACCTCCGGGACGTGCTCCGCGTGGCCGGCTTTGCGCAGGCCCTCGCGCAGCTTCTCGGCGTTGGCGTCCAGCCGCGCGGGGTCCGGGTGCTGGTCCACGGAGCCGAAGTCGAAGTCCGCCATCGAGTTGGATGGCCACACGTGCACGTGCAGGTGGTTGATCTCGTAGCCGGCGACGATCAGGCCGGCCCGGGCGGCGTCGAACACGTCCACCTGGACGGCGCCGATCTTGCGGGCCACCTCCATCACCCGGGCCAGGACTTCGGGCGGGGCATCGGTCCAGCGGTCCACTTCCTGGGCGGGCACCACGAGAGTGTGCCCGTCGGCCAGCGGGCCCACGGTCAGGAACGCGACGACGTCATCCTCGCGCCAGACGAAACGGCCCGGGATCTCGCCGTTGATGATCTTGGTGAACAGGGTGCTCATGCATCCGCCTTTTCCGCCGGGGACCCCAGGGTGCTGGCGTCCAGGACAAACCGGTACTTCACGTCGCCTGCCACCATGCGGTCGTAGGCCTCGTTGAGCTGGTCCGCGCGGACCAGCTCGATCTCGGACAGCACACCGTGTTCGGCGCAGAAGTCCAGCATCTCCTGGGTCTCGGCGATGCCGCCGATCAGCGAGCCCGCGTACGCGATCCGGCGCCGGATGAGCGCGCCGGGATTGACCGGCGGCATCGCCTCGGAGGGCAGGCCCAGCTGGAAAAGCGCCCCGTCGACGCGGAGGGTCTTGAAGTAGGGGTTGAGGTCGTGGGGCGCGGCGACGGTGTCGATGATGACGTCGAGGCTGCGGTCCGCGGCCTCCATGGCGGCCGGGTCCGTGGACAGGACCACGTGGTCGGCGCCCAGCTCGCGGGCCGCCGCAAACTTCGCCTCCGACGTCGTGAAGACGGTCACCTCCGCGCCCATCGCCTTGGCGATCTTGACGGCCATATGGCCGAGGCCGCCGAGTCCGACGACGCCGACGGCGTCGCCCTCCTCGACCTCGAAGTGGTTCAGCGGCGAATAGGTGGTGATGCCGGCGCAGAGCAGCGGAGCCGCCGCGGCCGGGTCCATGCCCTCCGGGACCCGCAGCACGTAGTTGCGGTCCACCACGATCGACGTGGAGTAGCCGCCCTGGGTAATGGCATCGCCGTTGCGCCGGTCCTTGGCACCGTAGGTTCCGGTCATGCCGTTTTCGCAGTACTGCTCGAGGCCGTCGAGGCAGCTGTCGCATTCGCGGCAGGAGTCAACCAGGCAGCCGACGCCGACGCGCTCACCGACGGCGAAGTCGTCGACAGCGGAGCCGACCCGGCTGACGCGGCCCACGATTTCGTGCCCCGGGACGAGGGGGTAGTGCTGGGTGCCCCATTCCCCTCGGGTGGCGTGCACGTCCGAGTGGCAGAGTCCGCAGAACTCGACGGCGATCTCGACGTCGTCCTCCTTGGGCGCACGCCGGGCCACCGTCAGCGGCACCAGGCCGCTGACGCTGGACGTGGCACCGTAGGCGGCGGCGAGGGTGGATCCGTTGCCGGCGTCGGCGTCGTTGCTGTCGTTCAGGTCGGGAAGCGGCTTGGCGAGGGGCGGCGGTACGGGGCGTCCGGGAGTCATGGTTTGACGCTACCCCCGGGAGCGGTTTCCGTGCCACTTTGGGCCGCGCGGACTGCCACGGCGCCGGGCCCGCGCGGACGACTTCGCGAGAACTTGCCGTGCGCCGCTCTATCCTAGGATCGTGACCGTCTATCAGGCCGTACTCTCATTCGCCGTTGTCGCCGGACTGCTGACCCTGGTGCCCGGCATCGACACCGCGCTGGTGCTGCGCTCCTCGATTTCCCGGTCCCGAAGCTTCGCTTTTGCCACCGCCCTGGGCATCGGTACGGGCGCCATGGTGTGGGGCATGGCGGCGGCGGTGGGGGTTTCGGCCCTGCTGGCGGCCTCCGAGGTCGCGTACCGCCTCCTGACGCTCGCCGGCGCGGCCTACATGGTGTGGCTGGGCCTTTCGTTGTTTTGGAAGAGCTGGCGCAAAGGTGAGGGGACGGCGGCGGCCACCGCAACGTCCGAGCCTGCGGTCGAGGGGGGCCAGCTCTGGAGGGGTTGGCTCACGGGCGCGGGCACCAATCTACTGAACCCCAAAGTCGGGGTGTTCTACATCGCCACCATCCCCCAGTTCATTCCGTCCGGGTCCGCTCCCTTGTTGATGGGTATGTTGCTGGCCGGCGTCCACTGTGTCCTCTCCATGCTCTGGTTCGCGTTGCTGATCTTCGCAACCGGTTTCGCCTCCAAGTGGCTCAAGAGTGCCCGGAGTATCCGGGTGATCGACAGGATCACGGGAACGGTCCTGGTTGGTTTCGGGCTGAAGCTCGCGCTAGAGCCGGGCCACTAGTCCAGGCCACGCCTTCTGCGGCTGGCCCTGGCTAGGGCGCCGTATTGCTGACGGACGTTTCGATGGCGGTCCAGGTCGATGCGGTTCCCGCAGGAAAGCCCTCCTGGGCCTGGGTAAGAACCGACCGTTCTCCGATCATCAGTCCGGTCTGGGGGTCAATGATGATCTCCTGCCGTGATTTGGCGGGCCCATCCTCGAGGCGTCCGATGGCGACACCCTTGCGGCCGTCCAAGTTGGCTTGCCCTTCGGTGACTGTCACCCCAGGAATCATGGCCGCGGCCTTGTAGAGGGCGGCCCGCAGGTCGGCAGGGACGACGCCGGTCCTCAAGAGGTCCGCGATAAACACCAGCGCTTCACCGTCGACGGACTGTCCGTGCCCCAGGGTCTGTTTGTAGATGCTATTCAGCAGCCGGTAGGGATCGCGGGGCAACCTGGCCAGGTCCGTGGACATCCACCCGCCCGGGCTTCCGTAGAAGGCTCCATTGCGCGCGCGCAGTAGCTCCGGCGACGGCTGTATGTTCTGTTTGAGAGCGAAGTCCTTGGATTCGGCATCGAAGAAGGTCGTAGGCACGCGTCCCCCTCGTTGCCACACCCATTCAGCAGAGCGGTCAGCGGGAATGTACAGGTCCGATTTTTCCGTATCCAGCCACCGGTACTGGGATCCGTCCTGCTCGTAGGTATTCGTGCCCCAGACGTTGGTGCTCTTGATCCGCAGGTACTGGCCCGGCCCCACCACCGGATCAGTCGTTTTGATCGTCATCTGTGCGGCGTTGTTGAGGACCTCGGCGGCCTGCGCGGTGGCTCCGCCGCGCCAGCCGGCAAGGCCGACGACGTCTCCCGCGATCAGCGCTGCGACCACCGCAGCGGCGGCGGCCGACGTTAGCCAGCGCGCAGGGCTCGAACGCCGGGCGGAGAGATCTGTCACCGCGGGGTACGGGGCCGCTTCGCCCTCTTGAGGCGCTTCGACCTGCATGGCGGCCAGGGAGCGCTCACGGCTCCGGTTCAATTCATCCTCGGTGACGTGTGCTGCCGGATCAACGGAAGCCAACCGACGTCGAACCTTGTCAGCGCTTGTCTTTGTGTTCATAGTTCTGCACCTTCTGCCGGTGGCTGTGCGTGAATGATGTGGCTCAGGGCCTTGCGTGCCCTGTGCAGGCGCATCCTGACCGCCGTGGCACTGGTGTTGAGCAGGTCGGAAATCTCCTTGGACGTGAAGCCGTCCCAGTAGCTCAAGAGCAGGACTTCCCGGTCGTCCGGACTGAGCCGGTCCAGGGCATCCCGAACCGGGGAATCGTGGTTGAGGGCTTCGTCCCGCCGTTCAGCCTGGAGCGCGCCAAGGAGGTTTGCGGACCGGGAGGCAGAGCGCTCGTGGTTCCGCAGGACATTCTTGGCTACGCCAAAAAGAACCATGACAGACAATTCGCCGCTGCCGGCGAGCCTTTCCCACGCGATCCTGAAAACGTCGGAACACAGGTCCTCTGCGGTGGCGGCGTCCGCTGTTCTTCGTCGAAAGTAGCGGTAGATACGGTCATGGCCGGCTGCGTGCGCCGCCAAAAAGCGCTTTTCCCGTTCCAATTTCCCGGGTTCCCTCCGGACTGCTTGCAAGCTCATACCCCGTTAATGTCCGGCATCACCGAAAGTGTAACGACCGGGCTCAAAAAGATTTCTGCAACCGGGTCCGGCGTCACTTCCATGGGAGCCTTTTCTGTCAGAGGTAGCTGGAAAACTGGAGTCTATGGAAGGCAAAGAGGAGCTCCACAAGGTTCTGGCAGACCCGCCACCTATTGGCGGCGTGACGGTCACAGACCTCGCCCGGATCCTGGCCGCGGGGCCCGCTCGGGCCACTGCAGCGGGCCTCATCGACGAAATACGCAAGCTGGAGGACCAGAAGTCTGCCTTGGCCGCCCGCCAGGCCCGTCTATCCGTCGCGTTCGATTTGCTCCAGCGCCGCGCACAAGCCGACGCCGGTTTGCCCGCCGAGCAGCTCGGAGCCGGTGTGGGCGCGCAGATCGCCCTCGCCCGGCGCGAATCCCCCGCCAAGGGCAGCCGGCTCCTCGGCCTGGCCAAGGCCCTCGTCACCGAAATGCCGCACACCCTCGCCGCCCTCGAAACCGGCCAGCTGAACGAATGGCGCGCCACCCTGCTGGTACGGGAAACCGCGTGCCTGTCCGCCGCCGACCGCGCCGCCGTGGACGAGGAACTCTCCCCCGACACCGGGACTTTCAGCGGGGCGGGCGACCGGGCCATCGTCGCCGCGGCGAAGGCGGCCGCCTACCGGCGCGACCCACGCTCCGTCACGCAACGTGCCGCACACGCCGAGGCCGAACGCCACGTCAGTCTCCGCCCGGCCCCGGACACCATGTGCTACCTCACCGCCCTGCTCCCCGTCGCGGCAGGGGTCGCCGTCCACGCCGCCCTGACCCGGCAGGCCGATGCCGCCCGCTCCGACGGCGACCCCCGCACCCGCGGCCAACTGATGGCCGACACACTCGTCGAACGCACCACCGGCAAGGCCGGCGGAATCAGCGGCATCGAAATCCACCTTGTCATGACCGACCACACCCTCTTCCAAGGCGACAGCGAACCCGCCCGGCTCCCCGGCTACGGCATCGTCCCCGCCGGATGGGCCCGCACACTGGCCGTCCCGGATTTGGAGCAGACCCAGGACGAGGACCACGCAATGCGGATCTGGCTCCGCAGGCTCTACACCGCCCCAGCCACCGGCGACCTCGTCGCCATGGACTCCCGCGCCCGTCTCTTCCCGCCCGGACTCCGCCGCTTAATCCAGGCCCGCGACCACACCTGCCGCACCCCGTACTGCGACGCCCCCATCCGCCACCTGGACCACATCATCCCCTGGCACAACGGCGGCACCACCAACCTCAGCAACGGCGCCGGACTCTGCGAAGCCTGCAACCACACCAAAGAAACCCCCGGCTGGAGCGCCCAGACAATGCCGGGACCCCGCCACACACTCCAACTCACGACGCCGACCGGCCACAGCTACCACTCCACCGCACCACCGCTGCCGGGAACGCCTGCCACCCAGCGGCCTCGCCGAACCAGGGACGACGGCGACACCGCTGAACCTCCAAGGCCGCTCAGGACAAGGAAACTCAGGCACAAGGCAAAGCGCACGCACCGGACGAAAGCAGTGGTGCGTTCCCACCCGGTAGTGCAGCCGGCGGCGTAGCCTGCGCCGTTCTGCCGCGCAGCAGGAGCTAGTCGCCGTCGGGAGTAGCGCCGGTGACTACGCTGTTCGACGGGTTGTTGGACCACTCCGAGAATGATCCCGGATACAGGGCTGCGGAAAAGCCGGCGATTTCCAGCGCCGCGATCTCGTGGGCCGCGGTCACTCCGGAGCCGCAGTACACGGCGATGGGCTCTCCGGCGTGCACGCCCAACGCGGCAAAGCGTTCGCGCAGCGCGGCAGATGGCAGGAAGCGGCCGTCCGCCGCCAGGTTCGCGGTGGTGGGCGCACTCACGGCGCCGGGAATGTGTCCGGCACGGGGGTCCACGGGTTCGATCTCGCCCCGGTACCGCTCACCGGCACGGGCATCGAGCAGCAGACCCTCGCGCGACCAGCCGTCCGCCTCCGCAGCGTCGATCACCGGCATGGCGCCGTCGGACAGCACGACGTCGCCGGCCTCCACGCCGGGTTCACCGCTCTCGACGTCGAGCCCCTTCGCGCGCCAGGCGGCCAGGCCGCCGTCGAGCAGGCACACGGAGGGGAAGCCTGCGTTGCGCAGCATCCACCAAACCCTGGCAGCGGCAAGGTTCCCGGTGTCGTCGTAAGCCACCACCACGTCACCGTCCCGGATGCCCCAGGAGCGCGCGGACTGCTGAAACTGGTCCAGCGGCGGCAAAGGGTGGCGGCCCCGGCTCAGATCGGCGGGGCCGGCCAGCTCGATGGCGAGGTCCACAAAGACCGCGCCGGGGAGATGCGCTTGAAGATAATGTTCCCGGCCGTGCGGGTCGCCGAGCGCCCAGCGGACGTCCAGCAGCACCGTCCGCGCGCCGGAGTCCAGCCGGCCCTTGAGCTCGCCCACAGTCATAAGGGTGTCCATCCGCCCACTCTAACCGTGAGCCGCCCGGGCGATCGGCAGCGGGCGCCGCGGGTAGGCTGGTGCGGTGACAAGAGTGCGCCAGCAGGACCGGGTTTGGGCCGACGAAGCCATCCGCCGGATCAATGCCGAGAACAACAGATCCGCCGACACGCACCTCTACTCGGTGCCGCTGCCCGAGCACTGGGGCGTCCAGCTGTATCTCAAGGACGAATCAACCCACCGCACGGGCAGCCTCAAGCACCGTCTGGCCCGCTCACTGTTCCTGTTCGGGCTGGTCAACGGCTGGATCCGCGAAGACACCACCATCGTCGAGGCCTCCAGCGGCAGCACGGCCGTCTCCGAGGCTTATTTCGCCCAGCTGCTCGGGCTGCCGTTCATCGCGGTGATGACCCGGACCACGAGTCGCGAAAAGATCGCGCTGATCGAACAGTTCGGCGGCTCCTGCCACCTAGTGGACCACGCCTCCGAGGTGTACGCGGCCGCCGAGGACCTGGCCCGCCGCACCGGCGGCCACTACATGGACCAGTTCACCTACGCCGAGCGCGCCACGGACTGGCGGGGGAACAACAACATCGCCGAGTCGATCTTCGGCCAGCTGGCACTCGAGGAGCACCCGGTCCCCCGCTGGATCGTCGTGGGAGCCGGCACCGGCGGAACCAGCGCCACGATCGGCCGCTACCTGCGCTACCAGCGGCACGACACCCGCCTCGCCGTCGTCGATCCCGAGAATTCCGCGTTCTTTCCCGGCTGGCTGGCCGACCGCGACGGCGACGCGGCCTCGGACGCCGCCGGCATGCCCTCCCGAATCGAGGGCATCGGACGGCCGCGGCTGGAGCCGAGCTTTGTGCCCGCCGTCATCGACCACATGATCCAGGTGCCGGATGCCGCCTCCGTGGCCGCCATGCGCCACCTGCGCGAACACGCGGGCCTGCACGCCGGCCCGTCCACCGGCACCAACCTCTGGGGCGTGTGGCAGCTCATCGCCCATATGATCGCCGAAGGCAGCCGCGGGAGCGTCGTTTCGCTGATGTGCGACGCCGGCGACCGCTACACCGGCAACTATTACAGCGCCGGGTGGCTGCAGACCCAGGGCATGGACCCGGCACCCCACGAGGCCACCATCCGGGAATTTTTCGCTAGCGGAACCTGGCCGGCGGGCTAAAGCTCCACGGATTCGCCGCTGGCGAGGTGGCGGTATTCGGTGCCGTACCGGGCGCCGATCCTGGTCACGTGTCCCTCGATCAGACCGCGTCCGGCGTCGTTCAGCAGGGCATCGTGGATCGGGAAAGCCCGCGGCGCGCGGACGCCGATGACGAAGTCCACGACCTCGCCCACCTTGTTCCACGGCGCGTGGATCGGCACCAGCAGGGTCTGTACCTCGATGCCGTCCGGGATGGCGAAGGAATCCCCCGGGTGGTAGACGTTGGCGTCCACCAGATAGCCGATGTTCGCGACCACCGGGATCTGCGGATGGATGAGGGCGTGCTGACCGCCAAAACTCCGAACGGCGAAGCCGGCCGCCTCGAAGGACTCCCCGGCTCCCACCGTGTGGATCCGCCCGGCTGCCTCGGGCGCCTTGCCTTTGAGCTCCGCGGCCACGCCGGCGGGCGCGAACAGCTGCAGTTCCGGGCTGGCCAACAATGCACCCGAGACAGCGTCGACGTCGATGTGGTCCGCGTGTTCATGGGTGATCAGCACGGCGGCCGCGCCGTCGAGGGCCTGGTCCGTTTCGGAGAAGGTTCCCGGATCCAGCACCAGCACCCGCCCTTCCTTTTCGATCCGGACACAGGCATGGGTGAATTTCGTCAGCTTCATCCGGCCAGCCTATGGTGCCCTCCGAAGCGGTGTCCACGGTGCCCGGCTGGTAATCTGGGACCCTGCTCTTACCCGCAGCATGACCCACAGCGAAGCGAGTTTCCCCATGTCCCAGCGCGCCACCACCGGCGGCAGCCAGGCACCGGCCGAAGCACCAGCCGTGGCCGGAGCCAAGGAACAGCCCGCCGGCAAGGAACCGGGCAAAGAACAGCGCGTCACGAAGCAGCGGCTGGCCGTCAGCGCAGCCCTGGACGAACTGGACGACTTCGTCAGCACCCAGGAACTGCACCGCATCCTGCAGGAGCGCGGCACCTCGGTCTCCCTCGCCACCTCCTACCGAATCCTGCAGTCCCTCGCCGACGACGGCCTCGTGGACGTGCTGCGGAACGCCGACGGCGAGGTGGTCTACCGTCGGTGCGCCGTCACCGGCCACCACCACCACTTGCTCTGCCGCAACTGCGGCAAGGCCGTCGAGGTCGAGGCGCCCGCCGTCGAAGCCTGGGCCGCGCGGATCGCCAGCGAGCACGGCTTCACCGCGGTGGAGCACACGGTGGAGATCTTCGGGTTGTGCCCCGAGTGCACCGCCCTGCGCGCCGGCAGCTAACGCGCGGCGCGGCCACGGCCGGCCACCAGGCTCCGCACCCGGCGGCGGAAACTAAGCCGGCACCGGGACGGGCCGAACCACCCGGCCGTTCAGACCGCGCTTCGCCCGGATGCCGCCGATCACGCGGCACACCACGTAGATCACAAAGGACAGCGTCGTCACGTACGGGCTGATGGGAAGTCTTCCCCCGAGGGCCAGCAGGATGCCGCCCACCGTCGCCGTCACGGCAAAGACGATGCTCAGGAGCACCACCAGCCGCGGCGATGAAGTCACCCGCAGGGCCGCGGCGGCCGGGGTGATCAGCAGCGCCAGCACGAGCAGGGCGCCCACAATCTGGATGGACAGGGCAACGCTCACGCCCAGCAGCAGCATGAACCCGAGCGCCAGGGCCCGGACCGGGACGCCGCGCGCGGCGGCGACGGCGGGGTCCACGCTCGCGAAAGTCAGCGGCCGCCAGATGGCCACCAGCGCCAGCATCACGACGACGGCGGCGCCGGCGAGCACCTGCAGCTGCACCGTGCCGACGGACACGATCTGGCCGGTCAGCAGGCCGAACTTGTTCGCCGCCCGGCCTTCATAGAGCGAGAGGAAGAGGATGCCCAGGCCCAGGCCGAAGGGCATCAGCACGCCGATGGTCGAGTTCTTGTCGCGGGCCCGGACACCCATCAGGCCCAGCAGCAGCGCCGCCACCACGGATCCGGCGAGGGAGCCGAGCACCACGTCGGCACCGACCAGCAGGGCAAAGGCGGCCCCGGCGAAGGAGAGCTCGGAGATGCCGTGCACCGCGAAGGCCAGATCGCGCTTCATCACGAAGGTGCCCACCAGGCCGCCGAGCAGACCGAGCACCGCGCCGGCCCAGATGGAGTTCTGCACCAGCACGAGCAGTTCGCCGTAGTTCTCGAAGTTGAAAATTGAGTGCAGCAGGCTGTCCAGGTCCATCTAGCCGACCTCCCCTGCGATCGCGTGGGCGTCCTCGTGGTGGTGGGTGGCGCCGTCCGGAATGCCTGCCACGATCATCCGGCCGTTGGCGTGGATCACTTCCACACGGCTGCCGTAAAGCTTGGAGAGCACCTCGGTGGTCATGACTTCCCCGGGGGTGCCCACCTTGAAACGGCCGCCGGCGAGGTAGAGGACACGGTCCACGTAGTCCATGATCGGGTTGATCTCGTGCGTCACAAACACCACGGCACTCTTCTGCTCGTGGCACTGCTCGTTGATCAGCGCGCTGACCGCCTGCTGGTGCTGCAGGTCGAGCGAGAGGAGCGGCTCGTCGCAGAGCAGGACGCTGGGGTCCGTCGCGAGGGCCTGCGCCACTCGAAGCCGCTGCTGCTCGCCGCCGGAGAGCTGGCCCACCGGGACCTTTGCGTAGTCGAGGGCGCCAACCTGTTCGAGAAGCCCGTCGATCTTGCGGTTCACCTTCGCCCCGCCGAGCCGGATCCCCCAGCGGTGGCCGTCCACCCCGAGGCCGACGAGGTCCCGGGCACGCAGGGGCGTGTCCGGGTCAAGGGATTCCTGCTGCGGGATGTAGCCGATCCGCGGGTTGCCCCGGGCAATCGGCGCTCCGGCCAGGACGGCGGTGCCGGAAGTCAGTTCCTGCAGCCCCAGCAGGACCTTGAGGAAAGTGGTCTTGCCGCTGCCGTTCGGGCCGAGGACGGCGAAGAATTCCCCCGGATTGATGTCCAGGTCCAGGTTCTCCCACAGGGTCCTCGTGCCGAACTTCAGGGAGGCTCCGCGCAGGCTTACTACGGGTGTCAACTGGGTTTTCCTCGATTTCTGCGCAGGCCGGAGGGCCACGCCGTTGCGACTATCTTAGGCCCGGCTAGGCCCGGCCGAGGGCCTTGGCCAGCTCGTCCACATTGTCGGACATCCACTGCAGGTATCCTTTGCCCTCCGGCAGGGTCTCGCCGAAGTCCACTACCGGAACGCCCGCGGCCACGGCCGCGTCCTTGAGCGCCAGCGTCTGCGGGCCTTCCGTCTGCGGGTTGTAGGCCAGCAGGCGGATCCCGCCGGACTTCACGACGTCGACGGCGGAGCGCAGCACGGCGGGCGGAACGTCCGAGCCGGACTCAATGGCGGCGCTGAATTCAGGGGGCGTCCGGTTCTCCAGGCCCGCTGCTTCCAGCAGGTAGAGCGGGACGGGCTCCGTGACGGCGACCCCGCCGTGTGCCGAGGTGGCCTTGAGGTCCGCGAGGCGGGTGTCCAGGCCAGCGAGTTTCTGCTTCAGGGCCGTGGCGTTGTTCCGGAAGTCGGCTGCGGAGGATGGCTCCAGCGCGGCCAGTTTCTCGGCCAGCGCGTCCGCCACCTTGCTCATCCCGGCCGTGCTGTACCAGACGTGTTCGTTGAATCCCGCGGGGGCATGGCTGTGGCCGTCGGCGTCGTGCGAGGCCGGGCTGGAGGAGGCTTCAGCGGAGGCCAGCCCGGAGGCGTCCACGGCGTTGAGCAGGTTCTTGTCCTGCAGCCCGCTGTCCTCGGCCAGCTTGTGCAGGAAGTCGTCATAGCCCCCGCCGTTCTCCACGACCAGTTCGGCTTTGGAGACGGCGAGCTTGTCCTGCGTGGTGGCCTCGTAGGAGTGCGGATCCTGGCTGGTCCGGTTGATGATCGAAGTCACCCGGACTTTTTCGCCGCCGACGCTGCGGACAATGTCGCCGTACACACTCGTGGAGGCGACCACCTCCACCACACCGTCGCCGGCACCGGGCCGGTCGCCGCCCGACGTCGGGCCGCATGCGGTCAGCAGAAGGCTGCTGAGGCCGGCTAGGACAACTGCGGCGGCGGAACGGCGCACGGGGATACCTCGGATCTGTTATTGAGAAGCATTAGCAATACAACGAGTCTAACCCTAAATGGGAATCATTCCTATTTAGGGTCAGACCCGTGTTGCCGGCTCCCCTATTCCTGCCCGAGCCGGCGGTAACCGGTGGCCTGGGTGGCGTCCCGGATCTCGCCGACCAGTTCCTCGATGACGTCCTCGAGGAACAGCACGCCCTGGGTGTGCCCGTCCGGGCCGATCACCCGGGCAAGGTGCGAGCCCGTGCGCTGCATGACCGACATCGCCTTTTCAATCTCATCGTCCATGGCCAGGTTGGCCAGCGAACGGATGCGACTTTCGGCAATCGGGTGCTGGTAGCCGGCTTCCGGGATCGAGAGCACGTCCTTGATGTGGAGGTAGCCGGAGAGCATGCCGTCGTCGTCGAGCATCGGGAACCGGGAGAACCCGGTCCGGCTCACCGATTTCTCGAACTCTTCCGGCGTCGTGGCGGCCTTGAGCATTACGAGCTTCTCCAGCGGCACCATGACCTGGGAAGCCGTGTGCTCGGAGAACTCCAGCGCACCGGTGATCAGGCCGGCGTCGTCGTCCACGAGGCCGTGGCGGGTCGACTCCTGCACGATCGACTGGACTTCCTCAAGCGTGAAGGAGGAGGTGACCTCGTCCTTCGGTTCGATCCGCATCAGTTTCAGGATGTGGTTCGCCGACCAGTTCAGGGCCACGATGACGGGCCGGACCGCGCGGGCAATGAACATCAGCGGCGGCGCGAGCAGCAGGGCCGCCTTGTCCGCGACCGACACCGAAATGTTCTTCGGCACCATCTCGCCGAAGGTCACATGCAGGAACGTGACCGCTAGCAGGGCAATCGCGAACGCCACGACGTCGGCCATCTCGGTCGGCACGCCGACCGCCCCCAGCGGGACCGCCATCAGGTGGTGGATGGCCGGCTCTGCCACCTGCAGGATCAGCAGGGAGCAGACCGTGATGCCCAGCTGGGCGCAGGCCAACATGAGCGAGACGTTTTCCATCGCCCGCAGCGTGGTCTGGGCCCGTTTGGACCCGGACTCGGCGAGAGGCTCAATCTGGCTGCGCCGGGCGGACATCACGGCGAATTCGGCCCCAACGAAGAAGGCATTGCCCAGCAGCAGCACCGCGAGCCACAGGATTCCCAGCCAGTCGCTCATGAGGCACCGGCCTTTCCGGCAGCGTCAATGCGCCCGTTGCGCCCGGTGTGCCGCTCGGGCTCGGGCGGAGCCGGCTTGAAACAAATACGGTCGATCCGGCGCCCGTCCATCCGGGTCACGCTCAGTTTTCCGCCGCCGACGTCGACCGTGTCGCCCACGGCCGCGATCCGGCCGAGCTGGCTCATCACGTAGCCGCCGACGGTTTCGTAGGTCGCCTCGTCCGGCACGGTCAGGCCCGGAATCTGTTCGGAGAGTTCGTCCGGGCGCAGCAGGCCCGGGAAGTACCAGTCCCCCGAGGCGCTCTGCAGCAAGCCGGGGCGGACCTTGTCGTGTTCGTCGGCCACTTCCCCGACGATTTCCTCCACGAGGTCCTCCAGCGTGGCGATCCCGGCGGTTCCGCCGTATTCGTCGAGCACCACCGCGAGCTGCAGGTTCCCTTCGCGCAGTTCGGCGAGCAGGCCGTCCAGGTGGATGGTTTCGGGCACACGCAGCACCTCGGTCATAATGGCGCCGGCTTCCAGGTTGGCCCGGCGGTCCACCGGGACCGCGATGGCCTTCTTAATGTGGACCACGCCGCGGATGTCGTCCGAGGATTCACCGATCACGGGGAAGCGTGAGTAGCCGGTGCGTTTGGCGGCCTCCACGATGTCCGAGACCGGCTGGTGGCTGTCGATGGTTTCCACCCGGATCCGGGGGGTCATCACGTCCGCCGCCGTCCGTCCTGAGAACTTCAGGGTCCGGGAGATGAAGTTGGCGGTCCGTTCGTCCAGGGTTCCCATCGCGGCCGAGCGGCGCACCAGCGAGGCAAGCTCCGCCGGGGTGCGGGCACCGGAAATCTCCTCCTTGGCTTCGAGGCCAAAGACGTTCAGGACCTTGTTGGAGAAGCCGTTGAGCACCACGATGGCCGGCTTGAAGTTCGCCGTGAACACCAGCTGGGGCCGGGCCAGGGCCTTGCCGACCTGGAACGAGAGCGCGATGGCCATGTTCTTCGGGACCAGTTCGCCGATCAGCATGGACAGCAGCGTGGCCAGCACCATCGCGAGCACCAGCGAGACCGACGTGGCGCCCGCTTCCGGCAGGCCGAGGGCGGTCAGCGGGCCTTCCAGCAGCTTCCCCACCGACGGTTCCATCACGTAGCCGGTGAGCAGCGTGGTCAGGGTGATCCCGAGCTGGCAGCTGGAGAGCTGGGTGGAGAGGGATTTGAGGCATTTGAGCAGCGGGGCGGCGCCGGTGTCGCCGTTGTCGACGGCCCGCTGCACGGTGGCCTGGTCGAGCGCGACCAAGGAGAATTCGACGGCGACGAAGAAGCCGGTGCCGAGGATAAGGAGCACTCCCGCTCCGAGAAGTAGCCACTCCATTTAGCGGCCCGCTTCGAAGGGCCGGAGTGAGGGCCGGGGGAAACGTCCCGGCGGAGGATGGTCGGCTGCGGCCGACCCGGTTTCCGGTAAGGCGCTGCGTCCGGACACAGTCCGGTGTCGCGCAGCGGAATGATGGGCACGTGAACGGGGTTTGCCGGCTCTGCGGGTGGACTGGGCGGGAACGGATTCCGTTCCGCGCTGACAGCCCCCAGGCCGGCACCTAGATTTACTGTCCATAAGAATTTCAGTCTACAGCCTGCGGGTCACCAGCTCTGCGGGACCGGGCGCCCCTCCTCGTAGCCGGCCGCGGACTGGATGCCGGCCACGGCGCGCTCCCGGAACGCGGCCAGGTCGGCCGCGCCGGCGTAGCTCATGGAGCTGCGCAGTCCCGCGGTGATCATGTCCAGCAGATCCTCCACGCCCGGGCGGGCCGCGTCGAGGTACATCCGGGAGGTGGAGATACCCTCTTCGAAGAGGGCTTTGCGGTCCTTTTCGAACGCGCCCTCGCGCTGGATGCGGTTCTGCACGGCCCGCGCCGAGGCCATCCCGAAGCTCTCCTTGTACTGGCGGCCGCCAGCGTCGAGCTGCAGGTCCCCCGGGCTCTCATGCGTCCCGGCGAACCAGGAGCCGATCATGACCTGGCTTGCGCCGGCGGCGAGCGCCAGCGCCACATCGCGGGGGTACCGGACCCCGCCGTCGGCCCAGACCCGGCCGCCGGCCGCGCGCGCAGCCGCCGAACATTCCAGCACCGCGGAGAACTGGGGCCGGCCCACGGCCGTCATCATCCGGGTGGTGCACATGGCGCCGGGCCCGACGCCGACCTTAACAATGTCCGCGCCCGCCTGGATCAGCTCCCGCGTGGCCTCTGCGGTGACGACGTTGCCTGCCACCACCGGGACGCCCGGGTCCAGGCTCCGGACCGCGGCCAGGGCATCGAACATCTTCTGCTGGTGGCCGTGGGCGGTGTCCAGCACCAGTACATTGACGCCGGCGGCGAGCAGTTCGGCGGCGCGGCCGGCGACGTCGCCGTTGATCCCGACGGCGGCGGCCACCTTGAGCGCGCCGTCGCCGTCCAGGGACGGCCGGAACAGGGTGGAACGCAGGGCACCCTTGCGCGTCAGGACGCCGGCCAGGGCCCCGTCCTGCTGCACCGGAACGAAGTCGGTTCCGGCGGCATCCATGGCGTCAAACGCCCGGCGCAGGGCCGGCGCGGCAGCACCGGGGCCGGCGGCGTCGTCGAACTCCGCGGCATCCAGCACCAGTGGCTGGTGGCGCATCACGGAGCCCAGCGACGCGAAGCGGTCCTGGCCCTCGAAGTCGGCGGCCCGGACCACACCGGCAACGGCGCCGGCGTCGTCGACCACCACCGCCGCCCCGTGCGGCCGCTTGCCCATCAGGTGGAGGGCGTCGATCACGGTGTTCGAGGCGCGCAGGCTTACCGGCGTTTCGAACACGGCGTGGCGTGCCTTGACCCAGGCGGTCACGCTCCGGAGCACGTCCAGCGGCACGTCCTGGGGCAGCACGGCCAGGCCGCCGCGGCGCGCCATCGTCTCGGCCATCCGCTTCCCGGTCACCGCCGTCATGTTCGCCACGACCAGCGGGATGGTGGAGCCGGTGCCGTCGTCCGCCGCCAGGTCCACATCGAGCCGCGAGGTGACGTCCGAGCGGGACGGCACCAGGAACAGGTCGGAATAGGTCAGGTCGGTGGTCGGCTCACTCAGGAAACGCACGTTTGCTCCTCGCTGAAAAGGGGTTCTCTGTTGTGATTCTAGGCGAGCCCGGTTGCGGCCCGGCAGCGGCTCCGGCGGGGCCGGCCGGACAGCTTCACGGCTGCCGGATGATTTGAGTCACCCTTATTGGCGGTTTGGCCGGAATCGTCACTAGACTGGCATGGGTCTGGGTTCACTGGACGCGGAGAACTGGTTCGATTGACGTGCTGCGGCACCGTGGAAACCAGCGGGAATCAAACTCATGGAAGAGGCGTATTTCAAGTGCCAGAGCAGCCAAGCCACCGTCTACCCGAGGAATTTGGCGGAAACGAGTGGCTCGTTGACGAACTGTACGAGCGGTACCAGCAGGATAAGAACACGGTGGATGCCAAGTGGTGGCCGCTCTTCAAATCCTTCGATGCCAGTGACGGTTCTTCGACCAACGGCGCCTCGGCAACGGCCGTCGCGAACCCGTCCACCCGTGAGATTCCGGTCGTAGCCCCGGCCGCCGCAAAGGCAGCTGCGCCCGCTGCTGCCGCACCGGCAGCACCCGCTCCGGCCGCCCCGGCCGCTACCGCTGCGGCTCCCGCCGCCCCCGCCGCCGCCCAAAAGGCCCCGGCCACCGTTGCCCGCGACGGCGCCAGGTCCGCCGACACCGGCGCCGGCACCGCGCCCATCCCGGCCCAGCTGCCCAAGAACATCAAGGCCCCCACCGCCCCGGAGGAAGACGTCGTCTCCGTGCTGCGCGGACCGGCGAAGGCCATTGCCGCCAACATGGTGACCAGCCTGGAGGTGCCCACCGCGACGAGCGTCCGGGCCATTCCGGCCAAGCTGCTGATCGACAACCGCGTGGTCATCAACTCCAACCTGGCCCGCGCCCGCGGCGGCAAGGTCTCCTTCACGCACCTGATCGGCTACGCCGTCATCCGGGCACTGGCCCAGTTCCCCTCGATGAACGTGTACTACGACGAGGTCGACGGCAAGCCCGTCGCCGTCCAGCCCGCCCACGTGAACTTCGGCATCGCCATCGACATGCCCAAGCCGGACGGCACCCGCCTGCTGATGGTCCCGAACATCAAGAAGGCGGAGACCCTCAACTTCTCCGAGTTCTGGCACACCTACGAGGACCTGATCAAGCGCGCCCGCAACGGCAAGCTGACCGCCGACGACCACTCCGGCACCACAGTCTCGCTGACCAACCCCGGCGGCATCGGCACCGTGCACTCGGTCCCCCGCCTGTCCAAGGGCCAGGCCGCCATCATCGGCGTCGGCGCACTCGACTACCCGGCCGAGTTCCAGGGCGCCAGCGAGAAGATCATCGCGCACAACGCCATCAGCAAGGTCCTCACGCTGACCTCCACCTATGACCACCGCGTCATCCAGGGTGCCGGCAGCGGCGAGTTCCTCAAGCTTGTGCACCAGCTCCTGCTCGGCGCGCAGAACTTCTACGACGAGATCTTCGAGTCCCTGCGCATCCCGTACGAGCCCGTGCGCTGGAGCCCGGACCTGCAGGTGGACCCGGCGGACGAGATCAACAAGGTCGCCCGGATCCAGCAGCTGATCCACTCCTACCGCGTCCGCGGCCACCTCATGGCGGACACCGATCCGCTGGAGTACGTCCAGCGCAAGCACCCGGACCTGGACGTCCTGACCTATGGCCTGACGCTGTGGGACCTGGACCGCGAATGGCCCACCGGCGGCTTCGGCGGCAAGCCGATGCTGAAGTTCCGCGACATCCTCGGCGTCCTGCGTGATGCCTACTGCCGCACCACCGGCATCGAATACATGCACATCCAGGACCCGGCCGAGCGCAAGTGGTTCCAGGACCAGCTGGAGCACCCCTACTCCAAGCCGAGCCGCGACGAGCAGCTCCGGATCGTCTCCAAGCTCAACGCTGCCGAGGCCTTCGAAACCTTCCTGCAGACGAAGTTCGTCGGCCAGAAGCGCTTTTCGCTCGAGGGCGGCGAGTCGCTGATCCCGCTGCTGGACGCCATCATCTCCGACGCGGCCGACGACGGACTCGACGAGGTGGCCATCGGCATGGCCCACCGCGGCCGGCTCAACGTGCTCACCAACATCGCCGGCAAGACCTACGCGCAGGTCTTCCGCGAATTCGAGGGCACCCAGGATCCGCGCTCCGTCCAGGGTTCCGGCGACGTGAAGTACCACCTCGGCACCGAGGGCACCTTCACCTCCGACAACGGCAAGGAGACCAAGGTCTACCTCGCCGCCAACCCCTCGCACCTCGAGGCCGTGGACTCCGTGCTCGAGGGCATCGTCCGCGCCAAGCAGGACCGCCTCGACCAGGGCGAGTCCTTCCCCGTGCTCCCGATCATGGTCCACGGCGACGCGGCCTTCGCCGGCCAGGGCGTTGTGGCGGAAACCCTGAACCTCTCGCAGCTGCGCGGCTACCGCACCGGCGGCACCATCCACGTCGTCGTCAACAACCAGGTCGGCTTCACCACGGCGCCGTCGTCCTCGCGTTCCTCCACCTACTCCACGGACGTCGCCAAGATGATCCAGGCGCCGGTGTTCCACGTCAACGGCGATGACCCGGAGGCCGTGGTCCGCATCGGCCAGCTCGCCTACGAGTTCCGCCAGCGGTTCCACAAGGACGTTGTCATCGACATGGTCTGCTACCGCCGCCGCGGCCACAACGAGGGCGACGACCCCTCGATGACGCAGCCGCTGATGTACAACCTGATCGAGGCCAAGCGGTCGGTCCGCAAGCTCTACACCGAGTCGCTGATCGGCCGCGGGGACATCACCGAGGAAGAAGCCGAGCAGCTGCTCCGCGACTACCAGGAACGCCTCGAGCGCGTCTTCGCCGAGACCCACGCCGCGCAGACCTCGCCGATCCCGATCGTCACCGCCGATTCCGCCGCGGTGTCCGATCTCGAGCGGCCGTCCGCCCAGCAGTCCGACTCGGGCGTCAGCGCCCCGGAATCCACCGCGATTTCCGCCGAGATGCTGGCCCGGATCGGCAAGGCGCACGTCGAGTTCCCCGACGGCTTCACGGTCCACGCCAAGCTCAAGCAGCTGCTGGAGAAGCGTGAACTGATGTCCCGCGAAGGCGGCATCGACTGGGGCTTCGGCGAACTCGCGGCCTTTGGCTCGCTCACCATGGAGGGCGTCCCGGTCCGGCTCGCCGGCCAGGACTCGCGCCGCGGCACCTTCGTGCAGCGCCACGCCGTGTTCCACGACCGCGCCAACGGCGACGAGTGGATGCCGCTGGGCAACCTCTCCGAGGACCAGGCCAAGCTGTGGATCTACGACTCGCTGCTCTCCGAATACGCGGCCATGGGCTTCGAATACGGCTACTCGGTGGAGCGTCCCGATGCCCTGGTGCTTTGGGAGGCGCAGTTCGGCGACTTCGTCAACGGCGCACAGACCATCATTGACGAGTTCATCTCCTCCGCCGAGCAGAAGTGGGGCCAGCGTTCCTCGCTGGTGCTGATGCTGCCGCACGGCTACGAGGGCCAGGGCCCGGACCACTCCTCGGCACGCATCGAGCGCTTCCTGCAGCTGTGCGCCGAGGAAAACATGATCGTGGCCAACCCCACGACGCCGGCCTCGCACTTCCACCTGCTCCGCCGCCAGGCGTACAGCCGGCCGCGCAAGCCGCTGATCATCTTCACCCCGAAGCAGCTGCTGCGCCTCAAGGCCGCCGCGTCCTCGGTGGAGGACTTCACCACCGGGACCTTCCGCCCGGTCATCCCGGAGCACGAGCAGTTGCAGGCCGACGCCGTCGAACGCGTACTGCTGGTCTCCGGCCGGCTGTACTACGACCTGCTGTCCACCCGCCAGAAGACCGGCGACACCACGACGGCGATCGTCCGCGTCGAGCAGCTTTACCCGCTGCCCGCCGAGGAGATTGCCGCCGAGCTGGCCAAGTACCCGAACGCCGACGTGGTCTGGGCGCAGGACGAGCCTGCCAACCAGGGCCCGTGGCCGTTCATCGGGCTGAACCTGCCGGAGGCGCTGGACCGCCGCTTGCGCCTCGTCTCCCGCCCCGCCTCGGCCTCCACCGCGGCCGGGTCGATGAAGCGCCACGCAGCCGAACAGGATACCCTGCTCAAGCAGGCTTTCGCACGTAAGTAGGGCCAGGCTGCCCGGCCGGAAGTGGACCACCACGACTCCGGCCGGGCAGCTTCGTTTAACGCATCCATCGGGCGCACCGGGCACCGCCGGCACACGGACCGGATCCGGCATTGGGAATGAAGAGGTAGTCGTGGAAGATCGGAAGCTGCGGATCGCGGCCGTTGGAGATGAGCTGCTGGCCGGCCTGGGCGACCCCCGGGCCCTCGGCTGGCTGGGACGGGTGCTGGCCCGCACGCCGCAGGACGGCCTGAGCCTGGAAAGCTACTCCCTGCCCTGCCCGCAGGAAGGCACCGAGGGCCTCGCCGAGCGCTGGCTCGAGGAGGCCGGCCGGCGCTTCGGCCCACAGCACGAGAACCGCCTCGTGATCGGACTGTCCGGCCGCGACATCGAATTCGGGCTTTCCACCGCCCGCAGCCGGCTCAACCTCGCCAACATCCTCGATTCCGCGTCGCAGAACAAGATCGAGGTGTTCGTCGTCGGGCCGCCGCCGACGCTGGATCCGGCGCAGAACCGCCGGCTCGGCGAGCTCAACACCGCCTTCGCCGACGTCACCACCCGCCGCAAGCATCTCTACGTGGACACCTTCTCCCCGCTGCTGAACCACGAGCAGTGGCGCCAGGACCTCGCAGCCAACGGCGGGACGCCGGGCCAGGCCGGCTACGGGCTGATGGCCTGGCTGGTCCTGCACCGCGGCTGGTTCCAGTGGCTGGGCATGGACGCCCCGGAGTAGCCCTCCCGGTCCCGCCGGGCGCGGGAAAAGTTCTTTCGCGATATATCTTGACCGCTCCCGAGGTGCGATATATCGTGTTTCCATAGTCGCGATATATCGCAAGCAAAGAGGCTCGCCTGATCGCACCCGTCCGCATCCGGAGGAAGCATGGAACAGAACTCCTGGACCGTTACCGGTCCCCAGACCATCGACGTCGACGGCGTCCGCTCGCTCAAGCTCGGCATTGTCCGCGGCCGCTTCGACATCGTCACGCACGATGAGTCCGTGGCCCGGATCGAGGTCTCCGAGGTCGACGGCGATCCGCTCGCGGTCAGCCTGACCGAGGGCCGCCTCGAAGTGCGGCACCAGCTGCACGGCCCGCAAGGCTGGTTCAAGAACCTCATGGGCACGGTCAACAACAACTCCAGCAACAGTGTGGTCATCAGCATCGCCCTGCCCGCCGGCGTGGACGTGGAGGCCGGCACCGTCAGCGGCGACGGCATGGTCTCCGGCCTCACCGGCCACACCCGGCTGAACACCGTCTCCGGCTCGGTCCTGGCCGACGGCACCGCCGGCGAGCTGGCCGTCAGCACCGTCAGCGGCGAGGTGATTGCCCGCAACCACCACGGCGTCCTGACCGCCAAGAGCGTCTCCGGGGAGGTCACCGCCTCCGGCGAATTCAGCAACATCCGCGCCAACACCGTCAGCGGCGACCTGAGCTTCGACCTGCACGGCTTCACCCAGGACTTCGGCGCCAACTCGGTCTCCGGCGACGTCACCATCCGGCTGCCGCACGACGTCGGCGTAGACATCATCGCCAAGTCGGCCAGCGGCGCGGTGGTGATCGACGAGCTGAAGTACGCCCAACCCGGCGGGTCCGTCCAGACCATCGCCGGCCCGGACGCCAAGCTCATGCTGGTCCGGACCAACTCAGTATCAGGGAAGACCTCGATCTTCCACCGCGGGCCCGGCACGGACACCGAAGCGGGGCTGTAATGCCGCCGGTCTTTGCCCACGGCGCCCTGCGGCTGTACCTGCTGGCCCTGCTGGAGCCCGGACCCAAGCACGGCTACGAGCTCATCAAGGCACTGAGCGAGCGCTTCGGCGGGACCTACTCCCCCAGCGCCGGAACAATCTATCCGCGGCTGGCCAAGCTGGAGGAGGAAGGGCTGGTGGCCACCCACACGGAGGGCCGGCGGACCAACTACAGCATCACCCCGGCAGGACTCGTGGAGCTCAACCGGCGCCGCGAGGAACTGGCCGGGGTCGAAAACGACATCTCCGCCTCGGTCCGGCGGCTGGCGGACCAGCTGCGCCAGGACATCCGGGTCAACATGCAGGGGCTCCGCGCCGACCTGGCCGCCACGGCCGAGGCCGCCCGCTCCACGGCCCGCAGCGGCGCCTCCCCCGCGGCGGCCCGGTACTCCAAGGAAGGCGACCGCCGGCTGCGGGAAGCCGAGATGCTGGTGCAGTCCTTCCGGGACGACATCCGGGTGGAGCTGCGCCGGCACGCCGGCGCCAGCCCCGTCACTCCGGTCACGCTCGAAACGGTCAAGACGGTCCTGGACCAGGCCCGGATCTCGATCAGGAACTCGCTGGACGGCTGAGGCCCCGCCGGGCCGGCTTTCGGTTCGCGGCGGGTCCGCTGATGTGGGAGACTTGAGGGCAGCTCTTTTGAGTACCAAGATTAAGGAGGCCAGCTATGAGCAAGCGTGCACGTAAACGTCGTGACCGTAAGCGTGGCGGCGCGAACCACGGTAAGCGCCCCAACACCTAAGCCACGGCTTGGATTTGAAGCTTTAAGCAAAAGACCCCGGAAACCTCACGGTTCCCGGGGTCTTTCGCTGTGCTGGGTGTTCGCTGTTTCGGCGCGGCGGCGGCGCTCAGGCCCCGGCGTCGGCCTCAACCGGGCGGATCGAGTGGATCCGGTCCAGGATGGAGTTCTTGAGGTTCTCCGGCGCGGCCTCGGTGCAGGAGCGCTTCACCATGACCCGGATGACGCATTCAAGGTCGTACTGCTCGTGGCACTCCGGGCACTCGTCCAGGTGCTCCTTGATCTCGGCGATGTCCTCGTGTGTCAGGGCACCGTCGAGGTACTCGTAGATGCGCTGCATCCTGGTGTCGTCGCAGTCGCCCAGTCCCTGGCAGTCGCTCATTTCCCGTTCTCCTGATTCTTGCTTTCGGCCGCCGCGGCGGGATCGCCCGCGGCCCTGAATCCCCGCTCGGCCGCGTAGTCGGCCAGCATGTCCCGCAGCATGCGCCGGCCGCGGTGCAGCCGGGACATTACGGTTCCGATCGGGGTGTTCATAATGTCTGAAATTTCCTTGTACGCGAACCCCTCGACGTCGGCGAAGTAGACGGCCAGCCGGAACTCTTCCGGGATCGCCTGCAGGGCCCGCTTGACGTCGGAATCCGGCAGATGGTCCAGTGCCTCCGCCTCGGCCGAACGCAGCCCGGTGGAGGTATGCGACTCGGCCCGTGCCAGCTGCCAGTCCTCGATGGTGTCCGAGTTGGACTGCAGCGGTTCGCGCTGGCGCTTGCGGTAAAGGTTGATATAGGTGTTGGTGAGGATCCGGTACAGCCACGCTTTGAGGTTTGTCCCCGGCTTGTACTGGTGGAAGGCCGAGAACGCCTTGGTGTAGGCCTCCTGGACCAGGTCTTCGGCGTCCGCCGGATTCCGCGCCATCCGCATGGCCGCGGAATACAGCTGGTCCACGTACTGCATGGCATCGCGCTCGAAGCGGACGCGCCGCTCGTCGTCGGTCTCGGCCGCGGTGTCCAGCGGCTGGCCGCTGCCGTCCGCCGCGACGGTTTCCACGGCGGCGGCTTCAGCGGCTGCGGACTCCGCTGCCGCACGGGCGGCAGTTGCCCCATCCGCGGAAGGTTCGGCGGGAGAAGTTTTGGCGGGCTGGGCGTCGTCGTTTCCGGCAACCTCGTGCATGGCCGCAACGGCCGGATCCATGGTGCTCATTGCGTTCAAGTCTACTGTCACCTTCCGGGGCGTGCTGATAGCCCCTGCCAGGGCCAGCGCCCAAGGGTCAGCGTCGGCTGCTTCCAGCAGCCCGGATTCCTTTACCAGGACCAAAATTCCGCCTTCCTCGACTCGCCTCTAGACTCTTTGCACAACCCCGCACAACGGGCAAATATTCCGCAAAAGTGCAAGACTAGAACCGGTTCTCCCGCACAGCGTCCGCGGTTCGTCCATCCAGGAGGAAATTCATGTCCTTTGTCCGCTTTCTTGCCCGGCCCATGCTCGCCTCCAGTTTCGTGCTCGCAGGCATGGACAAGCTACGGAATGCGGATGACACTGCGACGCAGCTCTCCCCCCTGCTGCGCCGCGCGGCCGAGTCGCTGCCGTTCCAGACAAATGAAAAGGTCCTGGCCCGCGTGATCGGCGGCACCCAGGTGGGCGCCGGCGTCCTCTTCGCCCTCGGCAAGTCCGCCCGCCTCGCCGCGACCGTACTGGCCGCCATCTCGGCGCTCAACGCGTACGTGGAATGGCGCAGTGCGGACATCTCCTCCAAGGAGGCCCGCGACGCCCGGCGCAAGCAGCTGCTGAAGAACGTCACACTGACCGGCGGAGTGCTGCTCGCCTCCGTGGACACCGCCGGCAAGCCGAGCCTGGCCTGGCGCGCCGAGCACCTCGCCGCCGACGCGCGGAAGACCACCGCCCATCTCGCCGCGGACGCCCGGAAGACCACCGGCAAAAAGCTGAAGAAGGCCGATAAGGCTGTCCGTAAGGCCGTCGACCACGCCGTCGGAGCCTAGAGCGTCAATGACTGGCACCACCCCCACCGCGGCAGCCTCATCCCTTCCGGCCGGCGGCGGTCCGCACTGGCGTGCGCCCTTTGCGGGGCGCCCCGTTGACGCCACCGTCACCGTGCCGGGCTCCAAGTCCCTGACCAACCGGTACCTGGTCCTGGCCGCCCTCGCAGACGGCCCCTCCCGGCTGCGGGCCCCGTTGCACTCGCGGGACTCCGCCCTGATGGTCGAGGCCCTGCGGCAACTCGGGGCCACCATCACCGAGGTGCCCGGCGACGGCGCCTTCGGCCCGGATCTGGAGATCAGCCCGATCGCCGGCGGCGCCGTGGCAACAGACGCCGCAATTGACTGCGGCCTGGCCGGAACGGTCATGCGCTTTGTGCCGCCGCTGGCAGCCCTGCGGCACGGCGAATCGCGTTTCGACGGCGACCCGCACGCCCGCAAGCGCCCGATGGGCACCATCATCGAGGCCCTGGCCGCTTTGGGCGTGGCAGTCAACGCGCCCGACGGCGGTCCGGCGGCGTCATTGCCCTTCACCGTCCGCGGAACCGGCCAAGTACGCGGCGGCCACCTCATCATCGACGCCAGCGAATCGTCCCAGTTCGTCTCCGCCCTGCTGCTGGCCGGCGCCCGCTTCACCGAGGGCCTCCATCTCGAACACGCCGGTAAGCCCGTACCGAGCCTGGACCACATCAACATGACCGTGGCCGTGCTGCGCGGCGTGGGCGTGGCGGTCGATGACTCGGTGCCGAACCACTGGGTGGTCGCCCCCGGCCCGATCCGCGCCTTTGACCAGCGGATCGAGCAGGACCTCTCCAATGCCGGGCCGTTCCTGGCGGCCGCACTGGCCACCCGCGGAACCGTGCGGATCCCGAACTGGCCCGCGGAAACCACCCAGGTCGGTGACCTCTGGCGCGGCATCCTGACCGCCATGGGCGCGACCGTGACGCTGGACGGCGGCACCCTGAACGTCAGCGGCGGCCCGGAGATCAAGGGCGGCGACTTCGACGAGACGAGCGAGCTCGCGCCCACCGTGGCGGCGCTCTGCGCCCTGGCCACCGGCCCGTCCCGGCTGAGCGGCATCGCCCACCTCCGCGGCCACGAAACGGACCGGCTCGCTGCCCTCGTCGCCGAAATCACCCGGCTCGGCGGCGACGCCGAAGAGACCGCCGACGGCCTCATCATCCGCCCCGCCGCCCTGCATGGCGGCGTGGTGCACAGCTACGCGGACCACCGGATGGCCACCGCGGGCGCCATCCTGGGCCTGGCCGTGCCCGGCGTCGAGGTCGAGGACATCGGCACCACGGCCAAGACCATGCCCGACTTCCCGCAGCTCTGGGAAGACATGCTGGCGCAGGGAACCACAGAGAAGGACGCCGCCGGTGGCACGCAGCACTGACTCCTGGGACGAGTCTGACGTCCGGATCCGCCCCAACAAAAAGGGCACCCGGCCCCGCACCAAGGACCGGCCCAGCCACGACGACGCCGTCACCGGGCGGATCATCACCGTTGACCGCGGGCGGTACACCGCCGTCGTCGGCGAAGGCACCGCGGACGAACGCAAGATCATCGCGGCGCGGGCCCGGGAACTGCGCCGCAACCCCGTGGTAGCCGGCGACTTCGTCTCCCTGGTCGGCAACGTCAGCGGCGAACCCGACACCCTGGCCCGGCTGGTCAGGATCCAGGACCGCCGTACGCTGCTGCGCCGCAGCGCGGACGACACCGACCCGATCGAACGCGCCGTCGTCGCCAACGCCGACCAGCTCGTCGTCGTGGTGGCCGCCGCCAACCCGGAACCGCGCACCGGGTTCATCGACCGCGCGCTCGTGGCCGCGTACGACGCCGGCATCGAGCCGCTCCTGCTCGTCACCAAGGCCGACGTCAAGGATCCCGCCGAGCTCCTCGCCAACTACCAGCACCTCGACTTCCCGGTGATCATCTCCAAGACCGCGGATTCGGCAGCCTCCGGCATCGACGCCCGGTCCGATGACGGGCTCTCCGCCCGGCTGGACAAGGCCGCCGTCTCCGAGCTGCGGGCCCACCTCGACGGCAGAGTCACCGTGATGCTCGGCCATTCCGGCGTCGGAAAATCCACCATGGTCAACGCCCTGACCGGGGCGGAGCGCGCCACCGGCGGGGTGAACGCCGTCACCGGGCGCGGCCGCCACACCTCGTCCTCCGCGCTGGCGCTGAAGGTCAACGACGCGCCCGCCGGCAGCTGGATCATCGACACCCCCGGGATCCGGTCCTTCGGCCTGGCCCACGTGGACCCGGACCGGATCCTGCGGTCCTTCCCGGACCTGGCCCCCGGTACCGAGGACTGCGACCGCGGCTGCAAACACGACGCCGCCGCCGTGAACTGCGGGGTGGACGCCTGGGTGCAGGGCGGCCACGCAGGCCCGTCCGGCCCGGCCCGGCTCGCGTCGCTGCGCCGGCTGCTCGGCACGGACCCCCGTCTTGAGGCGCAGGAAACCAAGGAACTCGGCAGCGTCTCCTAGCGGTCGCCTCCCGGTCAGCGGCGGGTTTAGACGGTAGCTTGGAACCATGAGCCAACCCGCTTCGAGCTACAACGATGACCTGCGCCTTGCCCATGTACTGGCAGATTCCGTAGATTCCCAGACCATGAGCCGCTTCAAGGCGCTCGACCTTCGGATCGAGACGAAGCCGGACCTGACCCCCGTCACCGACGCCGACAAGGCCGCCGAGGAATCCATCCGCGGGCAGCTGTCCCGCTCCCGCCCGCGCGACGCTGTCCTCGGCGAGGAATTCGGCAGCTCCGGCCACGGCTCGCGCCGCTGGATCATCGACCCGATCGATGGCACCAAGAACTTCGTCCGCGGCGTCCCCGTCTGGGCCACCCTGATCGCCCTCGTCGACGAGGGCGAACCCGTGGTCGGCGTCGTCAGTGCCCCCGCCCTGGGCAAGCGCTGGTGGGCGGCCAAGGGCGCCGGGGCCTACATGGGCCGGTCGCTGGCCGCGGCCACCCGGCTGAAGGTCTCCAACGTTTCCCAGCTCTCGGACGCTTCGCTGTCGTACTCTTCCCTGGGCGGCTGGAAGCAGCGCGGCAACCTGGACGAGTTCCTCGGGCTCACCGAGGAAGTCTGGCGCACCCGCGCCTACGGCGACTTCTGGTCCTACTGCCTCGTGGCCGAGGGCGCCGTCGACATCGCCTGCGAGCCGGAACTCAACCTCTACGACATGGCCGCACTGGTCCCGATTGTCACCGAAGCCGGCGGCCGCTTCACCTCCCTCGAGGGTGAGGACGGCCCCTTCGGCGGCAACGCCCTGGCCACCAACTCGATCCTGCACTCGGAAGTCCTCAAGCGCCTCAACCCGGACCTCGACGACCTGCTCTAGGCGGTCCCGCTCCAGGCCGGCCGTAACACTGGGCTTCATATTCCGGCCTTCCTTTTCCGTGCGGAGTGCCATGTCCTAGGCTCGAAGCAGGTCACGAGTGCCAGCGCGAAACCCCGGTTTGCTGGCCGGCAACCCTCCATTCGCGGCGGGGTGCCCCGGGTGACGACCTGGCCGGTCCGGAGCGGACCCGGCAAGCGCGGATCCCCTGTGAGCGGGGTCCTTTCCGAGCGAGGTCCCATGACGACTGCCACCATCCCCAGCCACCCCTCCGCCGGCGCACCGGCGCACCCCGATGCCCGGTTCGACGCCGCCAGCCGCCCGCTGTCCGCGGTCTCCGGCGCCGAAATCCAGGCCCCGCTGATCCAGGGCGGCCATGTCCGCTACGCCAACCTGGACTACGGCGCCTCCGCCCCGGCACTGTCCGTGGTTTCCGCCTACCTGAACGAGATCCTGCCGTACTACGCCAGCGTCCACCGCGGCGCCGGCTACGCCTCCCAGCTCAGCACCTCGGTGTACGAGAACGCCCGGAACATCGTCCGCGGCTTCGTCGGCGGCCGCCCGGACGACTCGGTGATCTTCACCCGGAACACGACCGACTCGCTGAACCTGCTGGCCGGCTGCCTGCCCGTCGCCGGGGGCCGGCACACCGGCGAGGTGCTGTACCTCGACATCGAGCACCACGCCAACCTGCTGCCCTGGCAGAACGTCCCGCACCGCAGCGTCGTCGCCGCAGGCACCCTGGCCGGCACGCTGGCGCGGCTGCGGGAGGAACTTGCCCACGGCGGCGTGAGCCTGCTCGCCGTCACCGGCGCCTCCAACGTCACCGGAGAAATCCTGCCGATCCGTGAACTCGCCGCGCTGGCGCACGAATACGGGGCCCGGATCGCCGTCGACGCCGCCCAACTGGCCCCGCACCGCCGCATCGACATCACCGCGGACGACGTCGACTACCTCGCCTTCTCCGGGCACAAGCTCTACGCCCCGTTCGGTGCCGGCGTGCTGGTCGGCCGCCCGGACTGGCTCGACGCCGGCACACCCCACCTCGCCGGGGGCGGCGCCGTGCGGGACGCCCGGCTCGACGCCGTCAGCTGGACCACCGGACCGGCCCGCCACGAGGGCGGCTCCCCCAACGTCCTGGGCGCCGCCGCGCTGGCCCGCGCCACCGAAGTCATTGCCGCCCTCGACGAGCAGCAGTGGCATGCCCACGAGGACGCCATCCGGTCCTTCCTCGTCGAGGGACTTGAGCGGATCGACGGCGTGAGCGTCCACCACATCTTCGAGGACACCGGCCACGCGGGGAACCCGGGCACGATCGGCGTCGTGAACTTCTCGGTTGAGGGCTACGACGCCGGCCTGGTCGCCGCGTACCTGTCCGCCGAGCACGGCATCGGCCTGCGCGACGGCCGGTTCTGCGCGCACCCGCTGCTCAAGCGCCTCGGCCTGCCCGCCGGCTCCCTCCGCGCCAGCTTCGGCCTCGGCTCCCGGCTCGACGACGCGCAGCGGCTGCTGGCCGGACTCGAGGCGCTGCGGCGCAACGGCCTGGGCTGGGACTACGTTGTGGACGCCGGCCGCTGGGTCCCGGCCAACGACACCCGCAGCTATCCGCACTGGGCGCCCAACACGCCGGGCACCGCCGGCGCCGCCCCCTGCACCCTGGACTAGCGTCCGGGTCGTCATCGAGGGCCAGCCGGGCGGCCCGCCGCGGCCCCGTGCGGTAAATTCTGTAGGTACGCACCAAAAGCTGCCGAAGGAGATCGCACGTGGCACGCGGCGGCCCCAACCTGCACGGGGGACCCAAACTGCAGCATGACCGCCGGCGGGAGCTCGGGGAGAGCTTCCAGGACGGCGGCGAGCACTATGACCGGGTCCGGCCCGGTTACCCGGCGGACTCCGCCGACTGGCTGATCCCCGCCGGAGCCCGCGACGCGGCGGACCTTGGCGCCGGCACCGGAAAGTTCACCGCGCTGCTGGTCGAACGGGGGCTGCGGACCGTGGCCGTGGATCCGTCCCCGGACATGCTCGAACAGCTGCGCCGGGCCCTGCCGGGCGTGGCCGCCGTCGAGGGGACCGCCGAACACACGTCCCTGGCACCGGAGGCCTTCGACCTGGTCACGGTGGCGCAGGCCTGGCACTGGTGCGATCCGCTGCTGGCCAGCACCGAGGTGGCACGGATCCTGCGCCCGCACGGGGTGCTGGGGCTGATCTGGAACCAGCTGGACACCTCGGTGCCCTGGGTGCATCGGCTCTCCCGGATCATGCACGCCGGAGACGTCCACAAGCCCCACTTCACACCGCCGCTGGGGCCTGAATTCACCGGCCTGGAGAGCCACCTCACCCGCTGGGAAGATCCTGTGGGCACGCAGGACATCATGGAACTGGCCAAGTCCCGCAGCTACTACCTGCGGGCCGGCGATGCTACGCGGGCCAAGGTGCTCGGCAACCTCGACTGGTACCTCCACGAACACCTCGGGCACACCGACAGCGAGGTCCTGCCGCTCCCGTATCTGACCCAAAGCTGGCGCGCCACCAAGGCCTGACGCCGCATTGCACCGCACGCCCGCCCCGCCTATGATTTCGGTGTGCCTAACTTTTAAGTGCAGGCACCAAGAACTTCAAGGGAGAACGCAGTGCTGGACGTCACCGGACCCAAACCCCAGGCCGGGGGTCCGCCGCCCGCCGGCAAGGGCCGGGGCGGGCGCCGCGCCCTGCTCGGGCTGCTGGGACCGGCCTTCGTGGCGGCCATCGCCTATGTCGATCCCGGGAACGTGGCCGCCAACCTCACTGCCGGCGCGCAGTACGGCTACCTCCTGGTCTGGGTCCTCGTCGTCGCCAACGTTATGGCGGTGCTGGTGCAGTACCAATCCGCCAAGCTTGGCATCGTCACGGGCAAGAGCCTGCCGGAAGTCCTGGGCGAACGGCTCCGGCCGCTCTGGCGCCGCGCTTTCTGGGTCCAGGCCGAAATCGTGGCGGCCGCCACCGACCTCGCCGAAGTGGTGGGCGGGGCCATCGCCCTGTACCTGCTCTTTGGCCTCCCGCTCCCCCTCGGCGCGGTGATTGTCGGCGTCATTTCGATGGCCCTGCTCGCCGTGCAGAGCCGCAACCAGCAGCGGCCCTTTGAATTCGTGATCATCTTTCTCCTCGGCATCATCACCGTGGGATTCCTGGCCGGCCTCGTCATTAGCCCGCCTGACGCCGGCGGTGTGGTGGCCGGGCTGGTGCCCCGCTTCCAGGGTCCCGACACCGTGCTGTTGGCCGCCAGCATGCTCGGCGCCACCGTGATGCCGCACGCCATCTATGTGCACTCGGCGCTCTCCCGCGACCGGCACCGCCCCAACCCGCACCTCCACGTCCCGCCCCACGCCGTCGCGCGGCTGGTCAAGGCCACCCGGTGGGACGTCGTCGCGGCGCTGGCCGTCGCCGGCATCGTCAATATCGGCATGCTGCTGCTGGCCGCCTCGACCCTCGGCGGCGAGGAGGGAACGGACACCATCGAGGGCGCGCACGCCGCCATCACCGCCAACCTCGGACCCGTGGTCGGGGTGGTCTTCGCCATCGGACTGCTCGCCTCCGGCCTGGCCTCCACCTCCGTTGGCTGCTACGCCGGCGGGTCCATCATGCAGGGACTACTCAAGATCCGGATCCCGTTGATGACACGCCGGGTGCTGACCCTGATCCCGGCTGTTGTGCTGCTGAGTGTGGGCTTTGACCCCACCTGGGGCCTGGTGCTGAGCCAGGTGGTGCTCAGCTTCGGGATCCCGTTCGTCCTGGTCCCGCTCGTTGTGCTGACCAGCAGCAAGACCCTGATGGGACAGTTCGCGGACGGGATGGCGCTGCGCGTGGCCGCCATCGTCAGTGTGGTCCTGGTGGTGGTGCTGAACCTGGTGCTGCTGTGGCTCACCTTCAGCGGCGCCGCCGGACGGTAGGCTTGGGGCTGTGAAGACCAGTCCGCCCTCCTCCTCGATCGAGGATTACGTCAAGGTCATCTACTCCTTTACGGAGTGGCAGGACAAACCCATCACCTCCACGCAGCTGGCCCAGCGCCTCGGCGTCGCCAATTCCTCGGTTTCCGAGATGGTCCGCAAACTCAAGGACCAGGGCCTGGTGGACCACAAGCCCTACAGTGCCGTCACCCTGACCGGGGACGGCGTCCGCCTGGCCCTCTCGATGGTCCGCAGGCACCGGCTGATCGAGACTTTCCTCGTCCAGGAGCTCGGCTACCGCTGGGACGAGGTGCACGATGAGGCTGAACTCCTGGAACATGCCGTCTCGGACACCTTCATCGAGCGGATGGCGGCCAAACTGGGGAACCCGGTCCGGGATCCGCACGGGGATCCGATTCCGGCCTCGGACGGCTCGGTCCTGATGCCGCCGGCGCACCGGATGAGCGAGCTCGACGACGGCCACACCGGTCGCATTACCCGGATCAGCGACGAGAACCCCGAGCTGCTGCGCTACCTCGCCGCCGAACAAATCGATCTTGACGCCGAGGTGGAGGTTCGCGGCCGGAAGCCCTTCGGCGGCCCCCTCGTGGTCAGGATCGGCGGGCGTGGCGAGGCCCGCGAAATCGACCTCGCCGACGAGGTGGCTGCGGCGCTCTGGGTGCACAGCGACGCGGCCCACGCCGGTTGCAGCATGGCGGGACGCTGAATGGGCGCTGCGTGAGGGCGCTTCCCGGGGAACGGCCGGTCGCCGCCGCCGCGCTCCCCGGCTGGCGGGCGTGGGCGGCAGTTGCGGTCGGCGGCCTGATCGGCACCGAGCTGCGCTACGGCGCTGGCCTGGCCTTCCCCGAGACGGCCGGCGCCGTGCCCTGGACCACCCTGGCGATCAACGTCGCCGGGAGCTTCGTCCTCGCCGCCCTGACCACCCTCTGGATCGCACGGCCCCGGACGGCGTTCTGGCTCAGGGCTGGCCTCGGCCCGGGCCTGCTCGGTTCCTTCACGACTTTCTCGGCGCTTGCCCTCGCCGTGGACCAGCTGATCCGCGGCGGCTTCCACGCCGTGTGGCTGGCCTACCTCGCGCTGTCGTTGGTCCTCGGACTGGGTGCGGCCGCGGCCGGCTGGAAATCCGGCAAGGCGCTGGCGGACCTGAGCGGCGGGGCACAGTGACCGCCGCACTGCTCGTCGGGGCCTTCGGGGTGGCCGGGACCCTGCTGAGGTTCGCCGTCGACTCCTGGTTTGCCCACCGGCCCGGCCCGCATCCACACTGGCCCTGGGCGACCCTGACGGTAAACGTCGCCGGATCATTCATCATCGGGCTCTCCCTCGGCGTGACGCCGCGGCTGGGCCTCGGCCCCGAGTGGCAGGCAGCCCTCGCCAGCGGCCTGGCCGGCGGCCTGACCACGTTCAGCTCCTGGACCACCGCCACGATCCGGCTGGTCAGCGAGGCCCGGTACCGGGCGGCAGTGCTCAACGTGGGCACCAACCTGGCCGCCGGGCTCGCCGCTGCCGCCCTCGGCGTCGTCCTCGCCGCTTAGGCCGGGTCGGCGCCGGCGCTGTCCACGGTTTCCCGTGGCGGGTTCCGGATCCCGACGGCGGACGCCGCGGCGCCGGCGATGAAGAGACCGGCGGTGACCATCGCCGTGCCGTGCAGGCCCGACGTCGTGATCACCGGCCCCGTGATCAAGCCGGCGAACGCGATGGTGACCAGGCCCGCGATGCGGGCGACGGCGTTGTTCACGGCCGAGCCGATCCCGGCCTCCTCCGGATCCACCGCGCCCAGGATCGCCGCGGTCAGCGGCGCCACGGTCACTGCCAGGCCGATCCCGAACACCACCATCCCCGGGAAGACCTGGCCAAAATAGTCCAGCGGCAGGCCGACGCCCAGCAGCATCACAAAGCCCGCAGCACACAACAGCGGCCCCGCCGTCATGAACCAGCGCGGGCCGAAACGGCCGGACAGCGCCCCGACCCGGGCGGAGAGCAGGAGCAGGATCAGGGTGGAGGGCAGCAGGGCGAACCCGGCGGCGGTGGCACCAAGCCCGGCGACCTGCTGCAGGAAGAGCCCCAGGACGAAGAAGCCCAGGTTCAGCGCACCGTAGATCACCGTGGTGGCGATGTTGCCCCAGCCGAAGTTGCGGATGGCGAAGAGCCGCAGCGGCATCATCGGCGCCGGGGTGCTCCGTTCGTGCAGCAGGAACCCGGCGAGGCCGGCGAGGCCGACGACCAGCGGCAGCCAGACCTGCGGGGCGCCCCAGCCGAGGCTGCCGCGTTCGATGAAGGCGTACACGATGCCGCCGAGGCCGATCACCGCCAGCACGGTCCCCCTGACGTCGATGGTGCTGCCGGGCGGACGGCCCAGGTCCAGTTCGCGCAGGCGGCGGAGCGCCGGCCAGACCGCCACCGCGGGAACGATGTTGAGGAAGAAGATCAGCCGCCAGGTGAACACGTCCACGGAGATGCCCCCGAGCAGCGGGGCGGCGACGATGGCGCCGGACGTCCAGGCGGACCACTTGCCGATCGCCGCGGACTGCGCCGGGCCGCTGAACACGGTCACGATCAGGGCCAGCGAACTGGGCACCAGCAGGGCTCCGGCGACACCCTGCAGGCCGCGGGCCACAATGAGCGACTCCCCGCTCCAGGCCAGGCCGCACAGCACCGAGGTGGCGGTGAAACCCGCGAGGCCCCACTGCAGGACCCGTACCCGGCCGAACTGGTCCGAGAGGGACCCGGCCACCAGGATCAGCGCGCCCAGGGTCAGCAGGTAGGCATCGACAACCCACTGCTGGACCACCAGACCGCCGCCAAGCTCGCGCCCGATGGCCGGCAGGGCAAGGTTGACCACCGAGCCGTCCAGAAAGGCGATAAAGGACGCGACGATTGCCACGTACAGCACGCGCTTCTCGACGCCGGACGTGGCTGCGGCGGGGGTGCCGGACATGGCTGCTGCCTTCCTCACTGTCCGCCTTAGAGCGGACACCGGGTTTGCCATGAGCCTAGCACCGGCTGCCCGGAGACGGCCGGAGCCCCCGGATCCGGTAAAATTGCATGATGGTTACGAGACGTGAAGCTGCCCAGGCCCTTGATATTCCGCTGGAAATGGCCAACCGTCACGGCATCCCGTCCCGGCTGTCCGAGGCCGAACTCGGCGAACTGCTGGACAGCCCGCCGGCGTGGCTGCTCCAGTCCCGTGCCAACCGGACCGGCAAGCGGCCCGTCTGGGTCCAGCTGACCTGCGCCGTCTGCGGGTTCGCCGAAACGGCCCGGCCAAAGAAGTGGTGGCCGGACTTCAGCTACGTCTGCTGCGCAGATCACGCGCCCTACGAACTGCCCCCGCTCGAGGCCGGCCTGGTCCGCAGCGAGTACGAAGGCGTCGGGAGCCGGTTCATCGGCATCGTGGACGTCGCCGTACCCGAGGCGTAGCCTTAAAAGCACGGGCTCATCCCGGGCCCCCACCTTTTAGGGAGCGCGCAAAATGCCTGACAAGTCGCCGCACCGGCACCTCACCAAAAAGCCGGTCAAAACCATCAAGGAAAAACGGGCCGAGAAGAAGGCCAAGCACATCGTGGACGAGCACACCGACCCGGTGGCGCACATCAAGAAGCGCTGACCGCGGCCGTCCCGCGACTACGGACGATGCCGTCCAGCACAACAAAAAGGCCGGAAGCTGATGCTTCCGGCCTTTTGCTACGGGGTGGAGCTCCGTTGCCGGAGCTCCTGCTGTGGAGATGGGGGGAATTGAACCCCCGTCCGATGTCGTGTTGTCAGGGCTTCTCCGGGCGCAGTTTGCGTCGGATTTTCTCGGCCCCAGCCATGCTGCAAACAGCTGGCTGATCCGGGCCCAGTCATCAAAGAGTCCCGTTCACCCCGATGACGGAGGTAAACAGCAGTGGCTATCTAAATGACGCCAGGATCCGGGGCAATAGCAACCTCGGGCTGACGGACTGTCTTACTGCTTAGGCAGCGAGAGCGAAGTCAGTGCGTTTTGATTCGGCACTTATTGGTTTGCAGACAGCGTTTACGAGATAATTCTGCATCCTCGGCCCGCTTCACCTGTCGCGACTAACATCGTCGAAACCGATCATCCCCGTATTTTGTTATCAAACTATCTTCTTCAATCCGGTTGCGATCCCTGCGGATCCTTCCCGGACTACCCATCATAACGCAACGTCCGCCGGTTTCATTCCCGGCCGCTCCGCTGGCCGGACCAGGGCGTCAGGCCCGGTTCCGCTCCCGCATCACGCGCAGGGCCTCGCGCTTGTCCTGCTGCTCGCGCAGCGTCTGGCGCTTGTCGTATTCCTTCTTACCGCGCGCGACGCCGATCTCCACCTTCGCCCGGCCGTCCACAAAGTACAGCTGCAGCGGCACGATTGTGAAGCCCGATTCGCGGATTTTGTGCGAGATTTTGGTCAGCTCGTCGCGGTGCAGGAGCAGCTTCCGACGCCGGCGGGCGGCATGGTTGGTCCAGCTCCCCTGGTGGTATTCGGGGATGTGGATGCCCTCCATCCACAGCTCGTCGTTGTAGAAGGTGCAGAACCCGTCCACCATGGAGGCGTGGCCCTCGCGCAGGGACTTCACTTCGGTGCCCATGAGCGCGATGCCGGCCTCATAGGTGTCCATAATGTGGTAGTCGTGCCGGGCCTTGCGGTTGGTGGCCACTACCTTCCGGCCACTTTCTTTAGGCACGGTCAAACTCCTCAGTCGATGGAACGGGTCACTTCCAGTTTAGAGCAGGCCCATCGGGTCAACGGCCCGGCCGTTGACCCAGGTCTCGAAGTGCGAGTGGCAGCCGGTGGAGTTGCCGGTGGTTCCGGAGTAGGCGATCAGCTGCCCCTGGCTGACCTGCTGGCCCGAGGAGACCACCACGGAGGTGTTGTGGTAGAAGATCGTGGTCAGCGAGTTGCCCTGCACAACGCCGTGGGAGATCTTCACGTGGTTGCCGCCGCCGTCGTTCCCCCAGCCCGCCGAGTAGACGGTGCCCGCCGCCGGCGCGAAGACCGGGGTTCCGCAGGCGGCACCGAAGTCGATCCCGGTGTGCATGTAGCCGCCCTGGCCGTAGAAGTCGATGGTGCCCGGCGGCGTCGCGCGCCAGCCGAAGCCCGAGGTGATCGGGACGCCGTTGAACGGGCTGCGGAGGCCGAAAGCGGACAGCGGGCCGGGGGGCGCGGGAACGTACGGCTGGGTGGCCTGCCCCTGCGCACGGGCGGCCGCGGCGGCCGCCTCCGCGATGCGCCGCTGCTCGGCTTCCCACGCCTCGCGCAGCTTCCGGTCGCGTTCGACGATTTCGGCTGCGACGGCGTCCTGCTGGGCCTTGACTTGGGCGAGCTGGCTCTGGATGCCTGGCTTGGCCGCCTGCAGTTCGCCGTTGAGGCGCGTGGTGTCCGCGATCAGCTTGTCCACCTCGGCCTTTTTGGCTTCGGCCTCGTCGCGGGCCGCCTTCTCGCGGGCCAGCGCGGCGTCGGCCTTGGCCTTGAGGTCCTTGATCTCGGCTTCGACGGCCTGCAGCCGGGCCTGCGAGTTCACGTTGGTGGCGTTCTGCTGGGTGAGCTTGTCCATCGCGGAGTTCTGGCTGCGCAGCGCCTGGTCCGCCAGGTCGATGGTGTCGGTCAGGCTTCCGCTTTTGTTCGAGCCGAAGAAGAGAGAGAGGTTGGACGGCACACCCCCGGACTTGTAGGCCTGCGTGGCGATCTGCCCGATCAGTTTCCTGGTGTCGGCGATCTTCTGCTTGTCGTTCTCGAGCTGCTGGGTGATCTTGGCTTTGTTCTGCTGGGCGAGGTCCACGCGCGCGGCGAGGGCCTCCACCTCCTTGACGGCACCGGCCACCCGGCCCTGGGCCTCGAGCAGCGACTGCTGGGCGCCCGGTAGCTGGCCCTGGTAGACCACCAGGTCGCCGGCGGCCTTGGCGATCCGTGCATCCACGAATTCGAGCGACTGCTGGACGCGCGCGGCCTCGGCGTTGAGGGCAGCCTGCTGGTCCTCAAGGGTGTCGGCGAAGGCCACCGGGGTCGAGGCGCCGAGGTTGGCGGCCAGGACCAGCACTACCGCCGCACTGATCAGGCGGCTGCGGCGGACAGCGAGGCGGGCCGGGGCGGTGCGTCGGGCCATCGGTGTCATGAGCATTCCTCTTCGTTGCGCAAGGCTAAACCTTCAAGTAGCGGCGGAGGGTCAGGAGTGATGATATCCCGGCAAGCAGGACGCCCAGGCCGATCAGGGCCGGAGCCAGGATCAGGGTCTGGGCCGGGGAGATGAATGCCGTGTCCGGATACTGCTTGGACAGGAACTCGCCCAGGAAGAAGTGGGCCACCGCCCAGAGTGTGCCGGACGCGAGGGCGGCGCCGATCACGGCCGCGATCACGCCCTCCAGGATGAAGGGCAGCTGGATCACGGTCTTGGACGCGCCCACCAGCCGCATGATCCCGGTTTCCCTGCGGCGGCTGAACGCGGAGAGCCGGATGGTGGTTGCGATCAGCAGGATGGCACAGACGATCATCACCCCGGCCACGCTGACCGCCACGAGGGAGGCGGCGTTCATCGCGGAGAAGAGCCGCTCGAGCAGCTGGCGCTGGTCGATGACCGACTCCACCCCCGGCTGGGAGGAGAAGTTTTCGCTGATCACCTGGTACTTTTCCGGGTCCTTCAGGTTGATCCGGAAGGAGGCGGGGAGCTGGTCAGGGGTGACCGAGTCCACGATCGGCGAGTTGGAGAACTGCTCCTTGAAGTGCCGGTAGGCGTCGTCTTTGGATTCGTACTGGAAGTCGTTGACGTACTGGGCCACGGACGGGGACTGCAGCAGCTTGCGCAGGGTGTCCTGCTGCTCCGGGGTCGCCGGGCCGGTGGCGCAGCCGGGCGCCGTCGAACCGTCGCTGCAGAGGAAGACGGCGACCTGGACCTTGTCGTACCAGTAGCCCTTCATCTGGTTGATCTGCAGTTGCAGCATGCCGGCCGCGCCCACGAAGGTCAGGGAAACGAAAGTGACCAGGATGACCGAGACCACCATGGACAAGTTGCGGCGCAGGCCGCTGCCGATCTCGGCGAGGACGAAGGCGAGCCTCACAGCCGGTCCTCCCCGCTCGCGTCCCGCAGCCGGCGGGACGAGCCGACCACCGGCACCATCGAGGTGTACAGGGCCCGGGCCTCGTCACGGATCACCACGCCGTTGCGCAGTTCCACCACGCGCTTGCGCATCTCGTTGACGATGTCGTCGTCGTGCGTGGCCATCACCACGGTGGTGCCGTTCTGGTTGATCTTGTCGAGGACACCCATGATGCCCATCGAGGTGGTGGGGTCCAGGTTGCCGGTGGGCTCGTCGGCAAGCAGGATGCCGGGACGGTTGACGACGGCGCGGGCGATCGCCACGCGCTGCTGCTCGCCGCCGGAGAGCTCGTGCGGCAGCCGGTTCTCCTTGCCTTCCAGGCCCACGGTCTTGAGGACTTCGGGGACGGTCTCGCGGATGACGCTGCGGCTCCGGCCGATGACCTGCATGGCGAAGGCGACGTTGGCGAACACGGTTTTCTGCGGCAGCAGGCGGAAGTCCTGGAACACGACGCCGATCCCCCGGCGCAGCCGCGGCACCCGCCAGCTGGAAATCTTGGCGACGTTCTGGCCGGCAACGTAGACGGCGCCCGAGGAGGCGCGGTCCTCCTTGAGCACGAGGCGCAGGAAGGTCGACTTGCCGGAGCCGGAGGCTCCCACCAGGAAGGCGAATTCGCCGCGGTCAATCTCAAGGTTGATCGAATCCAGCGCCGGTCGCGCCTTCTGGTCGTAGACCTTGGTGACATTTTCGAAACGGATCATGGCCCTAAGTACCCTGCAGGAGCCGGGCGTTTTTCAGACCAGTTCTGCTGCCGGGGCGCGGGCTTTCTTTTGGGGGAAGTAGGGCACCGGCCCCTCGACTATACGCACGGGTAACGGCGCCGGGGCCGGAACGCGGGGGTGTGTCGCGGGATTTTGGCTGCGCTGTGCGGGCTACTTCTCGGCGTTGCGGTTGTCGGTCCGCCAGCGGATGCCCGCATCGATGAAGTCGTCGATCTCGCCGTCGAACACGGCCGAGGTGTTGCCCACCTCGTGTTCGGTGCGGAGGTCCTTGACCATCTGGTACGGGTTGAGCACGTAAGAGCGCATCTGGTCGCCCCAGGACGCTTTGACGTCGCCGGCGAACGCCTTCTTTTCGGCATCCTCCTGCTCTTTCTTGAGCAACAGCAGGCGGGACTGCAGCACGCGCATGGCGGCGGCGCGGTTCTGCAGCTGGGACTTTTCGTTCTGCATCGACACCACCGTTCCGGTGGGCAGGTGGGTCAGGCGCACGGCGGAGTCGGTGGTGTTGACCGACTGCCCGCCCGGGCCGGAGGAGCGGAAGACGTCGACGCGGATTTCGTTGTCCGGGATCTCAACGGAGTCGGTCTGCTCGATCAGCGGGATGACCTCGACGGCGGCGAACGAGGTCTGGCGGCGGCCCTGGTTGTCGAAAGGGCTGATCCGGACCAGCCGGTGCGTGCCGGCCTCGACGCTGAGCGTGCCGAAGGCGTAGGGGGCCTTGACCTCGAAGGTGGCGGACTTCAGGCCGGCCTCTTCGGCGTAGGAGGTGTCCATGATGGTGGTCGGGTAACCGTGGCGTTCGGCCCAGCGCAGGTACATGCGCAGCAACATCTCGGCGAAGTCCGCCGCGTCCACGCCGCCGGCGCCCGCGCGGATGGTAACCACCGCTTCGCGCTCGTCGAACTCGCCGGAGAGCAGCGTAACGACCTCAAGCTCCTTCAACGCCTTGCGGATGGATTCCAGTTCCGCGGCAGCCTCGCCCATCGAGTCGGCGTCGTCTTCGTCCTGGCCGAGTTCCACGAGGACTTCCAGGTCATCGATCCGGGCGGCCAGTTTGTTCAGCCGTTCCAGTTCCGACTGTTTGTGCGAGAGCTTGGAGGTGATGACCTGCGCGGCCGCGGGGTCGTCCCAGAGGTTCGGTTCGCCGGCGCGCTCGCTCAGTTCAGCGATGTCTTCCTTCAGCGCCTCGACATTCGAAACGTTCTCGATGGAGGCGTAGGTGGCGCGGAGCGCGCGGATTTCTGCGGGAAAATCAATGTTTGCCATGGTTTTTCAAGCCTACCCCGGTTGCGCGTCAGCGCGTCAGCCGGGATCGCGCCGTCGACGTCGCCTCGATCCGGACCCCGTCCGGGACCAGGAAGTTGACGATCGGCGGGTGCACGGCGGCGCTGAGGACCACGACGGCGGTGGACCCGTCCGGGCTGCCTGTGGCCGGGCCGACTTCGAGGCCGCTGAACCGGCCGAAGGCTCCGGTACGGTTCAGGTAGTCGGCGGCGGTGCTGCGGACCCTGGCGGCGCTGAGGACAGCGGTGGGGCTGCCGGTGGAGCTTTCCAGCTGGCCCAGGGTGAAGCTGTCCGCGGCGGCCACGGACGCCCCATCCGCGAGGGACAGCAGTTTCTTGTGTTCGATATAGACGCTGGAGGCCCCCGCGACCGCGGAGGTGACGAGCAGGGCCAGCAGCACGTAACCGATGATCAGCACCATCAGCTGGCCGTCCTCGCCGCGGCGGAGGTCCCCGCTGACCCGGGCCGGCGGCGGGGTCACCGGAACCGCCCGACGAGCTGGGTTGCCGAGGCGCTCAGCTGCCCGGCGTCGAGCTTGAGCACATCGCTGAACGGCACGAAGGGCAGCCGCACGGTGAGGCGGACGGTGACGGTGACCGCGGACCCGGGTGCCGTGCAGCCGGCCGGGTCGCAGCTGGTTTCCAGGCTGGCATTTTCGGCCGGGTGGCCATAGTCGGCGAGCGCCAACTGCACGGCCTGCTCGGCGGCGGCCCGGCCGCTCGCCGCGTCGGGCTGGGCGACAAAGACCTTCGCCGCCTGGTCCGCGGCGCCCACCACGGCGAAGGAGCCGCCCTGGAGCTGGCCCACTGTGATGATGAAGTAGACCACCGGCACCATCAGCAGGAGGCAGAGGAAGGTGAATTCGATGACGGCGCTCCCCCGCTCGGGGTCGCCGCCGTCAGGGCTGGATGGCGGCATGGCCCTTCACCTCCAGCAGCTCGCGGGGGCCGATCAGGCCGATCACGGGCAGCGGGGCCCGGATGGTCACCTCCAGGGTGCGGATGCCGGCGTAACTGGTCTCCGCGGTGCTGACATCCCGGGCAAACTCCGGGGTGAGGGCGACGCCGATCAGCTCGGTGGTGCGGTCCCGTGCGTCGACCGCTGTGCGGTCGGCCAGGGTGCCGTACCGGGCCCCCGAGGCGGCGGCGTCGATCAGCGTGTTCCGGACGTGGAGCACGAGGGCAAGCTGCACGATCGCGAGGAAGAACAGCGTGAGCAGGGCCCCGACCAGGACGAAGTCCACCACCGCCGAGCCGCGTTGGCCACCTGCCTCCACCGCCTACTGCCCGACTTTTTGCATCGCCTGGTTGAAGAGCCCCTCCAGCGCCGGGCCGGCGAGCGCCAGCAGCGCGGCGACGAGCACGGCAGACATCAGGGTGATCATCACCCAGCCGGGCACGTCCCCTCGCTCGCGCGGGTCCACGCTCCGCGCTCTGGCAGGGTGCGGCCGGCCAGGCGTCCCGGCGGCGCCGGGGCGCCACAACAGCACGCCCGCCAGGCGGACCAACAACAGCGTGCGAATACCCATCGTCTTCATAGCTACCCCTTTGTCTCTACTTTGATCACTGCGCCCGGCTCAAAGCCCCAGGCTGACGGCCGCCAGGCCCGGGAAGACGGCGAACACCACCGTCAGCGGCAGCACGCCGAAGACTAGCGGCACCCCGCTCGTGCAGCACTACCGTTTCTGCACGTTTGCGGGAAATACGTTGCTCTCGGAGGCCGCCTACTGCTGCCTCTGCACCATTACGAGGGCCTGCAGGTAGGATCGGGGCAAAAAGCGGAACGGTTGGCAATATGAAACGGTTTTTGGCGGCACTCATTAGCTCGACGGCCCTTGCTGGGACGTTAGTGTCGTGTGTCCCCGAACCCATGACTACCAGTCAGGCGTGCAAAGCCTGGCGAGAAATGGTCTTCAACAGCCCCAAAGACAACGAGTTGGTGACGGCTAAGTACACCATCAACTACTACCGAGATTTCAGCACGCGAATCGACGGGCGGCTGGGCGACGCTTTCAAGGGCATGGTCAGAAGCGACCAAGCCACCATCGACTCGCCCAACGGGAAGCTACCGGACTCCGAGTGGAACAATTTCTATGCCGCGTACAGCGGGCTCCTCACAATGTGCGGGAGTCCAGCCAATCACTGATTTCCTACCGAGACCGTCTCCCGGTGTGTTCCGCCGCCGGATGAGAAGATCATCCCGACGGACGGGCGAACTCCAAAGGTTGGCGCTGTTTTCAGGCCGCTGACTGAGACGTTAGCGCCTCGGCCGCAACTGCCCCTGCTCCAGAGCTGAAGTTATCGAGAAGTGAGCCTCACGAACGAGCCCGTCCAGGTGCAGGTATATGTCCGTTAGTGCCGCTCTCATGATGAACCCAGCACGGCCCAAATTTGCACTATTGCGGCCCCAGTCGGCGTGCATCAGCCGGCCGTATAAGGCGTCGTAGAAGATGCCATACTTTTCATCTTGGACGCCATTGGCCACCATGCCGGTTTTCCCCTCTAGCACTCTGCCCACTTCGGCGGCGTACAGGGTCAAATTTTCCTGGTAAACCGGGGAGCTCCCGACGAAGCATTCCCCGAAGGCGGAAGCAACGCGGCGAAGGTGTACGTTACCGTCGCCGTCACGATCCTGTTCAACGAACTTGCGCAGTAGCATCAGGCGCAACTCCAAAGCCAGAGGAACCTCTTCGGACATGGAGATACTCACACCGGTCTCGAGCGGCAATTCATCACACGCCTTGAGATAATGGTCGGCTAACTCCACGAAAAGAATGAGTCGGTCCATTTCTGTCGGTGGTTTTCGACTCACTTATCTAGCTCCTTGTCGCTCCTTCTGGGCAGGTTCGGCTTCGTGTCTGCGAAGATCGGAATCTGTGGAATGCTTGCACTCGTCATGGTGGCCGGTCCATTCGTTATTGTCTCGCCGGTGGGAAACGACGGATGGCGGTCCTCCCTCAGGTGTTCGGCGGCAAGATCCGCCATGCGCTTGCTATTGTCCTTCACACCCAGAAGCGCACTGCTTATTTGCCCAAGACGCCCCCTAACGGACGTGCTGGAAACCGCTGAAGAAGCAAAAAGAAAAGAGTCCACGTGAAGGGTGAATGGATCGCTGTACCGCTTGCCTTTGAGGTCTGAATAGGCAACGGTGACGATCACCTCGTCGGGAGTATCGTGATGGTTGACGAGTCTGTCGTGACCGGCGCGGGACGTCCCCAACCACCATGTGTTCCTAAACTCTTGCCCGGGACTCAACACTGAGAAGGTACGGCCCTCGTAGCGATTCCTGATCGCAATGCCCCCGCCTTTGTCTTCGCCGTCGCCGGAAGTGCTGGTGACCGGTCGGTCAAACGTGACGCTCAGATCCCTAGCCATGGACAATCCGTAGTTCCGGATAACCAGATCCATGCTGCTGTCGCTCTCGCGGCTCAACTGAAATTCGGCAGCTACTACGGGCCGGGTGCGATGGTCGCTATCCTTGGCTGCTTGGAGGATTGCGCGGAGCGCAATAATCGCGGAGCCAGCGGCCACCAGGACACCCAAGGCGGGACTGCTGTCTATCAGCCAAAGCCAGAACCCCTGCAGGTACGCCGCCAGCGCATCAAGATCAATCATGGGTCAAAATCTACCGGCATAACCCCTGTGATTTGTGGCAACTACGTCCGATTACTGGGTGGCCGGAGATGGGGATGGCCCCGCGTGTCCCGCACGGGCACTGGTATACGCATAAAGTACGGTCAAAAAATGACAGACATTTGGTGGCAGGGAGTTCCCAACTGGATAGTGGCGGTTACGTCGGTTCTGACTCTTCTAGCAGCGATCACCGCCGGATACTTTGCAGGCCAAGCCGCAAAGTGGACCAAGAAGCAAGCTGAGGCTTCGGACGAGCAAGTGGCCATTGGCAGAACTTCCCTGGACCTCGCACATGGTGAAGCTCTGCTTGCCCAGAGTGTGGCTGCAAGGCAACGACAAGAAGCGGACGAAGCTTACAGGAACTTCGCCGAGGCTAAATTGGACCGGCTCGCTCCCGTCATTTTAGCGACCGCCAAGCTGAGTCGGATGTCTCCCCTGACCGTTTACAAATTGATGCCCTCGGGCGCCTATGCGTATGCCACCCTAAGCGAAAGCTATAGCGAGGAGGAACAACGGGAAATTCACTTCCGGCAGAGACTAGCAATTAGTTTCAGGAATGTCTCGGATCAAATCGCTCGGCTGAGTATCATTGATCTTGCCTCCGGGGAGCTTGAGAACCACCCCCAAGGACGAGAGATTATTGTGGCACCCCACGAGACTGAAAAGTTCATTTGGGAACGGCGCTGGTCGCCGCAGGCGGAGCTCGCGACAGAGGAAGAGATAAACGACGTTCGATCGTGGCTGTTTAACTTCAGTTTCTGGGTTCGAGACCTCGGCATGAATGTTCAGGACACCTACGTGTTTAATGGCGATCTCCGGTTTTTTGCGCGGGACGGCTCGCGGCTGTTGGTGAGAGATGAGCCCGAGCACGCATGGACCGAAGATGTCGCGGTGCCCTCTCAAATGCGAGTCTACGAACGGCTTGATGCGCTTGCCCAAACTGGCCAGCCCTCCTGATCGTTCCGACCCCGAGCGGGTAATTGAGTCGCGCTGCATAGCCGCGTCGGTGGGCTTGACCTTAGTTAGCTCCGGACGGAGGAAGTCCCACGCCACTTCAAACGAGCGGTGTGGGACTTCCTTTCGTGGCGCTGGTGGCGGCGAGAAAGAAGTGGAAAAGCGTCGCTACCATCGATCCGCCGTCCGTCAGGGAAAAGCCGGGAGGCGGTGACGTTTACGCCATGCCTCTTACGAGGGCGCCCCGGCTTCGGCGGACTTGATGGACTTCCGCCCCTTGGCGGCCTCTTGCTGTTCGGTTGCCGCGCGTGGGCGCATGCGCGCGGCAACCTGCTCGGTCTGCACCGCGACGGCCCAATCCGGCAGGGCCTCGCCCGGCACGAAGACAACGTCGTTTCCGGTGTCCGGGTGGACCGTGTGGAGGAACCCGGCAGAGATGCGGTCGGCGCCGCCGCCCGTCGTCAGACCCGACCCGTACTCGCGGACCGCGACCGACTCGGCCTCGTCCCGGTCCATTCCCATGCCCTCTAGTTCCTCGCTCCCCCGGCTCATCACACGGCCCCCTGGATCGCGCGGTAGACCGCGAACGCCGCCGGACGGGCCGGCTGAACGTCGCCGCGCCAGTGCGCGACGATGCCGATCTGGCCCGTGTCCGCGTACTTCTCGGTCAACACCTGAATGGTGATCGGAAGCCGCTGGCCAATCAGGAGCTGGGACCAGTCGCCCGCGAAAAGATCCGTGGCCCGGCCGGTCATCGTGCCCTGGGTGTAGGACGGAACCTGGTTGCTCATCAAACGAGGCAACGCCTCAACGTCGGCCGGGAGCCGCAACGGCTGCCCCGTGGTGTCGTTCGCGCCCGCGTACTGGCGGCTCAGCTTCGCGTTCCAGATCAGCCCGGTAGGTTCCTCATTGCCGTACCGAACCTTGTAGATGGTGTCCAGGACTTCCCCGAAGTAGGTGGCCGCCGTTTGCGTGGTGCCGTTCGCGGCGGCGCCTAGCACGTTGGCGGGCAGGACCGCGTTCAGCGCCGCAAGGACGCCGCGCGGGTTCGGCGGGGTGGGCAGGTTGATTGAACCGGCGCCGGTAGTGATGCCGCCGTACAGGGCCGCGAGGTCGAGCCGCTGGGCCATTGCCTTGCTGATCGCGTCCTTCACGATCTGATCAGCGTTGTTCGCGTCCTGGAACCATTCCATCGATCCAATGACCAGGACGCTTTGGGTTGTCGCCGTCAGCGTCACGTTGTCGAACGTCGGATCGGACGGGGTGATCGCGGAACCTTCGGCGCGGAACGCCGCCGTAGGATCGCCTGCCAGGCGCCCGATCTTCACCACGCCCGCGTCCATCGGAATGACGGAGGCCCCGGCCTGCATGACCGCCGACTTGTTCCGGGCCAGATCGATCAGCTGCGCGGACCAGATGGTCGGCACGACGGCCGCGCCACCCGAGGTCGTCAGCGCCCGGACCATGTTTCCCAGATTCCCGTACTGGCTGACCGCGTGGTCCTCATTCGGCTCCCGGTGCCCGGAAACCATCGGGTGGGACCGGAACGACTCACCCGCACGGAGCGCCGCCCGCTCCCCCGTCGCCTCATACACGAAGTCGCCGCCACGGGCATCGGCCCCGGCGCCGCGATGAAGCCGGCCCATCGCCGCCTCCGCCGCCGCCGACTCCTCCTCGAACTTGTCGGCCTTCCGCATCTGCGCCTCGATGACCTTCGCCACGTCCCGCAATTCGTCGAGCTCCCGCGTCTCCTCGTCCGTGAGGTGTTCCCGCTTCTCGGCCTCGGCCCGGTCCAGGATTCGCGAATACGCCGCCCGGTTGTTGTCCAGCTCCTCCCAGAGCATCTTCTTCATCTCGCTTGCCATGATGTCCACGGCCTCTCTTTGGAATAGCCGCACGGCGCCTAAACCGCCCGTGCGGAATCTGATTGGGGTGCTGGTCGGTACACGCCTCGACGCCGCGCCCAGTGACGCTATATTGCCGGGTGCTCTTCACGGCCCGGCGGCGGAGGTTTCCCCGTCCCTACTGCATTCGGCGGTGGGTTTCGCCCGGCCGCTCACGCTCGCCCACTCCTTCGCGTCAGGTGGGTTTCGCCCGGCCCTTCGCGGTCTGTGGTGCTCGCTCGCTCAAACGTACGTCGGCGGAAACACCTAAGCAATGAACCGGTTTCAGATCTTGCCCATCGACTCCCGCACGATTGCCAACTCGGCGGCACACCGCGCGCAAGCGCATTCCTCCCGGCTCATACCAAACTCGTGCCCCGGCCGCTCCGGGTGGCGGCGCCCGTACATGGCCCGCGCCATCGGCGCCGCGTCGCACCGGTCACACCTCCCCGGCCGGACCGCCGGGAAGCCCGGCTGGCACGTCACAGACGGCCCGTGGATCGCCGCCAACCAGAGGTCCATGTCGTCCGCGTCCGCGACCGGCCCGACCGGGTCTTCCGGCTCCGGCGGCGGTGGCGGCACCTCCGAAGCCTTCAACGCCTTCACCGCCTCCCCATGCATCCGGAGGGCCGCAGACAGCGGCCGCCCGGCAGCGAGCGCCGCGTCCAACGCCCGCGCCCCCTCAACCGCCTGGGACTTGAGCAGTTCTACCGCCGGGGTGCCAGGCAGATCCATGGACCGGATCAGCTTCCGGGTCTGCCGCAGCATCGTCCCCACCGGTCCCTTCTTCGATCCCGGCTCCGGGACCGGCGACGGCGGGGCGCCCCGCCCGTGCCGCGCCCGTTCGCCGTCCACACACACCGCACACCGGCAACCCTGCCGATAACCGGACGGCCCGTGCGTCCGTACGATGATCACCGGCTTGTCCGGCTCTATAGGTGCCATCGCGTAACCTCCAAACGCGTAGTTTGCTCCTGATTCCCCCGGACGGAAATTTCCGTAGAGGGCGCGGTCATTAGGCCCGGGTGCCACCTTAAAAAACCGGTGGCCGTGCCGATGTGTGCCTTAGCGTTCCGGGAACTGCCCGTCGTCGGGCGGGGCGTCGGGGATGGTCGTGGTGATCCCGTTTGCCTGTTCCACGATCGCGCGGAGAACAGCGTCTTGGTTCGGCCCGGATGTGAGGAACTGAATGATGGCGCAGGCGACGGTGACGTACGCCTGGGCCTCGGGCAAGCTCTGGGGCAAACGTGCCTCGAACATGATCGGGTCGGCTACCGGGCCGCCCGCCATACGGGTCAACTCGATTAGGTCCTCGATCACATGCTTGGTCTTCATTTGTCCTGCGCTCCTTTCGTTGGTGTTGCGGTTTGGTTCTCTAGCGGTCGCCGTGGTCGATGTCCTCGGCCGGGGACCATCGGTGGGTGCGTGCCCGGTGCGCCCGGCGGGTACGGAACGCTCCGGATGTCCCGTCGCGTTCTGCGGCCCGCTTTGTCCCGGGCTGGTCTGTCAGTGCCGGGCCGACCCCGTTCGGGGTTTCTTGTGCCGTCAGACGCCCGTTCTGCATCGATTTCGGATTCATCGTTGCTGCCTTGCATTTGCCGAGCGGTGCGCCGTTGACGGCGAGGTCAGCCAAGGGCAACGCCGCTCGGGTGCCCGTGTCAAGGAGTGAGCGGCCCGCGACGCAAGGGACGGCCGTCGGTTCTTCATGTTGATCCCCCGTCCGCAATGGCTTTCGCCCCCGCGAACAATCCGCGTGCGCCGTCGTAGTTCATGCCCTGCGGCAACGGGATAAGCCGGATACCGTAGCAATCGACGTATGCCAGCCAGGCATCGTCCCGCGTCCGTGACCAGCCCGCGATGCCCCCCGTGTCACACCGTTCGCAATAGACGCCAGCGGCGTTCGTGAACCCTGGACAATCCGGGACCGAACACGGCAACGGCAACTCCTCCCAGCCCGGAGCCACTAGAACCGCCTCCCCGGGTATGCGGCCACCAGCACGCGCCGCGCACGATCCGGCGTCATCTTCGACACTGCGACTAACGCCTCAACCGTCATCGCATTCGACTCCTCGCACTTTTCCCGATACTGGATGCCAACGTCATCGGTGGGCCACATGTCCGGGTCGAGGGTGTCTATCCCCGTTCGCAGTTCTGGGGGAACAGATCCTTCTCCTCTATGGACCAGACCCTCTGGGTTCCCAGGTGGGTTCCCAGTTGGGATTCCGAATGCCGGGTTTCCGGGCTTTTTGCCGTCATCGGCCGATTGGAGCTTTTTTGGGGCAGAAAGCCCTTGGGTTTCCATCTGGCTTCCCATCTGGGTTCCCATCTGGGTTCCCGCCTGGGTTTCCAGCTGTGTTTCCGTGCCGCCGGTTGGATTCCAGCGTTCCCGCGTGTTCGGATTCCGTCCGCGCTTCGGCTTCGCGCCATTTTCCCGATTCCGTTGTTGGATCGCCATTGCCTCCGCGCTCGTTCGTTGATACCTGGCGTGATGGAGGATGACGTAGTGATCGCCGAAGTCAGACCAGAATCCAATCTTGACCAGTTCGCCCACCGCCTCCGGGTGTTTGGCGAACCTGGGAAGGTCCGATTTGGGAATGCTGCAATCGAGTAGCTTCCGGGCGTTCCAAACCAGCGCCTCCGTGTGGAGGCGGAACGCAGCGTCGGAAAGCTTCCAGCAATCGTCGGAGTAGTCGTCGGAAATGCGGGGCCACGTCATGTCCGCACCTGCTTTCGTGCAGCACGGCAGGTCGGGCCGATGCGGTCATGGACGGATGCAGCGGCGAAGAGAGGACGGCCGCAGTTGACACAGCGGGCGGTGAGGACGAGTCCGACGAAGGCCGCGTATCGCTGTAACTCCGCGATTACGGCGGCGGCCGGAATGTTCGGCGGCCCTGGGTTGACCGGTTTCGCTTCCATGATGGCTAGTCCGCCGGATGCAGGAGCGCGGAGAGACGGTCGAGCTGATCTTCCGAGAGCTCAGGTGCGGTGGCTAGAACCTCGCGGACGTACCGTGCGATCTTGGCCTCCGCAAGGACACGGCGTGCGTCCACCGCTTCGTCGGGTGTGCCGAACCTCGTTACCGTTCCCAGACGGGAACGGGCCACACGGACTTTTTTATCGTCAACAGACATGTAAAACCCCTTGGCAAACAAGTGAATTTGTCTACATAGGGAGCAAGCTTGTCCACTTCAACGCGGAATGTGGCGGCACGGAACTCGTCTATCAATCGGAACTCGGCTGGCTATCTCACCTTGTGCTACAAGCATATGCGCGAAAAGACACTAGCAATAAAATCTCTTTGCCCAGAGCATTTGACACCTACGCGCCAATTAGATCGGGTAAATGGCACGTAGGTGTCACTGTTTCCATTCGATCTGAATTTGCTCTGGATCGAACCGGACGCCTTTCCCTGCTGGCATAACCGTAACCGTCATCAGCGCCCGAATGATCTGCCGCTGGGTCCCCAGTGGCAGCCCGTCCCACGCCTTGCCAACGTCGTCAGCGCCCACAACGGCGGCCGCTGGATTCAGGCCCGTGGATGACGCGATCGCGGCCTCAACGTCGGCGAGGGCCCTCCCCAGTTTGCCCGATTGTTCCCGGACGGCGGCGGCAGACAGCAGCCCATCGGCCAGCAGGGACGCGAGCGCGTCGCGCCGGTCGCGTAGGTCCGTGGCCTTGCGCCGCAGCTCGGCGGTGGTGTCGCCGGTTGCGAACAACCGCGCAGCGTCCGGGCGTGACAAAACGCCGATGATGACGCCCGTAACCAGCTCGTCTATGTCGCCCAGGCTCCGTTGCATGCAGTACCCGCCGAAGCACCGATAGACCATGCGTTTGCCACCGCCAGGTGCGGCCACTGGTGCCGCAAACATCTTGGAGCCGCATTTGCCGCAAACAACAATGCCCGAAAGCAGATACTTCGAGTTCAAGTCGTCGGGCGCGGTGCGGCGTCGCGGGTCCGTGAGCATTTCCTCTAGCCGCCGGGACGTTTCCTCATCCAAGATTGCATCCCATTTACCGGCGCCTTTGTCGTCGCCGTTGTAAATTCGTCGCCCAGCATATCGGGGATTGATGAGGAGCCGCCGTAGTTGCGTGACCCCCCAACGGCCTTTCTCCTTCGTGGTGGTGGTTAGCCCGGCCGCGTTCCATTGGCGCACAACGCTCGAAAGTGTTGAGCCGGACAAGACCATCTCGGCGGCTTCCCGGATCGCAGCGGCTTCCTCCGGAACGGTGAACACATGGCCGTCCTTGCGGTCGTACCCAAATGGACGGCGCGACCAGAACGCTTCTCCAGCGTCGGCACGTTGACGGTTCGCCGCCTTCTGGCGGTTGCCTTTGTGGCTGGTTTCCATCCCGGCAATGGCGGTCAGGATTTGAGCCACAGCCACACCCGTAGGGTCGCCGAGGTCGAGTGAGACGCCGTGGACACAAGAAATGTTCACGCGGTGTTTTTGCCCGGCCTCGATGATCCGGGATAGGTCTTTCATCGACCGCGTAAGCCGGTCGAGATGCCAGACGACCAGGGAATCGATTGCACCGCTCTCAATGTCGCGTAGTAACTTCTCGAACGCCGGGCGCGGCTTGCCGCTGGTGGCGGAAATGGAATTGTCGGCATAGAGCGTCGGGGCATCCCAGCCCTTGGCTTGGGCCAGCAAGCGGCAATCCGATTCCTGCCGTTGCACCGCTGCCTCATGGCCGGACTTGTCCTCGGACTGGCGAACGTAAACAGCTGAGTTGCCCATGCTCAGAGAGTACTACTAGCAGCTAACGAGTGGCACCATCATGCCGATTTCCTTACGGCCGGCGGACTCCATCAGCTCGCGCTTGGCCGTGTCCCGCACGTCCTGGGCCTGGGCGCGGAGGACGTCCGCCAGCGGTGTCCCGCGTTCGACTGCCACGATCAGCCCGTCAACAAAGCGGACCAGCGGCCCCAGCTCGGTGCGGGACGAGAACTCCTGCAGGGCCTCCGCCAGCGGCTTGCCGGCCCTGGTATCGGCGAGTACGCGGGAAAACTCCTTCGACAGCTCCCCCTGCGTTCTGCGGCAGACCCGGTCCAGGGCGCCTGTGGCGCTCTCCCCCGCGCTGACGGCCAGGGCCATCAGCTCGGCCACGCTGGGGAACTCCGCCATCATGCGGGCTTCGCGCTTCCTGACCTGGCCGCCCAGGACGTAGTCGCGGAGCAGGAACCCGGCGAGGCCGGTACCGACGACAATCAGCACCGCGAACAGGGGGTTGAAGCGGCCGGCCGCTCCGACCAGCAGCACCATCGCCGCGGCCGCCACAAATCCGCCGGCCGCCCAGAGCAGCTGCTCCGCGCGGAAATCAACTGAGGACTTGCTGCTTCCGGCCCGGGCAAGCCTGCGGTTCAGCGCCGACGAGCCAGGGTTCAGCCTGCTTAGGGCACGGATCCCGTCACGGATGACCGGGCGGAGGATCCTTTCCAGCGGGCCGAAAGGCGTCACATTGCCCGGTGCCGGACGCAGCAGCCGCGATTCCACGTTGTGGGACCTGAGCTGCGGTCCGATGCGCTCAGCGAAGCTGACGGGCCGCAGGAACGGCAGCCGCACCAGAAACAGCCAGAGTCCGCCGCCCAGGACGACGCCGCAGGCCACCGCGCCCGCCATCAGGCCGCTCACCGAAGGACCCGTTCGTCCTGCGGCAGGGCGCCGATCCGGAGCATAACGGCATAGGAAACCACGGACACCAGGAGTCCGCCGAGCAACACCGCGGCCCCAACGGGCGAGTTGTAGGCTGCCACCGCTTCGGGCCGGCTGGCCAGGAGCACCAGGACGATCCACGGCGCGGCGACGGCGAGCCGTGCGGCGTTGACAGTCCACGACTGCCGGGCCTCCAGTTCGCTCCGGGTGCGCGCGTTCTCGCGCAGGAACTCCGCGAGGGTGCCCAGCAATCGGCCGAGGTCTGATCCGCCCACCTCCCGGGTCAGCCGGAGCGCCTCGACGATGCGGTCGGCCACCGGATCCGCCAGCCGTTCCCTCAGCCGGCTCAGGGCCGGGTCGAACTGGCCGGAGGAGCGGTAGTCGGCGCCAAAGTCGCGGAACAGCGGGCGCAGCTCGGATGGCCCCTTCTCCCCCAGCTGGATCAGCGCCTCCGGCAGCGACAGGCCCGCCCGGATCGCCGAGCGGAGGTGGTCGACGACGTCGGGCCACAAGCACGGCCGAGCGTTTTCGGGCCCGCCACTTGACGAGGCCCAGCGGCAGCCAGCCGCCGAACAGGCCGAAGCAGCAGGAGATCGGCCAGGACCGGGTGGCCGCGAAGAACACGCAGGTGACGAAGGCACCCACGCCGAGGCATGTCGCCAGCAGGCCTAGCCGGCTGACTTTTTCAATGCCGGCCGCCTGCAGCAGGTCCTCCAGCCGACTGGTTCTTTCCCTGCGTCGGACCGGCCGCGGCTGTTCCCAGGCGGACCACCAGATCAGCAGCAGCCCGGCACCCCCGAGCACCCCCAGCAGCGGCGCCATCAGCGCGGCTCCAGCAGCGCCGCGACGTCGTACCCGGAGCGGGCAAATTTCTCCGCCGCCGGCATCGAGCTGGCACGGGGCCGCAGCCGGCCGTCGGAGAGGTCGAAGACCATGGACGATTCGATGATGCCGTTTTCCACCCGGCGGCCCAGCGAGAGAATCTCCGTGACCTGCCGCCGCCCGTTCGGCAGGCGGCTGCAGTGGACCACCAGGTCGATGCAGGAGGCCACCGTGGGAACCACGAAGGCACTGGAAATGTTCTCGCCCGCGAGCAACGGTAGGGTGCAGATCTTCGTGACGGCGTCGTGGGCCGAGTTCGCATGCACCGTGCACATCCCCGGCATTCCGGAATTCAGGGCGATCAGCATGTCCAGGCTCTCGGCCTCCCGCACTTCGCCGACGACCAGCCGGTCCGGCCGCATCCGCAGGGCCTCCTTCACGAGGCGGCGCAACGGGATTTCACCCTCCCCCTCGAGGTTCGGCTGCCGGCACTGCAACCCGACGACGTCGCGGAGCGGGAACTGCAGTTCGAAGATCTCCTCCACCGTGACCACCCGCTCGCGGGTGCCGATGCTGGCGGCGAGGCAGTTCAGCATGGTGGTCTTGCCTGCCTGGGTCGCCCCGGAAACGAGGATGTTCAGCCCGCTGGCCACCGCAGCGCCGAGGAACCGGGCCGACTGCGGGGTGAGCGTCCCCAGTTCCACGAGGTGCTCGAGCCGGCTGGCCTTGACCACGAACTTACGGATGTTGATGGCCCAGTGCCGCCGGGTGACGTCGGGGATCACAACGTGCAGGCGGGATCCGTCGGGCAGCGCCGCGTCGACGAACGGGGAGGACATGTCCAGCCGGCGGCCCGAGCTCTTGAGCATCCGCTCCACGAGGTCGCGGACTTGCTGCTCGGTCAGGGCGATGGACGTCAGTTCCGACTCACCGTTGCGGGCGACAAAAATCTCGTCGGGCGCGTTTAGCCAGACCTCCTCGATCGCGGGGTCGTCCAGCAGCGGCTGCAGCGGTCCGAAGCCAGCGACGGCGTCGAAGACAAACCGGCGGGCCGTTTCGAGGGATCCGATGGGAGGCAGCGGCGCCAGCAGGGCCCGTTCGTCGTAGTCGCTGATCGCCTCCTCCACCAGGCGCCGGACTTCGCCGGCCTGCCGAAGGGGATCCAGGCCGCGGCGGCGGATCAGTTCGCGGACCTCGTCCTCGACGATGCGCACAGCTTCCACGGTGCCCCCAACATGACCGCTACCCCTCCCCCTGGGGCAGTGCAACTGGGGTTAAAACTAAGCGCGTCCGGCGCGCCCGACAAGGGTATGTGGCGCCACATGTGGAAAAGCCGGAAAATCCGTTATAACAATGTTCACATCCGTAACATCCGAAACTCTAGTTTCACTCTTGCGCCGGTGCTACGGTGGGCGCGATAAGTCAGACGTTCTCTCAGCCGGGCAGGCAACCAGCAGTCCGACCGTGACCTGAGACCCCTATGACGCTGCTGCAGAGTGCGTCGCTGTTCCGGAGTGGAAATGAAGCGGACCCAAGCCAACTACAAGCCCCATCACGTGCGGCAAGCCGGCGCCGTGCTGCTGGCAGCCGCCGTACTGACGGGATTTGCCGTGCCGGCGCCGGTTGTGGCGCTCGAGCCTTCCCCGGCCCCAACGGCCGCCGTGACAGCTACGCCAGCCGCCCCGCCCGCACCGACGCCCACGCAGACCGCGACACCGGCACCGGCGCCCACCACCGCTGCGCCCCAGGGCACTGCGGCGCCGGCTACCGCCGCGCCAACCTCGACCCCTGCCGCACCGGACTACCGCACGGCCATGGCCCAGGCAACCGCCGGAGGCGGAGCGGAAATGGGTCAGGGCCTCGCTGCCACAACGGGAACCGCAGCCAGGACCTTGACAACACAGGGAACATGGCAGCCAACGTTCGGCGTCCCGGGCTTGGACGTCAGCGAACACCAGCCCTCCGTCGACTGGGGGCAGCAATGGAACCTGGGAGCACGGTTCGCCTACATCAAAGCGACCGAAGGCAACTACTACACCAATCCCGTCTTCGCCTCTCAATACTCCGGGGCGCAGGCCGCAGGCCTCATCCGCGGCGCGTACCACTACGCCAACCCTGCGGCGTCTTCCGGTGCCGACCAGGCGCGAATCTTTGTGCAGAGCGGCGGTGGATGGTCCGGGGACGGTTACACGATGCCGCCGGTGCTGGATTTCGAGGGCAACCCGTACGCAGGCCGGACCATCAACGGCTTCTATCAGGGCAACATCTGTTATGACATGTCTCCGGATGCGCTCACCGCCTGGGCCAGGGACTTCAGCAACACGATGCTCTCGCTGACCGGCCGGCTGCCCGTTATCTACACCGGTAACTACTGGTGGAAGGACTGCGTCGGAAACCCCCTGGGCTTCGGCGACAACCCGCTGTGGCTGGCTTCCTACCCCAGCGCACCCTCGGACAATGCCGGACCCATCCCGGCAAGCTGGTCCACCTACAGCATCTGGCAGTACGCCGACTCCGGAAAGTTCGCCGGGGACCAGAACGTCTGGGCCGGGGATTACGCGGGCCTGCAGCGTTTCGCCACCGGAACGCCGCGCACCGACCCCACCCGGAAAGTCTTTTCGCCCGGAGATTTCGACGGCGACGGAATCTCGGACCTTATCCAGCGCAGGGCGAACGGCGAGCTCTGGCTTCATTCCGGAGACGGTTCCGGGGGCTACCCGGTTAGCCGGAGAATCGGCACCGGGTGGGAGATTTACGACAGCCTGGTGGGAGTCGGCGACTACAACGGCGACGGCCGGAACGACATCGTGGCCCGCAAGCTGGACGGCTCCCTGTGGTTCTACGCCGGCACCGGAGTCGTTTCCGCATCGAGCGAGGGCTACCGTGGCGCCGTCAAGATCGGGAACTTTGGCTGGGATGCCTTCACCAGCATCCTCGGCGTCCGCGATTTCGATGGCGACGGCAAGGCTGACCTCCTCACCCGGACGGCCGACGGGAGCCTGTACCTCTACTCCGGCCAAGGCAACGGACAGACCGGCAGCGGCCGGAAAATCGACTTCGGCTGGGAGGTCTTCGACCAGCTGACTGCCATTCAGGACTTCGACGGAAACGGCACCAGCGACCTCGTGGGGCGCAAACCGGACGGTACCCTCTGGTTCTACGCGAACTCCGGGAATACCACCCTCATCAATCCTCAGCAGATCGGCACCGGCTGGGGAATTTACGATCAAATTGTGGGCACCGGCGACGGCAACGGCGACGGCCTCGCCGACTTCGTTGGCACCCAGCCCGACGGTTCCATCTACTTCTACGCCGGAACCGCCATGCGGGACCAGGGGTATCAAAGCCCCCAGAAGATCGGAAACTTCGGCTGGGACGCCTTCGATATGCTCGTGGGGACCAAAGACTTCAACGGCGACGGCAAGGCCGACCTGCTCGCCCGCATGCGGGACGGCAGCCTCTGGTTCTACCCCGGAACGGGCACGGGAGCCTACGGCGCTGCCCGTAAGATCGGCAACTTCGGCTGGGACGGTTTCGATGCCCTCGTGGCCGTTGGCGACTTCAACGGCGACGGCAAGAACGACCTTGTGGCCCGCAAGCCCGACGGCAGCCTGTGGCTCTACGCAGGGACAGGCCGTGTGGATGCCGGCAGCAACGGTTACCTTCCGGCAGTCCAGATTGGCATGTTCGGCTGGGACGCCTTCAATATCATCATGGGGACCGGTGACCTTGACCGCGACGGTAAGAACGACCTTCTGGCCCGCGGCAAGGACGGCTCACTGTGGCTCTACCGCGGCACGGGCGTCGTCAATGCCAGTAGCGGCGGCTACCTGCCCGGCGTAAAGATAGGCGCGTTCGGCTGGGACGTTTTCGACGCACTCTTCGGCGTCGGCGACTTCAACAGCGACGGCAATAACGACATCCTGGCCCGGCGTCCCGACGGGACCCTGTGGTTCTACGCCGGAGACGGAACAGGCAAGCTATCGCCGTCCCGCCGGATCGGGACCGGCTGGAACATTTTCGACCGTGTTGTGGCCGGCTGGAACCTCGACGGCGATCCGGCTCCGGACCTGGTGGCGCGCCGTCCCGACGGTTCACTCTGGAGCTACTCCGGCACAGGAATGAAACCCAGCCAGGGGTACCTGGGAAGGGCTTTTGCTGGCAGCTTGTAACGCCCCGACTGCGGTCAACCCGCGGCCGGACATGTCCGGGCGCGGACGCCGAAAGTGATAGCTTGGATCATCATGCACTCAACGATTCCGGGCCGGTTGCCCCGTCTGATTCCGGCCCGGGCATCGCTGATGCCAGTGGTCTCAATCTTCCTTGTCCTGGCCGCGCTCACCACCCTGTGGTCACTGGCGTCCCCAATCATGGCTGTTCCCGATGAACCCGCCCATGCCATCAAGGCCGCAGCGGTGGTTCGCGGACAGTTGCAGGGACAACCCAGCGGCAAGCAAGGGGATCCAGCCCTCGTGCAGGTGCCACAGTACTTCGCCGAATTAGGGCTGCAGGTCTGCTACGGCTTCAACCCGGGAAAGACAGCCGATTGTGCGCCGGAGGTCAACGCCGACCACCGGACACCGACACCGGCGCTGACCTCGGCGGGCAACTACAACCCGGTCTACTATCTCGCCGTCGGGGCCCCGTCACGGATTCTGTCCGGCGCACCCGCGCTATATGCCATGCGGATAGTCAGCGGGCTCATCTCGGCAGTCTTCCTCACCATGGCTTTCGCAGCAGCGCGGAGGATGAAGAATCCCCAGTGGCCCCTCATCGGATGCGTGGTTGCCCTCACACCGATGGTGCTCTTCCTCTCCGGTTCGATCAATCCGAATTCGCTCGAAATCGCCACGACGGCTTCACTCTTCCTAAGCCTTTCCGTCGTTCTGGAAAACACCCACAATCTCTCCAAAGTCCGGGGTCCGCTTTGGGCTGTTGGCCTATCCGCCGCCGCACTGGCCAATACGCGTGCACTGTCCCTGCTCTGGCTCGCGCTCGCTGTCCTCGTCGCCGTCATGATGTTTGGATGGCGGCCGCTCTGGTCCGCCGTGAAGACCAGGCTGGGCCTGGCCATGACGGCGCTGGCCGGGCTGGGTTGTGCGCTCGGACTCGGATGGCTCCTGGTGGCAGACAGCTTCAAAAGCCTCGGCGGCATCCCGTCAGCAGTCACGCCCGACCAAGCCTTCGTCACCATGCTGGACCGCACTTTCAGTTATACCGAGGGATACATCGGGCTGATGGGCTGGCTGGACACGCCGGCTCCAAAGGGTGTGCAGATGTTGTGGCATTTCGCCATTGCAGCCGTGTTCCTCGCCGGACTCACGGCCCGGTCGCGGCGCAGCCGCTGGGCGCTGGGGCTGATCGTGGTCTCGATTGTCTTCCTCCCCGCGATCCTCCAAGCGCAGGTCATCCAGGAAATTGGCTACATCTGGCAGGGACGCTACCTGCTGGCGCTCCTTGCCTTGCTGGTCATCGCCTCTGCCGTCGCGCTGCGCGACCGTGCTTTCCCTGTTTCAGTCATCAGCAGGACCGCTGCCCGCTGGGCCTTGGGCGCCGTGGTCGCTGCCCAGTTCTACGCGTTTATCCACACCCTCCGAAGGTATACGGTGGGGATCTTCGCCGAGCACACCAACTGGAGCGAGATGTGGGACGCGGCGTGGCAGCCGCCCCTCGGCTGGCCGACACTGTCAGCCGCCTATCTCATCACGCTTACCGCCGGCGCCGTTCTCATCTATCGAGCGCTCTTCCGGACGGTGGGGTCTGGGCCAGGAATGCCCACGACGGCGCTCTCACCTCAGCAGCCGGTCCGCGCGCCTGCCGTCGCCCGGGCTGAGGGGGCGACGACGACTGCGGCTAAGGTTGAGACGGGCCGAACTGTCGGCGTCGCGGTTCTAGACGAAGGAGAACGACGGGATGCGCTGTAAGCCTCGCAGGCACGCCCTTGTCCTGCTGGCCTTGCTGAGCACCGTGGGACTCACCTCATGCAGTGCTGCCCAATACGGCTCCGGAGTCACAGGGTCCCTCACCGCGATCGGCAGCGTCAGTCAGCTCTCCCCGATTTCCGCGTGGCAGCAAGGCTGGTCGAAAGATAATCCCCAGACCTCCCTGCGGTTCTCTCCGGACGGCGACGCGAGCGGCCGGGACGCCTTGTTTCGAGGCATGGCTCACTTTGCCAGCCTGGACTCACAACTGACGGCCGGTGACTGGGAACTGTCCAAGGCAAGCTGCGGGCCCGAGGGTGCGTTTGCAGTACCCACATCGGTGACAGCCGTAGGTGTCGCCTACAACGTTTCCGGGCTGCGTAACGTCCGCCTGGACCAGTCCCTGTTGGCCGCGATTTTCCAGGGCAGGATCACCCGCTGGGATGACCGCCGAATCAAGGAGCTGAACCCGGGCACCGATCTGCCGGCCAAGGACATAGTGCCGATCTGGGCCAAAGCGGAGTCCGGGCTGACCCAAGCGGTCGGCGAGTACTTCAAATCGGACCCGGAAGCGGCGGCGTATCCCCCGGTGACGCGGCGGTGGCCCGACACCACTGCAGGCCAGTCGGTCGAGAGGTACTCCGACGTGGCCACCAAGGTGGACAACACCGCCGGCGCAATCGCGTTTATGGACCGTGCATCGATTGGCACGCGGTTCTCGACCGCGACGCTGAAGTTCGGGGACGAGTTCATCAAGGTCACCGACGACGCACTGGCAGTCGCGGTGGACCACGGCATCGTCAGCGAAGCTCCCGGCGGCGGCGTCCAACTGGCCCTGCAGGCCGGCCGGGCCCCGGGCTATTCCCTGGGATTCGTCGGCTACCAGGCGTTTTGCCATGATTACAAAAATCCTGCCCTCGCACGTTTGGTCAGGTCATGGGCCGAATACGTCACCGGCGAGGGCGGCCAGGCCAATTCGACGTATTTCGCCCAGGTCGGCTCGCCGAGCGTTGCGGCCCTGGAGCGGTCCCGAGCAGCAGTTGGAACAATCAAAGCGGAGCATGATGACCACCGATAGGACCGAGTCCAGACCGCACCGTTGGCTCAGGCGTCCCGCCCCGGGGCGTGAAAGGCATCCCCTCAGGCCGTTCTTCCGCACCTTTGCGCTGCTGTGGTTGCTCGCCTCCCTCTGGTCGCTGGCCACCCCGCTGATGGCTTACCCCGACGAGCCCTCGCACACCATCAAGGCGGCCGCCGTGGCCCGCGGGCAGTTCACGGTACAGGAGGGCCAGTCCTTCGGGCACGGCGTGCACGTTCAGGTTCCCTCCTACATTGCGAACCTCTCGGCCCAGACCTGCACGGCCTTCAAGCGCGACGTCACGGCAGCCTGCGCCCCGGCCGTGCCCATGGACGACAACTACCTCACCATCGGCGTCACGTCGGCCGGCCTTTACAATCCCATGTACTACTGGCTTGTCGGTCTCCCCAGCCTCTTCCTGACCGGTGCCCCCGCCATTATCGGCATGCGAATCGCCAGCGCGCTCCTGTGCACCGCGTTCCTGGCCGCCGGAATGACCGCCCTGACGAAGCTCAGGAACCCCAAATGGCCGCTTGCCGCCGCCGCCGTCGCCATCACCCCAATGGTGCTGTTTCTGTCCTCGGGCATCAATCCGAATTCGCTGGAAGTGGCAGCCACCATGGCGGCGTTTTGCGGGCTCCTGGTGTGTTTGGAGAGTTCGAGCCGGCTAGGACAGGTGAAGCCGGCGATTGCCACCGTGGGTATCTCCGTTGTGGTGCTGGCGAACACCCGGAACGTTTCACTCGTGTGGCTTTTGATCGCGTTTGTCGTTGCGGTCGCTTTCTACGGATTCCGCAGCCTCGGCAAGTTGTTCCACAACCGCACGGTGCTGATCACCGCCGGCGTCATGCTGGTGGGGGTGGGACTCGGGCTTCTCTGGATTGTCCTGATGCTCTTTGCGCCGGGTTCAACAGCCGCAGCTCCGGAGGGCATCACAAACCTCGTTGCCGGTGTGCGGCCCCACCAGGCGTTCCTCACCATGATCGACCGCGCCTTTGATTTCGTGCCCCAGTACATCGGCGTCATGGGCTGGCTCGAGGTCCCGGCCCCGCAGGCCGTCATCCAGTTCTGGAGCATGCTCCTGATGCTGGCGCTGCTGGTTCCGTTCACGGCGCGGCCCCGGCGGAATGCGGTGGGGTTCTGGATCGCCGCCGGCGCCCTTGCAATAGTCCCGGCCGTGGTGCAGGCCGGCCTGATTGGCTCCGTGGGGTATATCTGGCAGGGGCGCTACAACCTGCCGCTGTTCATGATCGCGATGATCTCCGCGGGCATGGCCGTGCGATTCCGCCGCTTCGACCCGGCGCCGAGTTTCAGGGGCGTCGCACGGGTGCTGGTGGCCGCCGCCGCCGTCGCGCATATCTACACCTTTGTGTACGTACTCCGCCGTTTTGTGGTCGGCCTGAAGGATTCCGGGAACTGGCAGGTCATGCTCACGCGCCCCGATTGGCAGCCGCCGTTCGGCTGGATCTTGCTGGCCGTGGTGTACGCCATTCTGATCTATCTCGGGGCCTCAGCGGCCTACGCCTACTTCTTCCCGGGTTACTCCCTCGCCCGGTTACCCAACTTCGCGGGACGGATCCGCCGCCCGACGGTGGACAGCCCACCCCGGGACGAGCCTGGGGACGTGCCCGAGAAACCCTCCCGGCACGCCTGAACCACTGAGCCCCCCAGCGCCTGGCGCTGGGGGGCTCAACCGTTCATGAGTTGTTGGCGATTCACAGGCAGAGCAGGGTCCGCCCCGACCTTGGCCGCTGGGGTGTGCGCGCCCCGGGAGACGCCTTGTGCGCGCTCCGGGAGACGCCTTGAGGGGCTTGCCGAGAAGCCCGGATCACCGCCGCTTATTCATCACCGCGGTGACCGGCGCTGGGGGTGCCCACGGCCGTTACATCAACATGCTCGTCGGCCACGGGGGCGGACTTGAAGATCCAGTGCTTGTACAACAGGAAGTTCCAGCCGGTGGTGGCAACGGTCGCAATCACCTTGCCGATGGCGTAGGACTGTCCGGTGCCTGCAATCATATTGACGATCACGTCGGTTGCGACCACATTGAACACCACCAGCGCGCCGTATTTAAGGAAGCTGACGTGGGCCCGCTCATCCGACTGGAAGGTGAATTTTCGCTGGACCAGGAAGTTGAAGACCAGGCTGCTCAGGAACGCGATCGGCGTAGCGATCCACAAGTCGACGCCGGCGCCCTCGTGGAGCAAAGCGAGCAGACCCAGGTCGATAGCAAAGGACGCGGCGCCCACCGCAAGAAATTTTACGAGGTGACCATTACGGACGAAGTGTTGGATGCGGCGGACCAGACTCATGGAACTATCCCTCATGATGTGAAAATACCGCCCGTACTCGTTGATTTGTCCGCACCGTCCTGGCTCAGTGACACCAAGACAGTCTAGACCAGTACCCTGCAAAGTCCATCTCGACGGCGCGCACGGTCAGCATGACGGCAAAATCCGGCGGTGGATCGAGTTGCCGATCGCATCCGCCGGACGTCTCGTAGCTTGTAGAGTGAGCTAGAACCCCTGACGCCGCCCCAGAGAGAACCATGCCTTCACTGCCTTCGCTGCCAACCGGTAAAATCCCGACAGGCCTGCTGCGTTTCTTCGCAGCCTTTGCAATCCTCGGCCTGCTGACGACCCTGTGGTCCCTGGCCAGCCCGCTCATCTCCGTTCCGGACGAACAAGCACACGTCATCAAGGCCGCCTCAGTGGTCAGGGGTCAGCTGCAAGGCGAGTCGGGCACCGCCCAGGGCGAACGCTCACAAGTTGAGGTTCCGCTGTTCATTGCGTCAACCGACGGTCTTCCATCGTGCTTCGCTTGGAAGCAGCTCATCCCGGCCAGCTGCAGCCCGCCGCTGTCATCCGGCACCACAATGGTGAAGGCGCCCACCAGCGCGGGCAACTACAACCCCATGTACTACGAAGTCACGGGCCTTCCGAGCCTCTTTCTGACGGGAGCCAAGGCTATCTACGCCATGCGCATCGTCAGCGGACTGCTCAGCGCTGCCTTTGTGGCCCTCGCCCTGGTCTGTCTTGCCGGGCTGCGCCGTTGGCGGCTGCCGGTGTTCGTTGGCTCCCTAGCCCTGACTCCCATGGTCTTTTTCCTCTCCGGCGCGGTGAATCCGAATTCGCTGGAGATCGCGACCTCCATGTCCCTCTTCGCAGCCCTCTGCCTGACGTGGGACAGAATCGACGCGGGCAACGCCTGGAAGGGTCCGCTGGCAGCTGCGGCCGTATCCGCCGTCGTGCTGGCCAATACGCGGGCCGCGTCGCTGCTGTGGCTCGGGCTTGCCGTCATCGCCTCACTGCTGCTCTTCGGCTACCGGCCGCTGCTGTCGGTGCTGAAACAGAGGTTCGGCTGGATCATGGTCGGAGTCGTCGCCGTCGGCTGCGCACTGTCACTGCTGTGGCTCCGGATGGCCAACAGCCTCCAGAACCTCATGGGCCAAGGCATCGATGCGACGCCGACGCAGATCGTGACCATCATGCTGGACAGGACCTTCGAATTCGCGGTCGGCTATGTGTCCTTCCTGGGCTGGCTGGACACACCCGGCCCGCCGGGGACCCTGGCCGTTTGGGCAGCCCTCATCATCGGGGCGATTGCCGTCTCCCTATCCGTGGCCGACCGGGCGGGACGCCTGACCGTGGCCTTCCTCACGGCTGCGGTCATCTTCCTGCCACCGCTCCTGCAGATCCCGCTGGCAAAGGACGTGGGACTCATCTGGCAGGGCCGCTACATTCTGGCCCTCGTGGTGGTCCTGGTCACGGCCTGCGGCGTCGCCATGAGGTCGTTCTCAATCGAACGGCCCGACGTCGGCCGCCGCGCCAGCGTCATCGTGCTCTCCCTCGCCGTGTTTGGTCACTTCTACAGCTTTATCTACGGCCTCCGCCGCTACGTCATTGGGCTCCAGGACAGCTCCAACTGGCGCGACATGCTGATCGCACCGCAGTGGCAGCCTCCGTTCGGCTGGATCACCCTGGCCGTCCTCTACCTGGCCGTCCTGGTTGCGGGCGCGGTACTCCTGCACCGCTGGGTCACTGCACCGCAGCACGAGAAGCCGGCAGTTCCCGTCTCCGGCGGAACCACGGCACCCGGCGGAACCACGACACCGCGGACCAAGGATGCGGTGCCCGCCGCGGCGGTGCCCCATCGGGCGCCCTCCAAGGACGCCTGATCGGGGCACCCCGCCCCCACCAGGCGGGGGCGGGGTTTAGCTGGCGTCTGCCCCGACAGCGGCCGGGACCCGGGGGGTCTTGAAAGCCAGCGCGGGCTGCTCGACGTAGCGGCAGCTCAGGTACGCAAGCGGCAGGGTTCCGGCCACACTTATGGCAATAAACAGCCATACGGGAAGGCTGTCCCCGGCAATCAGAGCCACCATCTGCTGCACGGGCCAGCCATAAATGTAGACACCGTACGAGATGTCGAAGCGGGAGCCGACCTGCCTCAGCGGGATGATCGCGCTCAGGACAAACAGGAGATACGTAAACGGCAGGGGCGCGAGGACGGTGGCGGTGCCAGTTGCCACGGAGACCAGGATCAGCGTCACGGCGGCAGGGACCGCCCACCTGCGGATGAACTTCTCGTCGTAGAGGAACAGCACGGCGCCGCCGGCAAAGGCAGCCAGCATCGGCAGCGTCCTGGTGATCAGGAGGGGAACCGCAGGGCTGTGCTCGGCAACCAGGGTGGCCGCGGACGCAGCGATCAGGGTGGCAATCATGAACGGCCCGAGCAGGCGGCGCGGCATAAGACTGGCTGCGACACCGACCAGCACATAGCAGCTTGCTTCCCAGAAGAGTGTCCACAGCGGCCCGTTCCACACATCGACGAAGGGCACCGCCGAGAGCGTGGATCCGATGTCGTACTGGCCCAGGACCGGCGGGTAGAGCAGCAGGTTCCTCAGGACGTAGCCAATTTGGTCAAGGATGGAGAAACTGGCCGCCGGCGCCCACAACAATGACAGCGGCGCGAAGACAAATGCCACTGCGAGCAGACAGACGACGAATCCTGGAAACAGGCGAAGGAAGCGCGCGCGGTAGAACTGCCGCACGGAATGGCGGGAGAGCCTGCTTCGGCTGATCAAGTAACCAGAGATTCCGAAGAACCCGAACACCGCCCACACGCCGAGGTTGGCTTCCCCCAGCTCCGGCTCCGGGCCGGCACCGGCCAGGGCCCAGGAATGGGACACGACAACCGAAAGGGCCAGGACAAGCCTGACCGCGTTCAGTGAATTGGATCTGGGGTCAAAAGCGGATCTAAATGACATGACTACCTGCGGCTGGTTCGAATAACGCAGCCACAGTGGGCCGCCGGTCCGAAGGAAACTTTACGGCACAGCTACTTCCCGCCCAATTCCGACACGAAAGCGGCCGGGTCCGGCCCGTTGCATCAGGGCTGGTCCCGGCCGCTTCCGGCACGGACGGCTAGCGCCTCGCCAGGTAGTCCTGCAGGCGTTCCCCGGCGGTGGCCGGGACGAAGCCCGTGGCCTCAATCTTGGCCAGGTCCAGAACGCTGTTCGCGGGCCGCGGCGAGACCGATTTGCCACGGAAGTAGTCTTCGGTGCTGACTCCGCTGACAGCGCCGCGGGAAGCGCCCGTCAGTTCGTAGACGTCAGCGGCGATGTCTGCCCAGGACTGCGGGGCACCCTCGTTGCTGAGGTTATAGGTTCCGAACGGGGCGCCCGTCTCGATCAGGTGCCGGATTCCGGCAGCGATGTCCTCGGTGAAGCTCAGGCGGCCGACCTGGTCGTTCACGACCGAGGGCTCGATTCCCCGCCCTGCGAGGGAGGCCATGGTTCGCACGAAGTTATTGCCCTCGCCGATCACCCAGCTGGTGCGCACGATGTAGTGACGCGGGACGACGCTGACCACGGCGTCGCCCGCCGCCTTGGACTGCCCGTAGACCCCCAGCGGGGACAACGGCTCATCCTCAACGTGGACGTCCCGGCTGCCGTCAAAAACGTAGTCCGAGGAAACATGGACAAGCAGCAGATCGTGTTCGACGGCGGTCCGGGCCAGCCGCGCGACGGCGGCGACGTTGATGGCCCAGGCGGCAGCCCTGCCCTCCGGCGTTTCAGCGTCGTCGACGGCGGTGTATGCGGCCGCGTTGATGATGGTTGAGTAGTTCTTCCAGTGCCGGGCCGCGAACGAGTCCGCACTGCCCAGGTCAAACTCGGCCCGCCCGGCGAACTCGACGGAAGCGTCGCCGTCGTAGAGTTTGCGAAGCGCCTTTCCGAGCTGGCCGTCGGCGCCCACAACGAGCGTCTTTTTGGCCGGCATAGGTGCAACATCCGCCAGTCGCGGGTGGGCTTTGTCCTTGTCGGAGAGCTCCGCCTGGTCCAGGGGAATGGGCCAGGCGATCGCGGCGGTTTCATCGGCGAGGTTCAGGAATGTGTACTGGCCCTGCGCATCGGCGGACCAGTGGTCATTGACGAGGTAGGTGTAGGCGGTGTTGTCCTCCAGCGTCTGGAAGGCGTTACCCACCCCGCGCGGAATGAAGATGGCCTGGCTGGGGTCCAATTCGGCGGTGAACACTGCGCCGAAGGTGGGGCCTTCCCGCAGGTCGACCCACGCGCCGAAAATCCTGCCCGTCGCAATGGAGATGAATTTGTCCCACGGCTCGGCATGGATGCCTCGGGTGGTGCCGGCCGTCTCGTTGAACGAGATGTTGTTCTGCACCGGCCGGAAGTCCGGCAGGCCGAGAGCCACCATTTTTTCGCGCTGCCAGTTCTCCTTGAACCAGCCGCGGTTGTCGCCGTGGACCGGAAGGTCGTAGACGACGACGCCGGGAATCGGGGTTTCGTGTGCGGTGAGCTTCTTCGAGAACTCGATCGACATGGTCTACTGGCCCTGTTCCTTGTACTTGGCTTCGGTGGCGGCCTTCTGCGGACGCCACCAGTCCTCGTTGTTCCGGTACCAGGCAATGGTGTCTTCGATGCCGGCCTCGAAGTTGGAGAACTTCGGCTCCCAGCCGAGTTCGTCGCGCAGTTTGGACGAGTCGATGGCGTAGCGGAGGTCGTGGCCCGGGCGGTCCACCACGTGGTCGTAGGCGTCCGGCGCCTGGCCCATGTGCTTGAGGATCAGCTCGACGACGTCCTTGTTGTTCTTCTCGCCGTCGGCGCCGATCAGGTAGGTCTCCCCGACCCTTCCCTTGGCGATGATGGCCAGGACGGCGGAGGAGTGGTCGTTGGCGTGGATCCAGTCACGGACGTTCTCGCCCTTGCCGTACAGCTTGGGGCGGATGCCATCGATGACGTTGGTGATCTGGCGCGGGATGAACTTTTCCACGTGCTGGTACGGGCCGTAATTGTTGGAGCAGTTGCTGATAGTGGCCTGCAGGCCGAAGGACCGCACCCAGGCGCGCACCAACAGGTCCGAGCCCGCCTTGGTGGAGGAATACGGGCTGGAGGGGTTGTACGGGGTGCTCTCGGTGAACCGCTCCGGATCGTCGAGCTCGAGGTCGCCGTAGACCTCGTCCGTGGAGATGTGGTGGAAGCGCTTGTTGTGCTTCCGTGCGGCCTCGATCAGGGTGTAGGTCCCAATGATGTTCGTGTCCAGGAACGGGCGCGGATCGTGCAGCGAGTTGTCATTGTGCGACTCAGCGGCATAGTGCACGACGACGTCGCAGTCGGCGACCAGCCGCTCCACCAGGGCGGCATCGCAAATGTCGCCCTGGACGAACTCGAAACGCTCCTCGGGGAGGCCCTTCAGGGATTCCCTGTTGCCGGCGTAGGTGAGCTTGTCCAAGACCGTGACGTGGTCCCCGGTGTTCTCAAGTACGTAGTGGACAAAATTCGAACCAATGAAGCCGGCACCGCCGGTGACAAGGAGTTTTTGCATTCAGCCAGCTTACCGGCAACCGAAAATATCCGGCGATCAGGGGGTGCGCGCGGTCCGGAGGCGCCGCTGCGCCGCCTTGCGCCGCCAGGCTTCCCCAAGGAGCCTCAGCAGAACGACCCGGGCGGACAGGATCACCCGAAGGGACCGCCAGCCCGACGGCGTCGCATTCTCACCGTGGATCCGTCGCAGCAGCGTCGACTCATCCAGGTGGGCAATCGAGCCGAGGATGTTGCCACAAATCGCCAGCCACAGGTCATGGGACTCGCGAAGGTACGGCGGCACCGGCACAAAGAGGTCCAGCACTTCCCTGCGGAACGCCATACCGCAACCGTAGTAGGCCCGGTAGCCGACCAGGATGCCGGCCAGATTGGATGCCCGCCTGTTGGAGTCACCGCTTCGCAGCCGCGGAATCGAGGGCCGCGGGCCTCCGCCGAGCACGTCGAAATTGCTGGCGACCACCGCGTGGTCTTCCAGTGCCTGAATCATCCGCTCCAGCCGGCCCTCGATCCATACATCGTCCTGGTCGGACAGGAAGATTATGGAACCCCGGCTGGCCCGGACAGCCTGCTCGAACGATTTCACGTATCCCTGGTTGGACGGTGCCTCGTAAAGGCGGATCCGGTCGTCGCTGATGCCCCGCACAGCGTCGACTGTTCCGTCCGTCGACGCGTCGTCGACAATGACCAACTCGTCCGCCGGCCCGAGCTGGGCCAGGATGGAAGCAAGCTGCTCGCCGATGTACGCGGAGCCGTTGTAGCTGGCCATGCACACGCTGGCACGGGTCGTGGCAGGACCGACGGGCTGGACAGAACTCATGGACTCGCTTTGCTCGGGAACGGCTTGACGGCGACGGGCAACAGCGGCCACGGCGTCCCTTCATCCTAAGCGACCCGGCACCGCCGCTGCCGGTTCGTGCATGCCGTTCGCGTAGGATTGACCCTGACTTCCAGACCGACAAGGACCCGCCTCGCATGAAGACCGTACTGCTGCGCCTTACCGGGTTCGCGGTCCTCCCCCTGCTGTCCCTGATTACGCCCCTGCTCCTGCTTCCGGTCATCGCCAGTATCGTCGGCGCCGAGGGAATTTCGAGCGTCATCTCCGGACAGGCCATCGGGACTTTCGCTGCCACCGTTCTGCTTTGGGGCTGGAATGTTGACGGCCCGGTCGCGATTGCCCGCGCCGCCGATTCCCACGAACGCGGCGCCATCTATCTGCGCAGTGTCCGCACGCGACTGCTGCTGATGGTCGCCGTCCTGCCGCTTTCGGGGCTGGTCGCGGCCCTGGTCGCCGTTCCGGGCTTCAGGGCCGAGGCAATCGCAATGACCTGGGCCGTGGGGCTGACCGGGCTTTCGCCGGCCTGGTTCTGCATTGGCGTAGGGCAGCCCCGGCTACTGGCCGTTTACGACACCGTGCCGCGTTTCCTTGCGACCGCGGCGGCGGCTCCCGTGCTTTTGCTGGGCCACCAGCTCTGGCACTACACCGCGCTCCTCGCCGTTGCGACTGTTCTGGCCCTGATCGACTTCCACCGGCGCTACTCCCCCGGCGGCCAGTGGCTGCCGGTGGACGTACGCGAATCCCTGCGCGGACTCAAAGGGCAGGCCAAAACCGCGGGCATCAGCCTGGCAGGAAACGCCTACGCGTCCACCCCGGCGCCGATCGCCACCGCCACCACGGCGCCGCAGGCCTCGGGCAGCCTTGCGACCGCGGATACGCTCTATCGGTTTGGGCTCTTCACCGTGGTGGCCCTGGGCAATGCCTTCCAGAGCTGGACCATCGAGAGGGACGCCGCCAATCCTGTCCGCCGGCACCTCACGGCCATCTGGGCACACGCCGGGCTCGGTGTTGGGGGTGCGCTGGTCCTGACCGTGGCCGGACCGCTGGCCAGCAGCCTGCTCTTCGCCGGCAAGATGCAGGCCAGTACCGAGCTGTGCGCCTACTACGGACTCGCCTTCGTGTTCCTCAGCGCGAGTACACCGTTCATCCGCAACCTGCTGATTCCGGCGGGGCGACAGTCCCAAGTCCTGCGCTGGACACTGGTCTCCGCACTTGTTGGTGTCGCATCCATGGTCTGGGCGGGCGCCACGGGAAACGCACCCGGAATCGCCCTCGGCATGGCCCTGAGTGAAGCCGTTCTGTTCGTGGCCCTATTGATTCCAGGCCTCAAACTCCTACGTGAAGAAAGGGCATCGGAGCATGTCGCTAAATAACCAGCCCGGCCGCACGGCGGCAGTGATCGCCGCGTACTCACCCCCGGACGCGCTGGTTGAGGCCGTGCGGCAGCTCGGCCACCAGCTCGGCAATATTGTCGTCGTGGACGACGGCTCACCGGCGGACTCCGCGCCGGTGTTCGCCCGGCTCGCCGAGGCGGGGGCCACCGTGGTCCACCAGGGGACCAACCAGGGGATCGCCGCAGCCCTGAACGCAGGCATCCGGACGGCCACGGAGAAGTGGTCTCCGGACTTCTTCCTCACACTCGACCAGGACTCTCTGGTCAACGAGCATTACGTGGAACTGGCCCATCGCACCTACGCCGACGCCCTGGCGGCCGGACTTGATGTCGCGTTCGTCTGTGCCGCCTCGTACAGCGGCCACCCCGTCCCCACCATTGCCAGCCAGGACGGCTTCCTGCACGCCTTCGACCCCATGCAGTCAGGCTTTATGGTCCCGGCCACGACGCTGGCCCGGATCGGCCCCTTTGACGAGGGCCTCTTCATCGACGGCGTGGATTCCGAGTTCACCATCCGTGCCCGTTCCGCGAAACTGGCCGTGATCGTTGGACGCGGCTGTGACATTGAACACGATCTTGGCCAACGCCGCGAAGGCACCCTGCTGGGACGCCCGGTGCGCGTCGGTGGCGTGGCGCTCTCTTACAACTATCACTCTCCCAGCCGGGTGTACTACATCTGCCGCAACGGCACGATCCTCACGCGGCGCTACGCTCTCAAGGCGCCACGGTGGGTGGCCCGCAGGCTCCTTGAAGAGCTCAAAGCGCACCTGCTCAGGTTCGCCTTCAGCCCGGGCCGAATCACACTCCTGCGAGCCGCGGGCCACGGATTCCTCGACGGCGCGAGAGGCGTTTCCGGCCGCATTCCGGCGGATTTAGAACGCCGGATCCGCTGAATCGCCCGGCGCCGTCCGCCCCGCCGCAGGCACATCCCGACTAAAGAGTTCGCCCGACATTGATATAGTTTGGAGACCATGCAACCCACTGTCCCCCCACGCGTTCTGGTCATCATGCCCGCTTGGAATGAAGCCGAGGCCATCGGCCAAACCGTTCGAGAGGTCTTGGCCACCAGCGATCGCTACGACGTCGTCGTCGTCAACGACGGTTCCACGGACAACACCGCAGAAGAGGCCGCAGCTGCTGGCGCGGCTGTTCTCCATCTCCCCTTCAACCTGGGTGTGGGTGGTGCCATGCGGGCAGGATTCAAATACGCGCGGCGCTTTGGTTATCAGCAGGTCATCCAGGTTGATTCGGATGGGCAGCATGATCCCAGGAACATCGAAGAAGTGCTGGCTGGTTTGGAGCACGCCGACATTTCGATCGGGGCCCGTTTCGCGGACCGGGGAAATTACACGGTCAGCGGTCCCCGCAAGTGGGCTATGGTCTTTCTGGCGCGCGTCATCTCCGCCCTCGCCAAGACCCGGCTGACGGACGTCACCAGCGGGTTCCGCGCCGGCAACGAACGCGCAATCAGTCAATACCTCGATCACTATCCGGCCGAATATTTGGGCGACACGATCGACTCCCTGGTCGTCGCCGTCCGTTCCGGGTGCCGCGTCACACAGGTCCCTGTCGAAATGCGTGCCCGCCAAGGGGGTAAGCCCAGCCATAACCCCACCAAAGCTGCGGTCTACCTCGGCCGGTCTATTTTTGCCCTGCTCTTCGCATTGACACGTAAGCGCTCCCACGTAACCGTGCCGACGCACGCTGTGAAAGGAAAATAGCTTTGGGCAACGTAGCCGCCTTCCTCTTGGCACTCGCCATCGTCGCACTGGTCGTCGAGATGCTTCGGCGCAAGAAACTCCGGGAGAAGTACGCCGTCCTGTGGCTTGTGGTAGGTGTCGCCACCCTCGTGCTGGCCGCCTTCCCGAGGCTCCTGAACATCGTCGCGGAATTTGTTGGAGTGCAGCTTCCCTCCAACCTCCTCTTCACCATGAGCATCCTCATGCTGCTGGGCGTGTGCCTCCACCTGTCCTGGGAAATCTCCGTGGTGGAGGATGAAACCCGCACACTGGCGGAGGAAGTCGCAATTCTCCGTGCCCAGGTTGAGTCCCTGTCCGCAACACAGACACCCCACGCCGCGGCCCGGGCAAACGGCGTGCATGGCCAGGCCAGCATTTCGCCGGTTTTGACCGGTGAACCGTCGATCGAAAGCGCCGATTCCTAAATGCCACTGGATATCTTCATCCCCTACTGGGGCGAGCCCGCGTACATGATCGAGACCGTGGAAAGCGTTCTGGCCCAGGAAAATCCGGACTGGCTGCTCACCGTTGTCGATGATGCCTACCCCACCCTGGAAATCAGGGACTACATGGCAACCATTGACGATCCCCGGGTCAAGTACGTCCGCAAGGAACAGAACGAGGGAATCACGGAGAATTACCGGACGTGCGTTGGCCTCGCAACTGAAGAAGTCATGGTCATTCTGGGCTGCGACGACGTCCTCCTTCCCAACTACGTCGACGTCATCCTGAAGGCCCACAAGCGCTTCCCCATCGCCGCCGTCATCCAGCCCGGAGTCGAAGTCATCGATGAGGACAGCCGGGTCGTCACCACCCTGGCCGACACCGTCAAGCAGAAACTCGTCAAACCACGGGCCAAGGGCTGCAAACTTGTCTCCGGCGAAGCAATCGCCAGGAACCTGATGCACGGCGACTGGCTGTATTGGCCGTCGCTGGCGTTCCGGACCGAAAAGATCCGGGAAGTTGAGTTCCGCGAGGGGTTCCCCATCATTCAGGATCTCGCCTTGGTCATGGACATGATTTTCCAGGGTGATCAACTCCTGATCGAACCGACGCTGTGCTTCCGTTACCGCAGGCACTCCAACAGTGCGTCTTCAACGAAGCTGGTGGACGGATCCCGGTTCGCGGGCGAGCGTGAGTACTTCGAGGTCGCCGCCGCCCAGGCCGAAGAACTCGGCTGGTATCGGGCGGCACGCTCGGCACGGCTCCGGACCACCTCCCGCGCCCACGCTGTCTGGCTCCTCCCCAAAGCCGTGGCCACCCGAAATTCTTCAGCCATGCGGGCCCTCGCCCGACATGCTTTCGGCAAATAACCTGCCCGCAACGAAAGGTCTCCAGTGACTTCTCCCGCAACGTCCGCACGCCCCGGCGGCACCGTTCTCGTGACCGGCGGAGCCGGATTCATCGGCTGCGCCATCTCCCCCGCACTGGCGGAGGCCTTCGACCGCGTCGTCGTCGTGGATAATCTCCACCCGCAGATCCACGAGTCCGGGGAGCGGCCGGCCGAGCTTGACCAGCGGGCTGAACTGGTTGTCGCCGACGTCGCTGAGAGCGGCACCTGGGACCTGGTGCTCCGGGACGTGACCCCCGATGTCATCATCCACCTGGCCGCGGAAACCGGCACCGGCCAGTCCCTCGAGGAATCCACCCGGCACACCCACGTCAACGTGGTGGGTACCTCGCAGATGCTTGACGGCCTGAACAGGCACAAGAAGCTCCCGCGCCGCATCGTCCTTTCATCGAGCCGTGCTGTTTATGGCGAAGGCGCGTGGAAAGACGCCGCCGGCAAGACTTTCTACCCGGGCCAGCGAACGAGCGCGACATTGGACCAGGGCCAGTGGGACTTTCCCGGCGCCACCCCGGTCGCCATGAAGGCCTCCGAAACCTTCCCGGCCCCCGTCAGCGTGTACGGGGCTACGAAACTGGCCCAGGAAAACATTCTCCAGGCCTGGTCCAAGTCGTACGGTGTCGAGACTGTCATTCTCCGGCTCCAGAACGTTTACGGCCCCGGGCAGTCGCTGATCAACCCCTACACCGGCATCATGAGCCTCTTCTGCCGGATGGCCATGGGCGGGAAGTCGATTCCCCTGTACGAAGACGGTGAGGTCCGGCGTGATTTCATCCTCATCGACGATGTCGCCTCGGCGATCGTGGCCGGTGCCGTCTCCCCCACCGTTCAGGGCGAACCGATGGATATCGGGTCCGGCGAGTTCCAGACGATCGGCACCGCAGCGCAGCTGATCGCAGCGCACTACGGGGCCCCGGAGCCCCACGTCACCGGCCAGTACCGCCAGGGCGATGTGCGCCACGCCTGGGCTGACGTTGCCGCCGCGAAGGAGGTTCTCGGCTGGGAACCGCGCTACAATCTCGCGCAGGGAATCGAACGCCTCGCTACCTGGATCGACACCCAGCCCGGCGTCCAGCCTGCCTGACGCCCAGCCTCTTCACTGAACGGAATTCTCGTGCCTGCGACCACCGCCGTCGTCTCGCTGTTCAACCCCACCGAGGGGGTTCTGGACAACGCCGCAACCCTGCTTGCCCAGGTGGACAGGGTTGTTGTCGTCGACGACGGCAGTACCCAGGCCCCGACACGGATTCTGGCGGAACTTGAGGCCATGGGCTGCACCGCTGTGCGGCTGAATGAGAATTCCGGCATCGCGGCCGCGCTCAATGCCGGTATCTGCGAAGCGCTGGCAGCGACTCCCAAGCCGGATTTCATCCTCACCATGGACCAGGATTCGCTGCTGCAGGATGGGTATGTCCAGGCTCTGGTGGACGCGGCGGCGGCCGCCCGGGTCTCCGGAGTCCGGGTCGGCATGGTTGCGCCTGGTTCGATTCGCGGACTGCCGGTCCGTCGCGGGCCAGTGCTGCATGGTGTCCAACTCGGCGGCGAGCCGATTCAGTCCGGGCTGCTCGTCCCTGTTCCCGTGATCGAACAAATTGGTCTGTTCAAAGACAGCCTCTTCATTGACGGCGTTGACAGCGAATACTTCCTGCGATGCCGCAGCCACGGCCTGAGTACGGTGCTCGCGGCCGGCGCCTCCCTGGACCACGCACTCGGAACCCAGACGGCCGCCCGCGTTCTGGGTAGAACGGTGGCCATCGGCGGCCGTCCGCTGCAGGTTCGGACGGCGGCGGCCTGGCGGTACTATTACATCTTTCGGAACCGCGTCCTCGTGGCGAGGCAGTATGGTCGAAAGTACCCGCTGTGGGCGTTGAAGGGTCTACTCTCCGACTACCGCCACCTGGCCATTGTGTCCTTGCTGGCACCCGGCCGGCTCACGCGTCTGAAGAACGCGGCCGCTGGCGTAGCGGACGGGCTGCGGGGAGTGTCTGGCAGGCGCCCGCACTCCTAAGCGTTCCAATCTGCAAGGGCAGCACCAGGCCCGCGGGGCGGGCCCGCGGGCGTTTGGCATGCGCAGCCCGCCGGCACTCGCGGGAAGTGTCATCGTAGAAAACTATTTGGGGGAACATTCAGTGAGCACAACATCCACGGCTCCGCGCCCGCCGGCCACCCGGGCATCCTTGCGAGCACCGGCGAAGGTACCCGGGCCGACTGTGAACCGCCACATCCGCGGGCTGGTGGCGCTTGCGGTGGTGGCGTCGGTGCTCGTCGTGCTGCGCACCCACGGGCTGCTGCAGGGACTACCCGCCCTGGCACTCGCGGTCCTCCTCGTTCTTACGGTCCCGTCGGCCAGAAACCTGTCCCAGCGGCTCCTCTACAACGGACTCATCACCCTCGGGGCGGTGCCGCTGACGTGGTGGGTACCGGAGCGGTTCCTCGGCGTCGACCACGGGACCTTGCTGCTCGCCGCCGTCGCCGGCCTTACCGCAGGGTGGATCGCCGCCGGCAAATCCCCCCGCCGGCGGGCCCTCCGCCTGCTTCCCCGCGTCCGAGCCATTGACTCCCTCCCGTTCCTGGCCGGGATTCTCTCCGCCTCGTCGCTGGGCGTGATGCTGTCCGTTCGGTCGCCGCTCGAGGCCCTCGCCATCATGACCTCCCGCTGGGACTACCAGTCCCACTTCAGCATTTACCACATGATTCGCAGCCACGGTGAAGTGATCCCAACAATTCCGCCGGGCGCAGTCGGGGAGCTGTGGGGCTTCGCGGAGTATCCGCAGGGTTTCCATGCACTGATCGCCACTTTGTCGAATCTCTACCGTCCGGGGGAGGCGGGAGTGGACAGTGAAGTGATCTCCTATATCGTCTTGCAGGCCGCAGTCTGCTCCCTGACGGTCCTCCTGGTGGTGGCGGGTCTGTGCGCCCTGCCTGCGGTCAGGCGCCGGGCCGCCATCGCGGCCCCCGGGATCGCTGTTGCCGCCGCGGCCTGGATCTATGGACCCGGGGCGATCCCGGTCTACGGCGGCTTCGGCAACTTCTACATGGCCTGCGGCATGGCCACAGCCACGGTCCTGGCACTACTGACCGTCCAACGGAGGCTGCCGGTCATCGCCGTCGCCGTCGTGGGTGCGGGACTGGTTGGCATCTGCAACAACTGGCTTCTGCTCGTGTCGCTGGTCATGGTCATTATCATCACGAAATTGTGGGGCGTCGCGCGCAATCCCGGCGCTTACGGGCTGTCCTGGTGGCTTCTCGCGGCCGGCTGCGGCATCGTCACGCTGATTGGTATCGCACTCCCCCTCGTCCAGCTGATTCCACTGATTCGCAGCAGCCAGGGGATTCTGGAAGCACTCGGCGGGATCGTCGTGCCCGACCTGGGCCAGGCGTTACTGGTACTCACCCTCGTGGTGGTCCTGGGGTTTGCGAACCTCAGCGCCAGTGCCCGCACCGGGTCCCGGTTCCTGCGCGCCGAGCGGCTGGACGTGGCCAAGGCCTCCCTCGGCCTCTTGGTCCCCGTGGCCGTCGGCGTCTACCTCGCTGTCACCCAAAGCATGCAGCACGCTTCCCTTACCTACTACTTCTACAAGTACCTCATCGCCGTTCTGCTCCTGGCGTGGCCCCTCGCCGTTGCCGCCGCCGCAGCCCTCATTCCGCCGCCCGCGGTGGGCCCTGCCCGCCGCCGGAACATCGGCTTGGCTGCCGGGCTGAGCATCGTGGCCGTTGCGGCGACCCAGGCTTTTGGTTTTTCCCTGCCGGACCTGGACAAGGCCGGCCTGCCTGCCACCGTCCGGCCTGTCGGCGAAATGACCGTCCAGAAGGCCCTGCTGGCTTCTGTCCCGGGCTACGTTCCCCGGCTGTTGAGGAGCGCCACCCAGCAACAACCTGAGTCCACTCTCTACGTTCCCGCCCCCGGAACCATGGACCCGGTCCTGGCCGCCCGCTGGCAGTGGGGGATGCGTGCGAAGTCCTCCTCGACAACAACCAACCTCGGCTGGTTGGTCTACGAGATCACCAAGGACTATGCGCGGGCGCCCGAGGTCATCGCCCGGATCCTCAACGAAAATCCGGACATGTCAGTCATTGTCGACGCGGAGCTTTACACCCCCGTGCACGCCCACCTGAGCACTTTGGGCCTCGAGGGCCGGCTTATCCGGCTGGCCTAGACGGTATGAGCGCGGTGGGCCGGTCCTGACGTGTGCCGTTCCCGGCCGGTCTGGATGGCCCGGCTGCGGCAGTCAACCCGCGCATGGCAGTCTGACGGCGCCGTCGCTCAAGCGGAGGACCTCCGGTTGCACAGCGGAATTGCCTAGACAACCGCTTCAGGTGGCACTGCCTGGGAACTAGTGCGAATTTCTCGCCCGCCGCATGACCGGCCGCTCGACAAACACCCAGCTGGCGGCGGCAAAGGGGATCGTACAGAGGGTCGCCGCCAGGGTGAACCACCATACGCCCCAGTGGTAGGCGCCGAAGACTGCCAGCAATTGCTGCACCGGAAACGCATAGATGTAAGCGCCATAGGAGATGTCATGGCGGCCGATGATGGACGGCTGGGGCAGCCACGTGGAGATCCACAGCAGGCCATAGGTGAAGAACGGCGCAGCGAGCTGGGCGCCATAGCCGGGAACGAAATAGATCAGAAGTGCCGCGACGACCAGCGCGACCGGCCCGCCTACGCGGTGGATTCCGATTCGCGAGCTCAGCACTTGCACTACCGCCCCGCCTAGGAAGTACGGGAAGAGCCGCACCAGCATCTCGATGTCCGCGAACGGCCTGATCGCGGCGACGTTAGCCCAGAGCGCCACGCTGACGAGGAACGCGGCGATAATCGGCCAGGGCGTCTTCTTCACGAGCGGGATGAAGCCCAGCATGGCAATCAGCAAGTAGCACAGGAACTCGAAGTACAGGGTCCACAGCGAACCATTCCACGCACCCGGGTACGGCACACCCGCCGGCGTACCTGCAATGTCGTAGCTGGCAATTCTCAGCGGGAGATTGCCCAGGATGGAATTTAGCGGCGTTGTAGGCGTCGAAAGAAAACCCCGGAGGCTGCCGTGCTGAATGGAGTAGGCGATCGGGGCGAAAACGAAAGCCATCACGGCCAGGCACACGATGAAGCCGGGGAAAATTCGGGCCGCCCGGTGGACGAGGTACGTCCCGATGCGATTGCTGAAGCGGCTGGCCGTGATGAGGTAGCCACTGATTCCGAAGAACCCTGCGACCGCCCACCCGCCCAGGTTCTCGCCCCTGAAGCCAGGCCCCCCACCAGCACCCACGATGTGCCAGCTGTGCGCGAACAGGACCAACAACGCCAAAACCAGTCGAATAAGGTTGAGGCTGTTGCCGCGGGGGTCAAGCCGCTTCCCGATGGCTGGAGCCGGAATCGCGTGGGGTTTCAGTGCAACGATGCTCAAGTCCGGGCTTCCTTCGTCATATGTGCGGGCCCTTAATTCTACATGGCGGCCTCTTATCGCTTCGCAGCGGGCGCGCCGGCGCGGCAAAGCCCAGGGCCCTGGTTTGCCGTGGCGCCGCCATTACGGGAGGATTGAAACCATGCGTGGAATAATCCTGGCCGGCGGGACCGGCTCCCGGCTGCACCCGATCACCCACGGCATCAGCAAACAGCTCGTGCCGGTCTATGACAAGCCAATGATCTACTACCCCTTGTCTACCCTCATTCTCGCTGGAATCCGGGACATCCTGATCATCACCACCCCCCACGACGCGGAGCAGTTCCAGCGTCTGCTGGGCGATGGCTCGCAATTCGGCGTCAACCTGAGCTACGTGCAGCAGCCGTCGCCGGACGGTCTGGCCCAGGCGTTCATCCTTGGGGCCGATCACATCGGCAACGACACGGTTGCCCTTGTTCTGGGTGACAACATTTTTTACGGACAGGGTATGGGCTCACAGCTCCGCCGGCACGCAAACATCGACGGCGGCGCCGTCTTCGGTTACTGGGTCAAGGACCCCAAGGCCTATGGCGTTGTGGAGTTCGACGACGCGGGCAAGGCTTTGTCGCTCGAGGAGAAGCCTGCCAAGCCGCGCAGCCACTACGCTGTGCCCGGCCTCTACTTCTACGACAATGACGTCATCGACATTGCCAAGAACCTTCGGCCGTCCCCCCGGGGCGAGCTTGAAATCACCGACGTCAACCGGACTTACCTCGAGCGAGGCAAGCTGCAGGTGGAAATCCTTCCGCGCGGAACGGCCTGGCTGGACACCGGAACCTTCAATGATCTGAGCGACGCGTCGAACTTCATCCGGACGGTCGAGAACCGCCAGGGCCTGAAGATCGGCGCACCGGAAGAGATCGCCTGGCGCAATGGATTCCTGACCGACGACGAACTGCGAGAGCGGGCGGAGCCGCTCATCAAGAGCGGGTACGGAAGCTACCTGCTCGGATTGCTGGACGAGTCCATCTGAGATGAGCCCGGGGGTCCTCTATAGCGAATACGTTGAGTTGCGGTCGTCCTTGTGAGCTGGGTTGAAACAGCCCCGCTCATCCTGGTCGGCGTCGTCTTCCTCCTCCTGCCGGGCGGCCTGGCGGCCGTGGGACTTGGCCTCCGGGGTCTGCCGGCCGTCGGCGCAGCGGCGCCGCTTACGGTCGCAATCTCAGCGGTGCTCGCGGTGGCGCTGCCCTTTGCCGGCATTGCCTGGTCCTCGGCCGCGATCCTGCTGGGCGGCGTTGCGCTCGGTTTGGTTCTTGCCGGCGTGCGCCGGCTTTTCCGGGACCCCACCCTGGCCCAGCAGTTGGCCTTAGTGCCCCGGTTCGGCCGGCAGTCCGGCTGGCTGGCGGCCTCTTTTGTGGTCGGAGCCGGCCTCATCCTGGTGCAACTGGCCGTCGCGTTCGGCACTCCGGCAAGTTTTTCCCAGACCTTTGACAACGTCTTTCATCTCAATGGCGTGCGCTACATCCTGGACACGGGCAGTGCCTCGTCCCTGACGATGTCTTCGATGGCCAGTGGAGGCGCGGCCCCCTATTTCTATCCTGCGGCCTGGCACGGCCTCGCCGCCGCTCTGATCCAACTGACGGGCGCCCCGCTGCCGGTCGGAGTCAACATCCTTAATATGGCCGTCGCCGCCGTGATGTGGCCGCTGGGCAGCATGCTGCTGACCCGCGTTATCGCCGGCAACAAGCCGGTGGCGGTCGCGTCTGCGGCAATCCTATCCGGGGTCTTCTCAGCCTTCCCGATCCTGTTGCTTGACTTCGGAGTGCTGTACCCGAATTTCCTCTCCGTCTGCATGCTGCCCGCCGCCCTCGGCTCCGTGGCCCTGTTCTTCGGACTTGGGAAGGACCTCGGAGTTACACCATGGGCACGGTTCGGTCTGCCCCTGCTGCTAATTCCGGGCGTAGCCCTGGCCCATCCCAATGGCTTCATGTCCCTGCTGGTCCTATCGCTGCCGATCCTCGCCCAGTCCTACTGGCAGAGCTACTTCGGGCCACACCGCCCACTGGCCCGGTCCCGCGCCCGGACCCTGGCCACCGTCGGACTGGCTGCTTTTGCAGCCCTGTTCATCGTCCTCTGGAAATACATTCGTCCTCCGCGGGACGCCGCTTTCTGGGGACCCATACAGTCACCCCTGGGCGCCGTCCTGGAGGTCGTTGCCAATTCCCCCATGAACCGGCCCGTCGCCCCGGCCATCAGTGTCCTGATGATCCTCGGCCTGCTGCTCTCAGTGCGTTACCGGCGTCATTTCTGGCTTCTGGCCGGCTTCGGAATTACCGCCGTGCTGTTTCTGATCGTCTCGGCGACGCCGATCAGCGACTTCCGAATGCGGGTCACGGGGGTCTGGTACAACGACAGCTATCGGCTGGCCGCGCTCCTGCCGCTGACCGCCGTTCCCTTTGCGGCCCTGGGTGCTGACGCGGCGATCTCCTGGCTGCGCGGGTTCTGGTCCGGCGACGCGGTAGCCGCAGCGCCGGCTTCCGCCCGCGGCGCTGCCCGACAGCGCAGGAGGGTGTTCGTGCTGGCCGGGTGCGCTGTGCTGGCCGCCGCAGCTGTGGCGTCCCAGCTGCCCTCGACAGCTGCAGCCATCCGCTCCGCCCGAGCCAACTACGCAGAGTCGCCTGACTCGCCCCTGGTGTCCACAGATGAGCTGGCGGTCATCGAACGCCTCCCCGGCGTGGTGCCGGAAGGCTCGGCGATCGCCGTGAACCCTTGGACCGGGGCCGCCCTGGCCTACGCCCTGGCGGATCGGGACACGACAGCCAAGCATGTCCTCACGGCCAACTCCCCCGCCGTGGAAATCCTCAACGCCCAGCTCCGCAACGCTGACACCGTCCCGGCCGTCTGCGACGCCGCCCGGGCCACGCACGTGCACTATGTGCTGGACTTCGGCGTCAAGGAAGTCCACGGCGGCAACCACCGCTTTCCTGGCCTCGAAGATCTCGAGCACTCCAGCGCTGTGAGGCTCGTCCTCGAGCAGGGCGACGCCCGCCTCTACGAATTGACCGCCTGCCCCGGCAGCTAAGCGGCGTCCCCGCAACCGGGCGGGAACGCCGCCGGCTTTCGTTAGGGCAGCGTGGCGATAGCGATCAGCTTCTGCCGGATACCGTCAATCGGCGCCGCGGCGGACGGAACGGCGAGCGAGATGCGCGTGACCTTTGCCCCGTCCACCACCTCGAGCACGTATTCTGTCGAACCGCTGAGCCGGTTCAGCGAATACCATGCACGGCTTCCCACCCCTGACACCTGTTCCGGCGCCATCATGAGCCTGGGGAGCTGCAGCCTCTTGAGGGCCGATTCGTCACCGGCAGTGGTCGTAATCAGCAAGGCATTGCCCGGATCCGCTGCCTGGCCGGCTGGTATTGGCGCCAGCCCGAACGTGCAGCTGACGTCGACGAGGCCGTCCTTCGTTGCGGACTGGCCCGAGGGCGCCTGCAGCTGATCGGCAACCGGACCCAGAACCCCCTTGATCCCCGCAGCTCCGGGCGAACTGCAATCCTCGGGTCGTACCGGCAGCACCGTGCGCCCGTCATGGGTGGTGGGTTCGGTGCCGGGACCGACGGCGGAAGTGCCGGTCGGCGACGGCGGGGGGCTGCCGGCTCCACCGGAGGCGGCCGACTGCCCCGCGCCCGGGGCGCCGGTGCAGGCGGACAGCACCAGGCTGCCCGCCACGAGCAGCAGGAACCGCCAGCTCGTTCCGTTGTGGTTGCTGCTAATTGAAAATGTCATATCCAACCCCCATGACAATCCGGTCGCCCGGGTTTGCCGTCCGCATGAACTGCAGCAGATCGCCGTCGTTCAGTGAAATGCATCCCCAGGTGGGAACGTTGTTCCCGTGCAGGAAGATGGCGAACCCGGCATTCATCACGATAGGCGAGTCCGGCGGCCGGTTGTAGTTGATCACGACGCCCTGGCGGTAGTCCCGCGACGGCCTGGTCGCGTAGTACCACATGTTTTCATCAGGGAAGACGTCGCCGCTGGACTCAAAGTACTTGTTGTAGTTGCCGTTGAGCTGGCCGCCCCAGCGGGAGTAGGGGTTCAGGGTCCGGTAGGCAAGGCTGGTACCGGGGTTGCCGAGGCCGAAAGCTTCGGTCACCGTGAAGCTTCCTGTGGGCGAGTACTTCTGCCAGGTCGGACCCGTGGCATATCCGGGCCCGGCAAAGCCCGATTCACCGACCGAGCCCAAGGCTCCCCACTCGGTGGCATATTGGCCGTTGGACTGCCGGACGCAGGTGATGAAATTGGCGCGGGTCGCCCGGTAGTCCTCGGCGATCGCGAAGGAGACCCGGGACGCGCCCCCGGTGGCGTACTTCACGGTCCCGGCATTGAGGGCCGGGCAGTATCCGGACGTGGCCGGTTTGAACTTCACGCCGTAGCCTGCGATCCACTGGAGTTCGCCGTACTGGAACAGTTGCCTGCAGTTGCCTGCAGCATCACACATCTCACCGGTGGTGGGATAACCCAGGACGCCGTCCTGGGCGTACCGCGAGGTGTAGAACATGCCCAGACCACCCCACACTGCCTCGGTCCCTGCGCCGATCGCAAAGTAGATGGTGCCCCGCTGGAAGGCCTGGGAACAACCGCCGTCGCGCAGGCCGCACCGCTCGCTGCCCACCGGGTAGCCGATGTAACCTGCGCTGCCTCCCATAGCGTCGTAGCGCCCCTGGATGCCGCCCCACACCGGGAACGTTCCGGCTCCGGGGACGAAGTAGATGGTTCCCCGCTGGAACCTCTGCAGGCATGCGCCGCCAGGCAGGCCGCATTGCTCGGGCGCTGCCGGGTAGCCGAGATAGCCGGATGAGCCGCCCAGGTTCTCGTACAGCATGCTGATGCCGCCCCAGATTGGCCACGTGCCGCCGGGTCCGAAGTAGATCAGTCCACGCTGGAAGTGCTGGACGCAGTGACCCGCCGGAACGCCGCATACCTCTGCCTCGAGCGGGTAACCGAGGTATCCGCCGACTCCGCCAAGCCCCTCGTAGCGCATGCTGACGCCGCCCCAGACGGGGTAGGTTCCCACGCCGGGAACATCGTGGAGGGAACCGCCGCGGAACTGCTGCCGGCAACTGTTGGCCGACAGGCCACATTTCTGGTCCTCGCTGGGGTAGGACAGGTTCCCCTGGACGCCGCCGTACTTATTCCAGGCCGCCTCGATGGGCCCGGCCATCAGATGCGCGCCGGTGCCCGGACTCCAGGCGATGGTGCCATGCGCGAACGTCTGAAGGCATCCGCCGGCTGCCAAGCCGCACAGTTGATCCGCGGTGGCGGGACCAACGGCCCCGAGGTCGCCGCCCAGGCGCACATGCTCGACGCCGATGGCGCCCGGAACGGCGAACGCGGCAGCCGCCGCCCCGACCGGCTGGGACGCTTCCGGGCTCGGTGCTGCCGGCGCCGGTGCAGTGGGAGCCGCCGAGACCGACGGCCCCGCCTGCGAGGCGTCAGGCGACGGGGTCGGCGCGGGCGCAGTGGCCGTGGCCGTAGCCGTAGCCGTAGCCGTAGCCGTAGCCACGGGTGCAGTTACTGTTGCCGTTGGCGACGGGCTGGACGTGGGCGCAACGGGCAGCGCTTCCATCGCGGTGTCGGCCGCGGCCGGCCCCTGGACCAGGGTGACGAGGCAGAGTCCGGCGCTCAGCGCCACGGCAATGCTTCTGCCGATGCCGGTTCCTGCGGTGTGGCGCCGACCCCCTGCCCTTCGGCCCATCGGCTTTTTTGGCACCAACGTAGTCATAGATTCTGCTCCCGCATCCCCCGGTACGGGGCACAGCCCCCGTTTCGGGCCCATCCTATGCGATGGCCGCCCGCTGCTGCATTTCACACGCCGCTATGCGACTGCCGATCTGCGACGGAGCTCGTCGACGACGTCGTGCACTTCCGCGTCCATCACGATTTTGCCGTGTTCGAGCAGCACTCCCCGCTCGCACACTGTCGCCACCAGATCGAGGTCGTGGCTGACCACAAAAAGGGTCTTGCCCTTGTCCGCCAACTCCTTGATCTTGGCGATGCACTTTCGCTGGAAGGGCTCGTCGCCCACAGCCAGGATCTCGTCGATCAGGAAGACTTCGGGGTCGGTGTGGACGGCAATGGAGAACGCCAGCCGCAGGTACATTCCCGAGGAGTAGAACTTCACCTCGGTGTCGATGAATTCCCCGATCTCCGAAAACTCCACGATGGAATCGAACATCTCATCAATCTGCTTCTCGGACATGCCGAGGATGGCGCCATTGAGGTAGACATTGTCCCGGCCGCTGAGATCGTGGTGGAACCCTGCGCCGACCTCGATGAGGCCGGCAACGCGCCCGCGGGTCCGTACCGTGCCGCCGTCGGGCTGCAGCACCCCGGAAATCAATTTCAACAGCGTCGACTTGCCGGAACCGTTCAGGCCCAGGAGTGCGACGGTTTCACCCTGCTTGACCTCAAGCGACACTTCGTTCAAGGCCAGGAATTTCTTGGACAGGTCGCCTTTGCGGCCTTTCACCAGCCAGACCAGGGCTTCTTTCAGCGAGCGGGTGTGGCGCAGCACAAACTGTTTCCGGACGTCGATGCAGCTGATGGCGACGTGCCCGTGCGGGGTCATCTCAAAGCTCCTGGGCAAAGTGGATTGAAAGTCGGCGGAACGTCAGCTGTCCGAGGAAAAGCACCGCGAGGGTGGTGAGCAGTGAAACCGGAAGCCAGAGCGTGAACAGGTCGGGAGGCAGGGTGCCGGAAACCATCTGGTCCGCCTTCAGGGTCGGTTCCCAGAAAGCCCAGTGGAAAACCTCGACCGCGGTCGTCATCGGGTTCAGCTGGTACAGCCAGTACCAGGGGCCCATAACGCGCTCGACCATCGACCAGACGTACAGCACCGGCGACGCCCAGGTGACCACCATAACGATCATGTCGACGATGTTCTCCGAATCGCGGAAGTACACGTTGACGGCACCGAACATGAGCCCCAGGCCCGTGGCGAGCACGGAAACCATGAGGAAGATCAGCACCACCGCGGCCAACTGCAGGACCGAGGGAGTCCATCCGACCAGCAGGCAGGCCGCGATCAGCACCACCAACTGCGGCAGGAAGTGCGCCGCCGAGACCCACACCGTTGCCACGGGAAAAAGCTCACGGGGCAGATAGATCTTCCGGATCAGATCGCGGTTGTCGACGATGGACCGGGTGGAGTTGGACAACGACTCCGTGAAGAAGTTCACCAGCACAATGCCCGCGAAGAGGTAGATCGCGTAATTGGGCGTGCCGTGCTCAAGGTTCAGGAAGATGCCCAGTGCGATGAAGTAAATCAGGAACTGCATCAGCGGCTTCACGTACGACCACAGCAGCCCCAGCACCGAACCGCGATAGCGGATCTTGATTTCCTTGCGCACCAGCAGCTTCAGGAGGAAGCGGTCGCCATAGACATCAAGCAGTCCACGCCCGCTGCCGGGCTTTACCAGCTGGTCGTTCTGACCGGCCATCTAGCGGCCGTCCCTGGCGTCGGCATCGAACGTTTTCTTCCACGCGGCCATCGACGTGATGTCCGGGACGGCGGCACGGTACTGCTCGGCCAGTTTGTCCCATTCACGGAAGAGGCGCAGGTGCAGCCGGGAGGCTTCCGATAGCATCGATTTGAGCTTCTGGGGGTCGCGGCGGTACCAGGACGCCCCCGTGCCCTCGGCGTTGGAAACTACGACACTGTCGTAGTGGGCAAGCCTGAACCAGCGGTTGTCACGGTGGGCCAAGAAGCCTTGGGGGCGTTCCGCGCTCTCCGGTGCGGGCGCCTTGACGAGCTGGCGCGCCACGGTCTTGATGCCCCAGGGCACGAGGTCCTTCTTGCGCGGCATGCCGATCGGGGCGCCTCCCATGGGGCCCCGGCCAAGCTTGGGCGCCGGGAAGTCATCGACGTCGTCCTTGAGTTGCGCGTCCGTGTACTGGGACTTGAGCGCGTTGATCTCCGGAAGCCGCGTTGCCAGCACCTCGTGCAGATCACCGGGTCCCTTGAGGAGGTCTTTCATGGCCTCGATGCGTCCGTGCTCGGTGAAGTACTGCATGGAGACCAGGTGCTTGACGTCGGCCTGGACAGATTCCCGCAAGACACGGCCGCCCTTGGGATACGGGCTGTGAATGAGGGTCGTGATGAGCCTGTTCCGTTCGTGGAAGTAGGACTGCCAGCCGACCATGTCGTCCTTGTCCGCCCACGAGACGTGCCACACGGCGGCGCCGGGCAGCGACACGGTGGCGAAGCCCGCTTCCCGGGCGCGGAGGCCGTATTCGGCGTCGTCCCACTTGATGAACAGCGGCAGGGACAGCCCAATTTCCTTGATCACCTTTGTGGGGACGAGGCACATCCACCAGCCGTTGTAGTCGACGTCCACGCGGCGGTGCAGCCACGCAGTCTGCCGGAGGTTGGCGACGCTGAAGTCGTGGCGGAGCTCCATGTCCGCGTGAGGCTGCGCCGGCACGAACCGGTACGGGTCCACGACCTCGCCGAAAGTGTGCAGGACACTGCGGCTGTATAGGTCGAACATGTGCCCGCCAATGATGGTGGGCTTGCGGCAGTAATCGGCGAAGGTCAGCAGACGGACGATGCTTTCGGGCTCGACGACGATGTCGTCGTCGAGCAGGAGTACGTAGTCGCTGCCGTTCTCGACGGCCTCATACATGCCGCGGGCGAAGCCGCCGGATCCGCCGAGGTTGGCCTGGTTGATGACGCGCAGCTTGCCGCCCAGCGCGTCCCTGACCTCCGCAAACCCGTCCTGGTCCTCGACCTTCTGTGTCCCCTGGTCCACAATCAGGATCTCCTTGACGTCGGTGAGGACGTCAAGGTTTTCGGAGAGGATCCGTGCGTTGTTGAGGCAGAAATCCGGCTTGTTCATCGTGGTGATTTCCAGTGTCACCTCGCCGCGGCCCCCGACGCGCTCCTGTGTTTCCCACTGGGCGGATTCCAGTACCAGGTCGGTTGAGCTGGCGGACAGGTCGAACCAGTACCACCCGCCGTCGCCGAACGGCTTGAGGGTCAGCTCAAAAACCGATGTCGTTTCGCCGTCGACGTGCCGGCCGTCGACGCGCTGCACGGAACCCCGGGCGTTGGACTTGTAGACCGTCACGGCACCTGTGCCGGTGGTCCGGATTACGAGGCGGATATCGCGGACGGAGGTCCACCGCCGCCAGTAGCTGGCCGGGAAGGCATTGAAATACGTGCCAAAGGAGAGCTGCTCGCCGGAACGCACCCGCATGGAATGCCGGCTGAGTATGTCCTCGAAGTGCGCCTCGCCGCCGCCGGAGCTGAACATCTGCAGCTTGTCCTCGGGCAGTTTGGGCGAACGGGCAAGCTCGTCGTTCTCCCGCAGGCGGATGCCGCTGGCCGGCCCCGCATCCACGTACAACGGGATCGTGTCAGTCTGATCGTCCGGGGGCAGGATGACCCGCTGAATCCGGGCCCACTCGGTCGTTACGTCGGCGCCGTTCATGCGTCCACTCCCCCGCTTTCAATCGTGGCGCCGCTTTCGAAGTGCGGGCGGATCTTGTTCTCAAACATGGTCAGGGCGGATCCGATGGCCATATGCATGTCCAGGTACTTGTAGGTGCCGAGGCGTCCGCCGAAGAGGACGTCGCGCTCGGCGGCCGCGAGGTCGCGGTACTTGAGCAGGCGTTCGCGGTCCGCGGGGGTGTTGATCGGGTAGTAGGGCTCGTCGCCCTTCTCGGCCGCGCGCGAGAACTCGCGCATGATGACGGTCTTTTCCGTCTGGTAGTCGCGCTCGGGGTGGAAGTGGCGCGGCTCGATGATCCGGGTGTAGGCGACGTCGTCGTCGTTGTAGTTCACCACCGAGGTGCCCTGGAAGTCCCCGACGTCGAGCACTTCTTCCTCGAAGTCGATGGTGCGCCAGGAGAGGTCACCCTCGGCGTAGTCGAAGTAGCGGTCCACCGGTCCGGTGTAGACGACGGGGATGGTGCCGACGACCTTGTTCTTGCTGTACTCGTGCGACTCGTCGAAGAAGTCGGTGTTGAGCCGGACCTCGATGTTCGGGTGCTCGGCCATCTTCTCGATCCACGCGGTGTAGCCGTTGGTCGGCAGGCCCTCGTACTTGTCGTTGAAGTAGCGGTTGTCGTAGTTGTAGCGCACCGGGAGCCGGGAGATGATGCCGGCGGGCAGGTCCTTGGGATCCGTCTGCCACTGCTTGCCGGTGTAGTGCTTGATGAACGCCTCGTAGAGCGGCCGGCCGATGAGCTGGATGCCCTTGTCGTTGAGGTTCTGCGGATCGGTGCCCGCCAGTTCGCCGGCCTGTTCCTTGATCAGCTCCTGGGCCTGGCCGGGGGTCAGGTTCGCGCGGAAGAACTGGTTGATGGTGGCCAGGTTAATAGGCAGGGAGTAGACCTCGCCCTTGTGGACGCCGTAGACCTTGTGCACGTAGTTGGTGAACGTCGTGAAGCGGTTGACGTACTCCCACACGCGGTCGTTCGAGGTGTGGAAAAGGTGCGCGCCGTACCGGTGGACTTCGATCCCGGTCTGCGCCTCCTTTTCGCTGTAGGCATTGCCGCCGATGTGGTGGCGGCGGTCGATGACGACGACCTTCAAGCCCAGCTCGGTGGCGGCCTGTTCTGCGATTGTCAGGCCGAAAAAGCCCGACCCTACGATAACGAGGTCAGCGGTCACAAACTCTCCTGGTTCGAATGTGGGCAGCGCAACGTTGTGCATTGTCTGCTGCTCTAGCCTACCCGAGACACAGTGTGAACCGGCGAATCGGGGGCCGCCGCAGCACGCCGCCCAGGCCCGCCAAAGTTGTCCACATGGCGGGATTCCCGCAGGCCAGGTCCGGATTGCGCGGCCTAGCGTTGACTGCATCGCCCGCGAGAAAGGACCCCAGGCGATGCTCCTGCACTGCACTCTTGTCGGGCAGCCGGGCTCGGTCGTGGCGGAGCCGGTGGAGCTCTCCGTCGCGGCTCCCCTTGGCTGCCCCGGCGCCGTCCTCCAGGACGTGATCTCCCAAAGGTTCGGCACGGACCGGCTGAGCGTCGCGGGACGCCCGCTGGCCGCCCTCACGGCAGGCACGGCCCCGCTGGTGAACGGGGCGGTGCTCGTTGACGGCTGGCCCGGGGGTCCGCGGCCGGCGGTGCCGCCCCGGGGAAGGTCCCTCGAGCAGCCCCGTGCGCCGCTGCTGCTGGCCGTCCTAAGCGGGCCGGGCGCCGGGACCGTGCTGCCGCTGCGCCGCGGCCGCTACCGGATCGGCCGGAGCGCAACGGAAGTGGCCATTCCGGACGCAGACCTATCCCGGGAACACGCGCGGTTGGACGTTTCGGACGCGGGGATCACCGTGACCGACCTGGGCAGCGCCAACGGGACCTGGATCGGCGGCCTGGAGGTGCGCTCCGCGCCGGTGTCCACCGACAGCGTCATCGGCTGCGGGAACTCGACGCTGGCCGTCCTCTTCCGCGGGTCCGGTCCGGGGTTGTCCGGTCCGGGGTTGTCCGGTCCGGGCGCGCCGGGGCTGGCTCGCGCGGGCGAGGACACGACGGAGCCGCTGAGCGTTCCGGCCCCGGGCTTCGCCGGCCCCCGGACGCTCCTGCTGCTGGCCGCCCTCCTGCCCCTCGCCGCGGGAGTCGCCCTGGCCGTCGCTACCGGGATGTGGATGTTCCTGGCGTTCACCGCGGTCTCGGCCGTCCCGGTCCTGCTGCCAGTTCTGGCCGGCCGCCGGCAACGCCGCGAGTTGGACGCCGCTGTGGCGGCAGCGGTCGTCCAGGACGGTGAACGACGGCGGCGGGCCGCCCCGTCCGCGGCCGATCTGGTGCTCCGCGCGGCACACCCGGGCCCGGCGGAGGCCGGAGCCCGGTCGGGATCCGCTGGCACCGAGGACGGTCCGGTGTGGCTGCGGCTCGGGCTGGCCGCACAGGCCGCGAACATCCGTCTCGAACCGGCCCAGCCCGGTTTCCGTGCCCCGCCCGCCGGTCCCCTGCCGCTGGTCCTGGACCCCTCAGCGCCCACCCGGCTCTCCGGGCCCGCGCCGGCCGTGGCCGGACTGGTCCGATACTTCGTTATGCAGCTCGCCGGCTACCCCCGCGCCTGCCGCACCCGGGTTCACCTTCATGGGCCGGCCCGGTCGCTCCCGCTCGCCGCGCGCTTCCTGCCGCGGGTTTCACTCTCGTCCAACGCGGCGGTCACCGCCGCGCTGGTCACGGCCGGTCCCGGCGCGGGCTGCGACAGGGGCGTGCTGATCGTGCTGCCCGGCGCCGGAACCAAGGCCGCGGAGGCGGCCGCGGCCGAAGCGCAGCGGCTCGGCTGGCAGGTGATTGTTGGTTCCGAGGCCGCCGACCCCGGTCCGGGCCAGGCTGTCGCCCTCGGCGGAGGCACCGGCCGGCTCACGCACGGCACCGACGGTACCGACTTCGTGCCCGATCTGGTGCCGGAGCGGGTTTTTGACCGTTTCTGCCGCCAGCTCGGGGGCATCGGCGGAGCGGCGCCGGGGCCGTCCTCCGTGCCGTTGTCCTGTTCGCTGGAGCAGCTCCTGGGGCTGTCAGACGCGCAGGTGGCGCGCCGCTGGGCAGCGGACCGCGAACCCCAAGGGCGGCAGCCGGGACTGTCCGTCCCGGTCGGCCGTGGTGCGGCCGGGACTGCGCGGATCGATCTGCTTGCCGACGGCCCGCATCTGCTGGTGGCCGGTACAACCGGGGCCGGCAAATCGGAGTTCCTGCGCAGCCTCGTGACCGCGCTCGCCGCGTGCTACCCGCCGGACCGGGTCAACCTGCTGTTTGTGGACTTCAAGGGCGGCTCAAGCCTGGGACCCCTGACCGGACTGCCGCAATGCGTCGGGCTCCTCACCGACCTGGACGGCTACGAGGTGGACCGGACGCTGGCCTCCCTTCGGGCCGAAGTCCGCCGCCGCGAGGAATTGCTGGCGGCCGCCGGCGTCCCCGACCTTTCGTCTTACCCGGCGCCCGCCCCGGAGTTCCCGGCGCTCCCCCGCCTGGTCCTGGTGATAGATGAATTCCGGATGCTGGTGGAGGATGCCCCGGAGGCGCTGAGGGAATTGATGCGCATCGCGGTGATCGGCCGATCCCTCGGCATCCACCTGGTCATGGCGACCCAGCGGCCGCAGGGGGCACTTACCGCGGATATCCGGGCCAATGTCACCAGTAGCGTCGTGCTGCGGGTCCAGTCCGAGCTCGAATCCGCCGACATCATCAACTCCGGGCTCGCCGCCGCCATCCCGATCGGGAACCCCGGGCGCGCCTATCTGGTGCGCGGCGGCGGGGTGGCGGAAGAGTTCCAGACGGCGACCCTCGCCGCGGTGCCGTCGGTGCCGCCGGACGTCACCGTGACCGCGCATCCGGCCGAGGCGTTGCTCGACCGGATGCCGGATGAGCTGCCACTGACCGGGGAGCTGCCGGCCGGCCCCGGCCCGGGGGCGGGGCCGTCAGAGGCCGCCGAGAGTTTCGCGGCACGCCTGGCGACGTTGTGGCACCGTCAGGGCGGCACCCCGGCACGGAGGCCGGTCGCGGATCCGCTTCCGCCGGCCCCGGCGCTCCCCTGCCCTGCTGCACGCGCCGAGGCAGGCCCGGACACCGACGCCGGCAACCGTGCAGGCCGCGCGGTCCTGCTGGGCCTGGTGGACCTGCCTGAACAGCAGGAGGTCCGCCGGTTCGGCTGGAGTCCCGACCTCCACGGCCATCTTGCCCTGGTCGGTGGAACGCAGGGCGGGGCGCACAACGGGGGCGCCGAGGTGTTGCTGCTGGCCCTGGACCAGCTGGCGGACTCCGATGCCGAGTCGCATCTCTACCTGCTCGACGGGGACGGCGCCCTGGCCGGCGCGGCCGGCTTTCCCCGGGTGGGCGCCTGGGCCGGCCCGCAGGAGCCGCGCCGGGCGGCCCGGGTGCTGGCCCGGGTCGCGGAGGACATGACCGCGCGGCTTGCTGCGCCGCGCTCGCTGAAGCCTCCCCCGCTGGTGCTGGTGCTGCACAACTGGGGGTCGTGGGTTTCAGCGTTCCGTTCCGGTCCGGTGGCGTGGGCCGAGGACCTCGCCGCGGACCTCGTCCGGGACGGTTCCAAGGCGGGCATCACCGTGCTCCTTTCCGGCGAGCGCGAGCTCGTGACCGCACGGTTCTTCGCGGCGGTCCCCAACCGGATCTACTTTCCGGCCGGTTCTACGGAGGAGGGCAGGCTGGCCTGGCCGCGGCTTCCGCGGCTGCCGGCCGTCCCGGGCCGGGTGGTCGTCTCGGGGGAAATCGTCGACGACGGCGGGCGGCCGGGCGGAGCCGCCGTGCAGGTGCCCCGGGCGGCACAGCTCTATGCGCGGCCCGCGGAGGACCCCGGCGCTGCGCAGCCACGCCGCAACCCGGGCCGCAGCGTGCGGACCCAGCCCTTCCGAGTGGAGGCGCTTCCGGCCGTGGTGACAGCGGAAGAGGTCATGTCCCGGCTCGGTCCAGCGCGGGACGCGGATGCACTGCTCTGGATCGGAGTGGGTGGTGATGAGTTACAACCCGTCGGGGTGCCGGTCCCGCCCGGCAGTGTCGTCGCCGTCCTCGGCGGCCCCGGGTCGGGCAAAAGCACCCTGCTGAGCGCCCTGCCCCGGCTGAACCCGTCCCGGACCTGGCTGCGGCCCGCGGCCGGATCCGGGCGGGAAGGCTACTGGCCCGGCATCCAGGCCCGGGCCGACGCCGGCGGGCTCGACCGCGCCGCGATCATCCTCGCCGATGACGCGGACCTCGGTGGCCCGGAGACGAATGCCGTGCTGTTCGAGCTCTGCGGCCGGGGTTGGACGGTGGTCTTCACCGCCGGATTCGGCCCCGCGCTGCAGCAGCGTGTGCCGCTGGCGTTCCAGGCCCGAACCCACGGCACCGGGATCCTGCTCTGCCCCCGGAGCCTGATGGACGGGGACCTCTTCGGCGTCCGCTTCGAACCGGAGCTCCATCCGCCGGCCGGGCGCGCTGTGGTGATCACGGGAGGACGGGCCGCTGCCGTGCAGTTGGCGGTGGATCCGGGGCGGCCGCCGTGACCAGCGGCCATGCAGCGGCCTGGCAGCGGCCTGGCGGCCGCCCTGCACCCATCCAGGCAATGCCTTCCCTACAAGGCCGGTGGCGCTCCGCCGGCCCTGGACGCAAAGGCGATGACGCGCTTGTCGAACAGCAGCACAATGGCGACGGCGGCCGGCAGCAGCATCGCCAGGCCTGCCAGGGGGTAGCCTCCGGTCAGGGTGGGAAAGCCGATGGTGAGCATAAAGAGCTGAGCCACCAGGGCCCCGGCGCGCGGCCAGCGGTACCCGCGGAACAAGAAATGGCCCACGGCGAAGAGCCAGGCCGAGAAAGCCAGGAGCAGGCCCAGGGTAAAGACCGCACCCCAAAAGGACAGCACGGGCGCCCCGGTGAGCAGCTGGAATCCGTACCAGCCGGCGGCCACCAGCAGCGCTGTGGCCTCCAGGGCGGCGACGACGGCGATGACAGTGATTCCGGCGGGTCTGGCCGCCGGGCCGGGCCCGGGTCCGCCGGCCTGGTTCTCAGCGGGATCAGCGGGGTTCTCAGGGGGTCTTGACACACTGGCACACTACCGGACATAGTCGAACAGAAGTGGGGGCTCCGCCAGTCAATGTGATGCATCGCTCACAATTTGGCGGCATTTGTACCGCAAATACCCCTTGTTTACACAGCGTTAACATGACACGCTTAATCCAGATGACCGAGGGGGCCCACAGGGCCCTTTTCTTATGAGGCCTCAAGTGAATAATTTCACAAGAGGCATTTAACGAATTCCCAGGAATGGAGTTACTGATCAGCATGGATTGGCGTAACCGCGCAGCGTGCCTTGACAAGGACCCGGAGCTGTTCTTCCCCGTCGGAAACACCGGCCCTGCCCTCCTGCAGATCGAGGAAGCCAAGAGCGTCTGCCGGCGCTGCCCCGTAGTGGACACCTGCCTCCAGTGGGCCCTCGAGTCCGGCCAGGACGCCGGCGTCTGGGGCGGCATGAGCGAGGACGAACGCCGTGCCCTGAAGCGCCGCGCAGCCCGCGCCCGCCGCGCCTCCTGATTTTTACGCCGGGCGACCGGCACACGATGGCCTCGGACCCACCGGTCCGGGGCCATCGCGCGTTAAGCCGTGCGTTGGGCTCCGCCCGCACGGCAGAACGGCCGCGTCCTAACGCGGGGCGAGGCTCAGGACGACCTGCACCGCGGTGCCGCCGCCGTCCCGCGGTTTCCACTGGATGCTTCCGCCGAGTTCGCTGGTGACAAGGGTCCGCACGATCTGCAGCCCCAGGCCTTCCGTATAGGACCCGGCTGGAAGTCCGACGCCGTCGTCCGCGACGGTGACGGTCAGCAATTCGTCCCCGTCCTCGCTTTCGGAGCGGTCGGCGAGCAGCCAGACGGTTCCGGCCCTGCCTTCGAGCCCGTGTTCGACGGCGTTGGTCACGAGTTCGTTGATCACCAGGGCCAGCGGGGTGGCGAAGTCGCTTGGCAGTTCCCCGAACAGGCCGGACCGCTGGGTCCGCACCTGCTGCGAGGGCGAGGCGACCTCCGCTGACAGGCGGAACTGGCGCCCGATCAGCTCGTCGAAATCGACGCTCTGGGTCAGGCCCTGCGAGAGGGTCTCGTGGACCAGGGCAATCGTGGCGACCCGGCGCATGGCTTGTTCGAGCCCCTGCTTGGCCTCGTCGCTGACCATCCGGCGGGACTGCATGCGCAACAGCGCGGCGACGGTCTGCAGGTTGTTTTTGACCCGGTGGTGGATCTCCCGGATGGTCGCATCCTTCGTGACGAGTTCCATCTCGCGGCGGCGCAGTTCCGAGACGTCGCGGCACAGCACGAGCGCCCCGAAACGTTGCTGTTCGTCCCGCAGCGGGATCGCCCGCAGGGACAGGCTCACCCCGCGGGACTCGATCTCGCTGCGCCACGGCATGCGCCCGGTGACCACGAGCGGCAGGGTCTCGTCCACCATCCGCCGGTCCCGCAGCAGGCCCGCGGTGACCTCGGCCAGCGACCGGCCCTCGAGGGACTCGCCGTCGCCGAGCCGGCGGAACGCGGACACGCCGTTGGGGCTCGCGTATTGCACGATGCCCTCGGCGTCGAGCCGGATCAGGCCGTCCCCGACGCGCGGCGCGCCGCGGCGCGATCCGGTGGGTGAGGCAAAGTCCGGCCAGAGGCCCAGCGTCCCCATCCGCAGCAGATCGTAGGCGCACTGCCGGTACGTCAGTTCCAGCCGGGACGGCATCCGGGAGCTGGAGAGGTCCATGTGCGAGGTCACGATCGCCAGCGTCCGCCCGTTGCGCACCATCGGCACGGCCTCGACCCGCATGGCCGTGTCGCTGCTCCAGTTGGTCTCGTTGGAGCGTTCGATCGTGCGGCTCTCCCAGGCCTTGTCGACGAGGCGCTTCAAATCCGAGCGGATCCCCTCCCCCACAAAGTCGGCGTGGAACACCGTGTGCGTGGTGGAGGGGCGGACGTGCGCCAGTGCCACATAGCCGAGCTCGGGGTGCGGGAACCACAAGGCGAGGTCGGCAAACGCGAGGTCGGCGACCATCTGCCAGTCCCCCACGAGCAGGTGCAGCCACTCGGCATCCCCCGGCCCGAAATCAGCATGCTCCCTGATAGGGTCCGTAAAGATTGCCACTGCACCTCCATTTGCGACGCCGGGGCCGGCAGGCCCTAGCGTCGGACGATTGACCTCAAGAGCCTCAATGCTACCGAGAGTGAGGCCATGTCATCGGCCTCGAGCGCGTTCACCTCGTCAAACATGCTCTTGGCCCGCCCCAGCTGCTCGACGTTCTGGCTTTCCCAGGCCACCAGGCGTTCCTCCGCCGGCAGGTCCGACGGCGTTGCCTCCAGCACCGCCGTCGTCATATCCGAGACGGTCGAGTACAGGTCATCGCGCAGGGCCGCGCGGGCCAGCGCCTGCCAGCGGTCCTTCCTCGGCAGCTTGGTGATGCGCTCAAGCAGGGAATCGGCGTGGAAGCGGTTGAAGACCGTGTAGTAGACGTGCGCGATGTTCTCCACCGGCTCGGGGCTGACGTGCACGATCTTGGCGATGTCCAGGAGCACAAAGCTCTCGAACAGCTCCGCCCAGCGGTGCGCCAGGTCCTCGGGCAGCTCCCAGCTCCGGGCCTTCTCCAGCCACTGCGCCACCCGCTCGCGGTCATCGCCGCGCAGGTACTCCAGCAGCCGCGCCCGCATCGGGTCCATCAGCGGCTTGAACTCGGCCACGATCTCGGCGATCGGGCGCGCGGCGTTGCCCTGGCTGAGGACCCACCGCACGGCACGGTCCAGGAGCCGGCGGATGTCCAAGTGGACAGTGCTCCAGTGCTCGGTCGGGAACGACGCCGGCAGCTCGTTGAGCTCGGCGACCATGATGTCGAGTTCGTAGACCTCGCGAAGGGCCACAAACGCCTTCGCGACGGCGGCCTCGGTGGCCGAGGTCTCCTCCATGGCCCGGAACGCGAAAGTGATGCCGCCCATGTTGATCATGTCATTCGCGACCACCGTAGCAATGATTTCCCGGCGCAGCGGGTGGCTGTCCAGTTCGGCGTCGAACCGTTCCCGCAACTGCTTCGGGAAGTAGGCGCGGAGCGTCTCGCGGAACCACGGGTCCTCCGCGAGATTGCTGTCGCGCAGCGCCGAGGCCAGTTCGATCTTGGCGTAGGCGGCCAGCACGGAGAGCTCCGGCGAGGTCAGCCCCTGGCCCTGTTCGAGCCGCTCACGCAGCGTCTCGGTGGTGGGCAGGGCTTCCAGCTCGCGCTTGAGGTCGGCGGACTTCTCCAGCCAGTCCATCAGCCGCTCGTAGCTGGGGCTCCATTCGGAAACCCGCATCCGGTCGTTGAGCAGCAGGATGTTCTGGTCGATGTTGTCCTCGAGCACCAGGCGGCCCACTTCCTCGGTCATCGAGGAGAGGAACCCGGCCCGTTCGGCCGGATCGAGTTTGCCGGCGGCCACCATGCGGTCCACGAAGATCTTGATGTTGACCTCGTGGTCGGAGCAGTCCACGCCGGCCGAGTTGTCGATGGCGTCGGTGTTGAGGATGACGCCCTGCAGCGCGGCCTCGATCCGCCCGCGCTGGGTCATGCCCAGGTTTCCGCCTTCGCCGACCACCTTCACCCGCAGTTCGCGGCCGTCGACGCGGATGGCGTCGTTGGCCTTGTCGCCGACCGCGGCGTTGGTCTCGGTGGAGGCCTTGACGTAGGTGCCGATGCCGCCGTTGTAGAGCAGGTCGGCCGGGGCCAGCAGGATCGCGCGGAGCAGTTCCGGCGGGCTGAGCTGGGTGGTGCCTTCCGGCAGCCCGAGCGCGGCCTGGACCTGCGTGGACACCGGGATGGACTTGGCCTGGCGGGCGAACACGCCGCCGCCCTCGCTGATCAGCGACTTGTCGTAGTCGTCCCAGGAGGAGCGGGGCAGCTCGAAGAGCCGCTGCCGTTCCGTGAAGGACGCGGCCTCGTCCGGGTTCGGATCGAGGAAGATGTGGCGGTGGTCGAAGGCCGCGAGCAGCCGGATGTGCTTCGAGAGCAGCATGCCGTTGCCGAAGACGTCCCCGGACATGTCGCCGACGCCGACGACGGTGAACGGCTCGGCCTGGGTGTCCAGGTCCAGCTCGCTGAAGTGGCGTTTGACCGATTCCCAGGCGCCACGGGCGGTGATGCCCATGGCCTTGTGGTCATAGCCCACGGAGCCGCCGGAGGCGAACGCGTCGCCGAGCCAGAAGCCGTATTCGGCGGCGAGGCCGTTGGCGATGTCGGAGAACGAGGCCGTTCCCTTGTCTGCAGCGACCACGAGGTAGGAATCGTCGTCGTCGTGCCGGACGACGTCGGCGGGCGGCACCCGCGTCTCGCCCTCCGGCGTGGTGACGAGGTTGTCGGTGATGTCGAGCAGGCCGCGGATGAAGGTCTTGTAGCTCTCCACGCCCTCGGCCATCCAGGCGCCGCGGTCCGCCGCGGGATCCGGAAGCTGCTTGGCGTAGAAGCCGCCCTTGGCGCCGGTGGGCACGATCACGGCGTTTTTCACGGTCTGCGCCTTGACCAGGCCGAGGATTTCGGTGCGGAAGTCTTCGCGCCGGTCCGACCAGCGCAGCCCGCCGCGGGCCACCTTGCCGAAGCGCAGGTGCACGCCCTCGACCCGGGGCGAGTAGACCCAGATCTCGAACATCGGCCGCGGGAAGGGCAGGCCGTCAATGCCGGAGGGGTCCAGTTTGAAGCTGAGGTGCGTCTTGTCCTGGTAGAAGTTGGTCCGGAGCGTGGCCTGGATCAGGTTCTTGAAGGTGCGCAGCACCCGGTCGGCGTCGAGCGTGGCGACCTGCTCGATCGCGGCGTCCAGGCTGGTGCGGACGCTGTCCTGGCGCTCTGCGCGTTCCGCGGCGGGCAGGGCGGGGTCGAAGCGGGCGGCGAAGAGGGCGGTCAGCCCGCGGGTCACGTCCGGGTTGGCCAGCAGCGTGTCCGCCATGAATTCGAAGGAGTTGGTGTTGCCCATCTGGCGCATGTACTTGGCGTAGGCGCGCAGCACGACCACCTGGCGCCAGGCCATGCCTTCACGCAGCACCAGCCGGTCGAAGCTGTCCGATTCCACGGCGCCGGAGACGGCCGCGCCGAACGACTCGCCGAGCAGGGAGCCGGTGCCCAGCGGGTCCACCCCGGCCGGGTACTTCAGGCCAAGGTCGTAGAGGAAAAAGTCGCGGTGGCCGGCCGTCTCGATCTCGAAGGGCCGTTCGTCCAGGACCTCGAGGCCGAGGTTGTGGAAGTACGGCAGGATCTGGCTCAGGCTCTTGGGCTCGAGCATGTACAGCTTGACGCGGGCGTCCTCCTCAAGGGTGGCCCCGGCGCCGTCGGGCAGGTAGACGTGCACGCCGGGCCGCTCCTCGCGGGTCCCGCCGGCTGGCTCGCCGGCGCGCTCGGCGGCGGCGCCGTACTTCTCAAAGCGGGCGATGTCCTCGAGGGCGTCCTCGACTTCGTAGTCCACCCGGTAGCTGGCGGGGAAGGCCTCGGCCCACTCGGCGGCGAGTTCCTTGGCGCCGTTCTCGCCGTCGGCGCCGGCCCGCGCGCGGAGCACCTCGGCGATGCCTTCGCTCCAGGAGCGGGCGGCCCGCACCAGGCGCTTCTCCAGCTCGTCGCTGTTGACGTGGCTGACGTCGGCGTCCTTGGGCAGCCGGATCCGGAAGAAGAGCCGGGCGAGGGCGGATTCCGTCATCCGCGCCTCGTAGTCGATCGAGACGGCGTCGAAGGTCTCCCGCAGTTCCTGCTCGATCCGCAGCCGCACGTTGGTGGTGTACCGGTCACGGGGCAGGTAGACGAGGGCGGACATAAAGCGGCCGTAAATGTCCGGGCGGAGGAACAGCCGGGTCCGGCGGCGTTCCTGCAGCCGCTGGATGCCGGTGGCAATGGCGGCCAGGTCGGGGACTTCGATCTGGAAGAGCTCGTCGCGCGGGTAGGTTTCAAGGATGCCCAGCAGGTCCTTGCCGGAGTGCGAGTCCGGCGGGAAGCCGGCGTCCCGCAGCACGGCGTCGACCTTCTCACGCACCACCGGGATGTCCCGGACCGAGGCGGCGTAGGCCGTGGTGGCGAACAGGCCGATGAAGCGCCGCTCGCCGTTGACGTTGCCGGCGGCATCGAAGCTCTTGACGCCGATGTAGTCCAGGTACGCCGAGCGGTGCACCGTGGAACGGGAGTTGGCCTTGGTGATCACCAGGGCACTCTTCTCGCGCGCCTTCTTGCGGCCCGTCTCGGTCAGGTGCTGGATCTGGTGGCGGCTGTCGCCGGCGTCGCGCAGCAGGCCGAGGCCGCTGTCCTCCCGCAGTTCCAGCACGTCCTCGCCGGAGTCGTTCCGCAGGTCGTATTCGCGGTACCCGAGGAAGGTGAAGTTCCCGTCATCCAGCCAGCGGAGCAGGTCCTGGGCCTGGCGGATTTCTGCGATCGGGGCGGCGTTGGCCACGTGGTCGAGGCCATCGGAAATCTCGTGGGCCTTGTGGCGCATCTTCGGCCAGTCCTCGACGGCGGCGCGGACGTCGCCGAGGACCCTGGTGAGGCCCTCGATCAACTGCTGGCGCTTGGTGTCGTCGACCCTGTCGATTTCGACCGCGATCCACGACTCCATGTGCGAGGCGTTGTCGCCCTCGGCGATCAGGTGCGAGAGGTTCGGCATCGCCGCAGTGTCGCCGCTGGAGATACCCAGGTGCGAGGGAACCCGCGAGACCTTGACCAGGGCGCCGCTGGCGCGGTTGCGGGTGACGACAAAGAGCGGGTGGATCACGAGGCGGATCGGGGACTTCTGCCGGACGAGTTCGGCGTTGACGGAGTCCACCAGGAACGGCATGTCGTCGGTGACGATGTAGACGACGCTGGACTCGGCCTCATCGGCGATCGCGATGTTCGCGACGCCGGGCTGCCGGGTGGCGGCCGTCGCCAGGTGTGCCTGCGACCGCGCGGTAAGGACGTCCTCCCCGTAGGCGCGGGCGTCCTCCTCGGCGAGGTGTTCGTAGTAGTCCGCGAAGTACCCAACACCTGCACCGATCGAAACGGGCTGATCCTCCACGCTGGACCCAGACGACATCGACAAACGCCTCCATCAAAAAAGTTCATGGCCGCACCGTTGCGGCCCTCATGGCGAGCCTAGTCTTTTGACAGCCGCTTTGCTGTGGGAGAAAGGACAGAGGATTTGCGATTTCGCTGGACGGGTGCACAAACGAGTGAGGTGAGGGCCTGTCGGAGGCCCGAGTCGGGGGCGCACTCGAGCAGCAGCGAACCGGCCAGCAGTGCGGCGTCGCAGGCCGCCGGATCCGCCGGCAGGAAGGCTTCCAGCGGCGACGATGGGCCGTAGCGCGCCCAGGCATCGCGGAGCTGGCGCTCCGGCAGTCGTCCGATGGCGGAGGCCCGCACCTTGTTGAGCACCACGCGGGGCGATGCCTGCGGGACCGCTGACTCCAGCTCGGCCAGGGCCCGGACCAGCCGCGGCACGCCGACGGGGTCTGCGGCGCCGATGGCATAGACGGTGTCGGCGACTTCCAGGCTCCGCAGCGTGGCGGCGTTCCGGCGCGGCGCCATCGAGTCGAAGCTGAGCTCCTCGTCCGCCTCAAGGCAGAAGCCCGTGTCGATGACCGTCACCTCGGCGACCTCCCGGGCCCGCTGGTAGACGAGCGAGAGGGCCGCGGCGCGGAGTTCGGTCCAGCGGTCGGCGCGGGTGATACCGGTAAGGACCCGGAACGAACCGGCACGGGTTGCCACCGGGGCGGCGATCCGCAGCAGCGCTGCTCCGTCCAGCACGCCCTGGTCCGCCAGCCGGCACGCCTGCGCGAGGCCGGCCGCCTCGTCCAGCAACCCCAGCACGGCGGCCACGCTGGCGCCGTAGCTGTCGGCGTCGACCAGCAACACCGACTTGCCCTCAGCAGCCAGTTCCCCGGCGATATTGGCGGCCACCAGGGTCCGGCCGGGCGCGCCGGCGGGGCCCCAGACGGCGATGATCCGGCCCGTTGCCGGCTGTCCGTCGCCCGCCGGGCCCTGCGGGTGGTCCAGCACTCCGTCCTGCGGGCCGCTCCGCCTGCCGCTCTGCCTGCCGTCTGGCCGATGGAGCGCCGCGGTGTGGTCCGCGTAGGCGCTTGCGGCCATGCCGGGTCCCGGCGTCGAAAGCCGGTCGACGGCACCGGCGATCAGGACAGCGAGTGCATCCGCCTCCACGGCGGGGGCCTCCACGGTCACCCCGATCCCCCGCAGCCTGGCCGCTTCGTCCGGGCTGTCGGTCAGGGCCACGACGGCGACGCCCACGGCAGAGAGGCGGTCCACGAGGGAGGCGGTCAGCTCCGCGCTGCCGTCCGCGACGACTGCGGCCCGCGCCAGCCCCGTCTGGCACGCTGCCAGCAGCTCGGCGAGTTCACCGCAGCGCCGGACGACCGACACCGGGCCGTGCAGTCTCTCCAGCCCGCCAACCAGGTCCTCGCGGGTCCGGCCGACGGTGACCACCGGAATGCCCATTAGGGTGCTCCGCCGGGATTCCAGACCACGGAGATCTTCGCCTTGTTGGCCTGGGCCCCCAGCAGTTTCGGCATCGAGGCGTCCGGGACGAGGACCATCACCACGGTGGAGCGCTGTGCCCCCAGCGCCGTGCTGCCGGGAGTGAGCTGGGCGATCTCGGCGCCCGGCAGCAGGAGGGTGGGCTCACTGAAACCGTTGCGGGCGTCCGGCAGCGCCACCCAGACATCCACCCGCGAGCCTGCCACCGCCTGCGGGGGCAGGGCCTCCTCGATCGTGACGGCGACCGGCTTGCGGTCCAGGCCGTCCAGCCGGCCCAAGCTTTCGCGCGGGAGGAGCTGGTCCTTGCCGATCCGCTGGACGGCGACCAGGCCGTCGGGCACGCCGGACTCCGGGGTGAGGTAATGCTGCTCCACGTCGCCCAGGCGGACCTTGACCAGGTGCAGCTTGTCGGTGGTGAGCTTCTCTCCGACCGCGATCGGAGCGCTGGCCGCATAGGCCTCCGTCGTCTGGTCCACCGCGGCGACCAGCGAGACGACGCCAACGACGGAAGCCAGAACCAGCAGGATACCGACCAGGAGGCGGGGATCCTTCCAGGAAGGTTTCTTCAGCCGGGCGCCGCCGGCCACCGTGGTCCCACTCATGCGAGTCCTGCTCCCCCCGTAGTCGCAGCCCGGGCTGCGGGCGCCGGACACCCTTATTCTCACGAATTGGGGCCCCGGCGGGAAGATCCCGAGCTAAACGGCAGCAAACTGTGGATAACGGGCCCAAACGGCCCCGCTGGTGGCAAAATGGTGCCATGCCCCGATTCCTGACCCTCGCGGATGTTGCCGAGCAGCTCCAGATCAACTCGCCGGCGGCCTACGCCCTGGTCCGCAGCGGCCAGCTGAAAGCCATCCAAGTGGGCGGCCGCGGCCAGTGGCGCGTTGAGGAGACCATGCTCGAGCAGTACATCCAGGAACGCTACGCCGAGGCAAGCCGCATGATCGAGGAAGCCAGGGCCAAGGGCAGCTGAGTAGGCACCGGACGGCTTACCCGACCGTCTGCGCCAGTTCGCCCGTGTGCGCCAGCTGTACTAGCCCGGCTGGCCTGCGACCCGGACCGACCTGAGTCCGGCCAGGGCGGCAAAAGGAATGGTGGCCACGCCGCTGACGTTGGCCGGGCGGCGATCCTCGCCGGGCTCTGTGATGGCCAGGTCAAGAAAATCGCGCCCCACCCTATCGATCACTCCGTGCAGCCCGGACTCCCCCGCCGTGCCCCGCGACACCAGCACCGTGAGGCTGGCGCGGTCGCGGGCCAGCCCGCGCAGGGCACTGGCCAGCCCCAGCCGCTGCCGGACCGCCGGCCCCGCGCCCACCGCCAGCCTGGCTAGCCCCGCATATCGCACGGCAGAGGAGTGCGGAATCAGGACCTGGTGCCGTTCCTCGTCGAGGACCAGCCATTCGCCGCCGGCATGACTCAGAATCCCTTCATACACCGTTCCGGAACCCAGGTGGACGCCGATCCGGAGCCCCACCGAGCCGCGCAACCGGTCCGCCAGTTCGACCGCGGCCGCATCCACCCGCGCCCGCTCGTTAATCTCGACGTCCAGGTCCAAACGCTCACCCGCGGCAAGCTGGGCCTCCAGATCTGAAAACAGGGCGTCCCAACGCATGGCGTCAGCGTAGGCGGGCCCTCGGCGACGGTCAATCCACAACCCAGCCGAAAGCCCTAGACAAAACGCATCGCGGGAGTTCAAACTCTGTCTAAGAGATACAAACAACATCAAACGGCATCAAAATGGTATTGGAGTTGTGTTCTTCGGATCCGGCGGGCATGGCCCGCGAGGGAGGCGATTGTGGCAATCAGGGAGTTTTCCGGCCCCCGCCGCCGGCGCCGGCTGGGCGTCGACGCGGCCATGGCGGCCGTCATCCTGCTGCTGGGAGCCTTCCTGGCCGGTACGGGTGCCCGGCTCGCGCAGCGCCTGAGCGCCTCGGCGGCCCGGCGCCAGTCCCCCTCCTTCGAGGACCATATCGGCGTCGCCGCCAACACCATCGGCCTGATCGTGGTCGCGTGGTGGCTGCTGTCCTTCCTCATCGCCCTCGCCGCCGCGCTGCTGGAACGCTGCGGCAGCCGCCGGGCAGCCGCAGCGGCGGGAAAGTTCAGCCCCGCCTTTATGCGCCGGCTGGCGCTGGCCGTCCTTGGGCTGCAGCTCGCGGCAGCGCCACTCGCCCACGCCGGTGACACCGGCCCGGGCACGGACTCCCCTCCCGCCGCGGCCGCGGCCTGGGTCCCCACCGGTGCTTCAGCCGCGGATTCCGGTGCGCCCTCCCCCGGCCACCGGACTCCGGGACCCGATCCGCACTGGACGCCGGCGCCCGCGCCGGTGGATCCGCACACGCTCGCGGCCAGGCACCTGCGGCCAGCGGACCCCGCGCCGGGGCCGGCGCAGGAGACGGCGACGGCGACGGCGACCGGGGCGGGCACGGCGGAGGTGACGGTCCGGGCCGGGGACTCGCTGTGGAGCATCTGCGCGGCGGAGCTGGGACCGCTGGCCTCCGACGTCGACATTGCCCTGGCGTGGCCGCGGCTCTATCAGGCCAACCGCGGCGTCATCGGCGGCGACCCCGGCCTCTTGCTTCCGGGGCAGGTCCTCAGGATGCCCCTCGATCTATAAAACAGCACCATCCGCACACCAACCCAGCGACAGCAAAGGAACACCCATGAGCCCCCTGACCGGCATCCGCGCAGTCACCGCTGTCCCCCGCCCGCCGGAGCCGCCCGATCACCGCGCCGCTGCGCTCCGTCCAGCGCCGCACGGCCCGGCGCCGGTGCTGCGGCCGGTGGACCAGCACCGCGAGGTGTGCGCCATTTCCCGTTCCACCGTGCAGGCGGCCATTGAAGTCCTCGCCGGCACCCGGCCCGCCCAGCAGCTTGCCCGCCGGCTTGACGAGCGCTGCCTGGCCGCGCTGCAGCACCGGGCGGCACTGACCCGCAGGGTCGCTTCGGGCACGTCCCCGACGGCGGGCCGGCTGCACCGGAACCCGGCTGTGCGCTCGGTCCGCGCCTGCCGGGTGTCCGAGGATGTGTACGAGGCCAGCGCCGTCGTCTCGGATGAGCTGCGCGTCCGTGCCGTCGCGCTGCGGCTGGAGCGCAGCAGGCTGGTGTGGCGGGTCACCGTGCTCGAAATCGGCTGAGCATCCCGCCGGGAAATTTCGGGAAAGGAGGAGGGCGCAAAGACAGGCAGGGCCGGAACTCCCGTTCCGGCCCTGCCTTCTGGTGCGGCCCCTGCCGCTGTGTCCTAGCGGCGCTTCTTCTTGTTGGCGCGGCGCGGGGATTCCTGGGCAGCCTTTGCAGGGTTCCCGGAGCGTCCGGAGGACTTCGCCTCGACCCGGGTCTGGGCCGCGCCGTCCTCGCCGGGGGCTGTGTACTGCAGCTGGGCCGGCTTCTCCGGCGCCTCCAGTCCGGCCGCGTGGATCTCCAGTTCGCGGTGTTCGGTGTGCTGGCCCTCGGCGTCGGCCACCACAACGTCCTGAGCCGGGGTCACTTCGACGTCGAGGTTGAACAGGAAGCCGACGCTCTCCTCGCGGATCGCCTCCATCATGGCCTGGAACATGATGAAGCCTTCGCGCTGGTACTCCACCAGGGGATCGCGCTGGGCCATCGCCCGCAGGCCGATGCCCTCCTTGAGGTAGTCCATCTCGTAGAGGTGTTCCTGCCACTTGCGGCCGATCACGGAGAGGACCACGCGCCGTTCGAGTTCGCGCATGCTCTCGGAGCCGATCAGCTCCTCGCGGGCCTGGTACACCAGGCGGGCATCGGAGAGGATCTCTTCCTTGAGGAACTCGACGGTGATCCGCGACTTGCCGCCGGCCTCGTCGATCACGTCGCGGGGGGTGAAGCTGACCGGGTAGAGGGTCTTCAGGTTGGACCACAGCAGGTTGAAGTCCCAGTCGTCGCCGGTGCCTTCGGCCGTGGCCTCGTCGATGAACGCGGTGATCGTGTCCTCGAGGAAGTACTGGACCTTTTCGTGCAGGTCGTCGCCTTCGAGGATGCGGCGGCGGTCGCCGTAGATGGCCTCGCGCTGGCGGTTCAGGACGTCGTCGTACTTCAGGACGTTCTTGCGCTGTTCGGCGTTGCGGCCTTCCACCTGGCCCTGGGCCGAGGCGATGGCCCGCGAGACGAGCTTTGATTCGAGGGCGACGTCGTCCGGCACCGAGCTGTTCATGAGCCGCTCGGCCGCGCCGGAGTTGAAGAGCCGCATCAGGTCATCGGTCAGCGACAGGTAAAAACGGGACTCGCCGGGGTCGCCCTGGCGGCCGGAGCGGCCGCGGAGCTGGTTGTCGATGCGGCGGGACTCGTGCCGTTCGGTGCCGAGCACGTACAGGCCGCCGAGGTTCAGGACTTCCTCGTGCTCGTCCTTGACGGACTGCTTGGCCGCCTCGAACGCGGCGGGCCACGCGGCTTCGTATTCCTCGGAGTTTTCCTCGGGGTCGAGGCCACGGGTGGCCAGTTCGGCGACGGCGGTGAACTCGGCGTTGCCGCCGAGCATGATGTCCGTACCGCGGCCGGCCATGTTGGTCGCGACGGTCACGGCTCCCTTGCGGCCGGCCTGCGCCACGATGGACGCTTCACGGGCGTGGTTCTTGGCGTTCAGGACCTCGTGGCGGATGCCTTCCTTGGCCAGCAGCCGGGAGAGGTACTCGCTCTTTTCCACGCTGGTGGTGCCGACCAGGACCGGCTGGCCCTTCTCGTGCCGCTCGGCGATGTCCTTGACCACGGCGTCGAACTTAACGGTCTCGTTCTTGTAGACCAGGTCCGCCTGGTCGATGCGCTGCATGTCCCGGTTGGTGGGGATTGCGACGACGCCGAGCTTGTAGGTGCTCATGAATTCGGCGGCTTCGGTTTCCGCGGTACCCGTCATGCCGGCGAGCTTGTCGTACATACGGAAGTAGTTCTGCAGGGTGACGGTCGCGAGGGTCTGGTTCTCGGCCTTGATTTCGACGCCTTCTTTGGCTTCGATCGCCTGGTGCATGCCCTCGTTGTAGCGCCGGCCGGCGAGGATGCGGCCGGTGTGCTCGTCCACGATCAGGACTTCGCCGTCGAGGATGACGTAGTCCTTGTCCCGCTTGAAGAGTTCCTTGGCCTTGATGGCGTTGTTCAGGAAGCCGATCAGCGGGGTGTTGGCGGACTCGTAGAGGTTGTGGATGCCGAGGTAGTCCTCGACCTTTTCAATGCCGGCCTCGAGGACACCGACGGTGCGCTTCTTCTCATCGACTTCGTAGTCGGTTTCGGGCTGCAGCCGCAGCACCACCTTGGCGAATTCGCTGTACCAGCGGTTGGTGTCGCCCTGGGCCGGGCCGGAAATGATGAGCGGGGTGCGGGCCTCATCGATGAGGATGGAGTCCACTTCGTCGACGACGGCGAAGTGGTGGCCGCGCTGGACCAGCTCGGACTTGTCCCACGCCATGTTGTCGCGCAGGTAGTCGAAGCCGAATTCGTTGTTGGTGCCGTAGGTGATGTCCGAGGCGTACTGTTCGCGGCGCACCGCGGGGTCCTGGTTGGACAGGATGCAGCCGCTGGTCAGGCCCAGGAAGCGGTAGACGCGGCCCATCAGGTCCGACTGGTATTCGGCGAGGTAGTCGTTGACGGTGATGACGTGAACGCCCTTGCCTGCGAGCGCATTGAGGTAGGCCGGAGCCGTGGCCACCAGGGTCTTGCCTTCACCGGTCTTCATTTCGGCGATGTTGCCCAGGTGCAGGGCGGCGCCGCCCATCAGCTGGACGTCGAAATGGCGCATCCCGAGGGTGCGCGAGGAGGCTTCGCGGACCGCGGCGAACGCCTCGGGCAGCAGGTCGTCCAGCTTTTCGCCGTCGACGTGGCGGGCCCGCAGCCGGTCCGTTTCTTCACGCAGTTCGGCGTCGGTGAAGGTCTGGAAGGAGCTTTCCAGGGCATTGATGGAATCGGCATAGTTCCGCAGTTGCCGCAGGGTCTTTTTGTCACCCGTACGGAGAAGTTTTTCGATAAGTGATGCCACGTGAAATTGCTCCCAGTCTCAAGCTGCCGAATTCCGGCGTGTTTAGTCTACGGGAGAGACGCAGGGCGGAACGCGCCTGTTCCCTCAGAGCGGATGCAGGCCGGCCACGGCCTGCCCGAGGGCGGCCGCCAGGTCCCCCACGGGGGCGACTACGATCCGGTCCAGCTCCAACCACTCTGCCATGAGCTGGAGTTCTTCGGCGAGTTCGACGGCGGTGTCGGCCGGCGCGCCGGGCTCGGCGTGGCTGGCCCGGGCGAGCAGGCTCCCGGTGGCGCGGTCCGCCTTCAGGTCGACGCGGGCCACAATCCCGTCGCGCAGCAGGAAGGGCAGCACGTAGTAGCCGTAGCGGCGTTTGGCTTCGGGGGTGTAGATCTCGAGCCGGTAGTGGAAGCCGAAGAGTTCCTCCAGCCGGCGGCGTTCGAAGACCAGGGAATCGAACGGGCTCAGCAGCGCGCGGCCGGTGGCGGCCTGCGGCAGCACGGCGTCGGTGTGGCGGTACAGCGGCCGGTTCCAGCCGGCCACGGTGACCGGCTCCAGCCGTCCGGCGTCGACAAGCTGATCCACGGCCACGGCGGCCGCGCGCTGCGGGGACCGAAAGTAATCCGCGAAGCACCGCAGGGTGCCGATCCCGTGGGCCTGCGCCGCCGCGTCGATCAGCCGGACCATGGCCGCCGCGGCGTCCGGTTCCTGCCGAGTGTCGGAGTGCGTCTGCGCTGCCGCTGCGGCGTGGACCCTGGCGGTCAGCGTGTAGCGGCGTTCAAAGGAGTCCGTCCGGGATGCGGCGGAGACGAGGCCTTCCTCGAAAAGGTGCTCGAGGACCCGTTTGACCGCGTTCCAGTTCCACCCCCAGTTGTCCGTGGACCGGTCCTCGATATGGCCCAGCCTGGCCGTCAGTTCGGCGGCGGTCAGCGCCCGGCCCGTACTCAGGGCGGTCAGCACCCGCTGCGCCACCCCGCTGCGGAGTTCCGGATCCATGGCGTGCGCGCCGACCCATTTGCGGCTTTGCCACTGGAGGAGGTCGGGGAAGTGCTCGGGCCGGATGAAACTGGCCTCGTGGGCCCAGTACTCCATCATCCGGCGGGGGTGGGTCCCGGCCATGCGCTGCAGGATGGACCGGTCATAGTTCCCGAGCCTGGAGAAGAACGGCAGGTAGTGGCTCCGCGAGAGCACGTTGACGGAATCGATCTGGACCAGGTGGAGGCGGGCAAAGGTGCGGCCCACCGCCCGTGCGCTCACGGGTGCGGCGGGCCGGACCTTATCCAATCCCTGGGCTGCCAGTGCGATCCGCCGCGCCTGCTTGAGGCTCAGCGATGCGTGCACGTCATTCCCTTCGTCGGATGGTCGCCGGCATTAGGCGCTGGCGGGCTCATCCTCTGAACGATAAGCGATGATCTTCTCCTCCAGCGGAGCCTCGCCCGGCTCGCAGGTCTGGTCCAGGCTGATCACCCCGTAGGTCCAGCCTTCACGGCGGTAAACGACCGAAGGAGCCTTCGTGTCCTTGTCCACGAACAGGTAGAAGTCGTGGCCCACGAGTTCCATGTTGTCGACGGCGTCGTCGAGCGAGAGGGAGGACGCGGGGAAGACCTTGCGCCGGATCAACACCGGGGAGTCTCCGGCCGGGATGTCGTTCTCCACCTCGTAGGGCGATTTCTCCTCGGTCAGGGGCTGCGGCGGATGGCTCGCTTCCTCGTAGATGGGTTCCCGGGTGCTGGCGGGTTCAAGGGTGGCCGTCGCCTCGGTGACGGACTTCGGGGTGTGCCGGCCGTGGTGGACCTTCTTGCGGTCCTTGGCCCGGCGCAGCCGTTCAAGAAGCTTGTTGTAGGCCAGATCGAAGGCGGCGAATTTGTCTGCCGCGCTGGCTTCGGCACGGATCACCGGGCCCCTGCCCAGAACGGTCAGCTCGACTGTGAGCAGTTCTGCGGTCTGACGGGCTTTGGTCTCCTTGGAAACCTTTGCGTCCACCCTCTGGACCTTGTCCCCCAGTGACGCGATCTTTGAGATCTTTTCGTCGGCGTATTCGCGGAACCGGTCCGAGACCGTCAAATTACGACCGCTGATCATGAACTCCATGGTGCCCTCCAAATGACTTCGGTGACACGACGGCGGCACTTCCGGGGGCTGATCTGATTGACAGTCGAGCCCCTTTCCGAGCCGCTATCGACAGGTACATCTGTTCTTGGTACCCATCTTCGACGTTAGTTCATGGGCCCCTGTTATTCATCCTTTTTTGGTTTATTTTTTTCCTGTGCGCCGGTGTCCCGCGCCAGTGCGGGGATTGCCGCGGCAAAGTCCTGCCGGGTCGGCGGGCGTGTCGCCGCGAGCACCACCGCGCCCCGGACCACGGCCCCCGCGGCGCGCAGGGCGCGGGCGGCTTCGGCCAGCGTGGCCCCCGTGGTGAGCACGTCGTCCACCACCACAACGGGCCGCCCGGCCAGCTCCGGCGGACAGAATCCGGTCCTGACCCGCATGGAGCCGCGCACCCGCCCCGCCCGGTCCGCGCGGCCCAGACCCTTCTGACCGCCCGGCCGAACCGGCGGCGTCGCGGCCGCCCGGAGTGCGGCGCGGATACCGGACGGTGCGGGACGGGTCTTGCGGAGCACGTCGGCGACGCTGGCGCCTTCCAGGACCGGGCTCCGCCGGGCCCGGACGAGCAGCAGGTGGACGGGACTGAACCCCCGGCGTCGAAAGGCGGCGCCGCTGGTGGGGACCGGGACCAGCAGGACCGGGTCGGCCGGGGCGATGGCTGCGCCGACGGCACGGGCCAGCGCCCTGCCCAGTTCCTCGGCCAGCTGTCCCTGGCCGTGCCGTTTGAAGGACAGCACGGTCTGGGCCAGCTCGCTCCGGTACACGCCGGCGGCAACGACCGGGAGCAGGACCGAGCCGTCCATGTCCACCAGCGCCGGCGCCCTTCCCTCGGCCCGGAACGGCCGGCGGGTGAGCCGCCGGAGCCTGCGGGTGCAGACGGCACACAGGGCCCGGTCCTCCGCGCCGCAGCAGACGCACTCCACCGGGGCGGCGAGGGCCAGCAGTTCCGCCGCGGCCGCGGCTGCCCGGTCCGCGGTCCGCGCCGGCCAGCGGCGGTAGCCGCCGCGGTGCCCCGCCGCCGGCGGATCGGGGTCGGGATCGAGGTCGGGGTCGGGCCCCCGGGCGCGGGCCCGGCGCGGTGGTGTGTTCACCCCTCAAGGCTGGGCGCCGCGGCGCCGGTCCGGAAGCCCTCCGCGCCGCTATGTGGACAGCCGGCGCGTGGCCAGCCGCTACGTGGCCGGCGGTCTGCCCGGCTCAGCCCGCGAAGGACGGATCCACGGCGCCCTTGAGCTGGGGCGACCAGCCGTTGCCGAGCCGCTGGAAGATGCCCTCGGCGGACTGGCCATAAATCTCCGCCGGTCCGTTACCGGCGCTGAGCGCGGTGAGGCCCGGCCAGGGCGCCAGCGCCTGGGGCGCCGCCGAGGTCAGCGAGACCAGTTCCGGCGTGACGTTCTCGCTCGCGGAGCCCTTCATCACGGCCACGGTGGTGTCGTTGACCCAGACGCCCTGGTCCGGCTCGTGGGCCGTCTGGAGGGTGATCGGCACGGTGAGGTCCCGCGGGGTGCCGTCGCCGGTGCGGATGATGCCGGTGACCTGGACGCTGGTCTTGCCGTTCAGCTCCGAGATGACCAGGGCCCGGGTCCCTTCGCGGGAAACCCGGAACTCCTTGACCTTCCGTCCGGCCAGCCAGGACGGGGTGAGGGTCACGCCGGGCACGTTGGCGCCCTCGGCGATCCCGGCCGGCCGGTAGGCCAGGACCTCGGTGGCCCCGTTGGCGCCAGGCCCGGCGGTCCAGACCCAGTCGTAGCGTCCGAACGACGGCCTGGACAGGCCGGCCCGGGTGGTGAGGGCGCGGGCGGGCTGGCCGGGGACGATCGAGTACAGCGTGGTCCGGCCGGCGTTGAGGAAGGCCGCGGTCTGCGAGACCGGGGACTCGGCCGGCAGCCGCGGCGAAAGGGCGCTCACGGACTTGATGTCCGGGAGCGGGCTGAGCTTGTTGTTCTCGAGCCGTACCAAGTCGTTGTTGCTGACGGCGATCTGGCGTGCGGGCACGTCCTTGTCCCGCACCGGCGGCAGTACGGACCCGTTGTCCTCCACCCGCACCAGGTCCTGGTTCGCCCGCAGTTCGACGTTGATGACGTCCGGCTGGCTGCGGAAGGTCAGGGCCAGCTGGGTCTGCATCCGCAGCCGGTCCTCGTTGGAGGCCTCCACGAGGTCCTTGGCGGACAGGTCCACCTGCGCCGCTCCGGAGACCACGGGGACGGATTCGCGGGCCAGCTTCATGCCCGAGGGGAAGGCGCTGACGACGGCGCCCTTCAGGTAGGGGGCGGGGCCTCCGAGCAGGGCGCTGGTCATGGCCTTGACGGTCTTCTTTTTGATGAACCAGCGCACATCCGGGACGGCGTAGGTGAAGGTGGGGTCGTAGAAGTAAATCGGGTAGGAGCCGTAGATCACTTTGAACGTCTCCTCGGGGATTGCGGTGCCGTCCGGAATTTGGGCGATCCGCCACTCGCCGTCGACCTTTGTCAGGGTCGCGGGAATGTTCTCCTTGGTGCCTTCCGGCAGCTGCGTGGCGATGCCGTCGGCGTCGACCGTGTAGGCCAGGTCCAGTTCGTAGTTGAAGACGTTTTCGACGGCGGTGCCCACCACCCGGGCGGAGCGGAAGACCAGCACCCGCTGGTCCGGCTTCCACTTCACCGAGGAGGCCTGGGTCAGGTACTGCCGCGCCACCGCGTAGTCGTCCTCGTAGCCGCTGCCCGCGAGGTAGAAGTCCTCGATCACCGACTCGGGCCCGGCACCGGACCGCGGGGCCACGGGGAAGAAGACGGGGGCGTTGTTTGGTTTTCCGGCGCTCTCATCGGTGCTCTTGCCCACCGGCCCGGAGCGCGGGATCTGCGCGCAGGAGGTGAGCAGCACGAGGACCAGGGCCAGCAGGGCCGCGGCGAGGCTGGTGAGCTTGCTGGCGCCTCTCATGGCTGGTCCTCTGTTCCGTTGAAGCGGGGCGCAGTGAAGCCCGTTCCGGTGAATCCGGCTGGTCCGCGTGGTCCGCCGGCTGCCGGGCGGGGCACGGTGGCGGCTGTCTCCAGCAGCAGCATCATCTGCTTGCCGGGACCCCCCGTAATCCCGACGTCGGCGGGTTCCAGCTGGAGCGGGGATTTGGCGATCGCTTCGCCTTGGCGCAGCGGCAGGGTGAGCCGGAAGTTGGAACCGCTCCCCTTCTTGCCCCAGGCCTGCAGCCAGCCGTTGTGCAGCTTGGTGTCCTCGGTCGCGATGGAGAGGCCCAGGCCGCTGCCGCCGGTGGTGCGGGCGCGGGCCGGGTCGGCCCGCCAGAAGCGGTCGAACACGCGGGCGGCTTCCGCGGAGGTCATGCCGATTCCGTGGTCCCGGACCGCCACGGCCACCGCGGTGTCGTTGGCCGCCACGGAGATGTTCACCGGCTTGCCCTCGCCGTGCTCGAGCGCGTTCAGGACCAGGTTGCGCAGGATGCGGTCGATCCGCCGGTCATCCATTTCCACCACGATGCTGCCCTCGGGGGCATTCAGGGTGACTTCGGAACCGTATTCGGCGGCCACCGGCGCTACCCCCTCCATCACGTGCGAGATGAGCTGGACGATGTCGGTTGGTTCGGCGTCGAGCATGGCCACGCCGGCGTCGAACCGGGAAATCTCCAGCAGGTCGGCCAGCAGGGACTGGAAGCGCTCCACCTGGTGGTAGAGCAGCTCGGCGGAGCGCTTGTTGACCGGGTCGAACTCGTCCCGCGCGTCGTAGAGCACCTCGGCGGCCATCCGCACCGTGGTGAGCGGGGTCCGGAGCTCGTGCGAGACGTCCGAGACGAACCTCTGCTGCATCTGGGAGAGGGTGGCCAGCTGGGTGATCTGTTCCTGCAGGCTGGCGGCCATGTGGTTGAAGGAGGCGCCCAGGCGGGCCACCTCGTCCTCGCCCTTGACCACCATGCGTTCCTGCAGCTGACCGGCGGCGAGCTTCTCGGAGACGAGGGCGGCATGGCTGACGGGACTGACGACGTTGCGGGTGACGTACCAGGCGACGGCGCCGACCATCAGCGCCAGGGCGGCGGCGCCGGCGAGGAGCACGTTCTGGATCTCGTCGAGCGTCTTCTGCGCGGTGTTGAGGTCGTAGATGAGGTAGAGCTCGTAGACCGTGCCGTTGAACGTCACCTTGTTCCCGACGGCGATGCCCGGGCGGTCCTCGGTGCCCACGGGAAACTCCGTTGAGGCCCAGAACTGGTCCTTGCCCGAGTCCTGCACTGCCTTGCGCAGTTCGGTGGGGATCACGCTGATGGTGAGTTGGTCGGAGGCCCGCGATTCGACCCAGCGGTTGCGCGGTTTGGTCTGTTCGGGCATCGCCTCAAAGACGTAGCGGCGCTGGATCACGGACCCGCGGCCTTCGACGGCGTTCAGCGTGTCGTAGACCAGTGTGATGACGCTGGACTGGTCGGTGACCTGCGCGCCGTCGAACGTGTCCTGGACCTGTTTGACGTTGTAGCGGGTCTCGGACTCCGCCTGCGCCAGCCGTTCCTGGAAGAGGTTGTTGGCGATCTGGTTGGAGAGGTAGGCGCCGACGACGGCGAACGAGCCGACCGCCAGCAGGAGGGTGGTCAGCACGGTGCGGAACTGCAGGGACCGCCGCCAGCGCCGGTGCAGGGCGCGCAGCAGGTACCGGGTCCCGGGGAGGACCTTGGATGCTCCGGTGCGCACCAGGCGCGCCACCCGGGCGGTGACGATCCGGGCGCGGCGGGCCCAAATGCGGGCACGGAACAGCGGCGACTGGCCGTGGGGCGGCGGCTGGTCCGGGCTTTCTTCCGGCTCAGGAACCTGCTTTGTAGCCGACACCACGGACCGTCAATACAACTTCGGGGGCTTCGGGATCGCGTTCGATCTTCGAGCGGAGCCGCTGGACGTGGACGTTGACCAGGCGGGTGTCCGCCGCGTGCCGGTAGCCCCAGACCTGTTCCAGCAGCAGTTCACGGGTGAAGACCTGCCAGGGTTTGCGGGCCAGAGCGACGAGCAGGTCGAATTCCAGCGGGGTCAGCGAAATCCGCTCGCTGTTGCGGCTCACGACGTGGCCGGCGACGTCGATCGTGACGTCCGCGATGCGCAGCGTCTCGGGGGCCTTCTGGTCGCCCGGGCGCAGGCGCGCCCGAACCCGGGCCACGAGTTCGGCGGGCTTGAACGGCTTGGGAACGTAGTCGTCGGCACCGGATTCGAGGCCGCGCACCACGTCGGAGGTGTCCGCCTTTGCCGTCAGCATGACGATCGGGACATCGGATTCGGAACGGATCTGGCGGCACACTTCAATGCCGTCGATGCCGGGGAGCATCAGGTCCAGCAGCACGAGGTCCGGCTTGGAGGAGCGGAAGACCTCCAGGGCCTGCCCGCCGTCCGCGCAAAAGACGGGGTCGAAGCCGTCGTTGCGCAGCACAATACCGATCATCTCGGCCAGCGCCTCGTCATCGTCCACTACCAAAATCCGTGCCTTCATACCTTACATATTCCCCTATTGAATTGGCTTTGTCGTATTCCTGCCGTCCCCGGCATGGCGCGGGCGGCCGCACGCTGGGCCGGGCAACGGCCGTTTTCGCCGGCGGGTGCGCACCTGGCCGGACGCCCGAACAGGCCCGGGGTGCTTGCGGCCGGCGCACGAAACTATAGGCTGGGGGCAAGCCTGGCCCGGACTGACGCCGGGGACCGCGGGCTGCCGGGCATCGCGCCCCGGGCCGCGGGCATCCGGTGGGCAATTTTCTTGGGGAGGAAAGGCTTGTCTGAGCAGGAACCTACCGGGCCGCAGCAGTGGGGCGGCCGCCCCCAGTGGGGCCAGCAGCACCCCTGGGGAAACCAGCAGCAACCGGCCCCGCCTCCGCAGTGGGGCGAACAGCCGCAGTGGGGGAACCAGCGGCGACCGGCCCCGCCGCCGCAGTGGGGAGTACCTCCGCTGCCGGACCAGCAGCCGCGGTGGGACCAGCAGCCGCAATGGGGTCAGCAGACGCAGTGGGGTCCCCGGATCCCCGGCCAGCCCGGGCACCCGCAGGCCCCCTACGGACAGCCGCGCTATGTCGCCCCGCCGAAACCAGGCATCGTTCCGCTGCGGCCCCTGATGCTGGGCGAGATCCTGGACGGCGCCTTCCAGACCGTCCGGCGCAATCCCGCAGCCATGCTCGGGGCCGGGGTGATCGCGCAGGCGCTGGGCTCCGTCGTCTCCGCCCTGGCCCAGACCGGGGTCGTCTCCGGGTGGTCGCCCTCCGGGTGGCTGGAGGGAATCAGCCCCTCGCAGGCGGTGGCTCTCGGCCTGGGCATCGCCGGGGTCGGCTTCGTGCTGATGCTCCTCTCGGTCCTCATCTCGGTCATCGTGCAAGGGGCCATGGCGGTTCCCGTGGCCCGCTCGCTGCTGAACCGGCGGACGGGCTTCCGCCAGATGTGGTCGTTGTCCCGCTCCCGGATGGGCGCCCTGCTGGGGCTTGCCGGCCTGCTGATCCTCGGCGTCGCCGCCGTCGTGGCGCTCTCTGTGCTGGTAACGATGGCGCTGGTAGCCGCCCTGGGCCGCTCCGCGCCGGTCGCGCTGGTGCTCCTGTTTTTCGGCCTGGTGGTGGTGCTGGTCTGGCTTGCCGTCCGGTTCCTCGTCGCACCGGCGGCGATCGTGGTTGAGGAGTTGGGCCCGTTCGCCGGGCTGCGCCGCTCCTGGCAGCTGACCGGCGGCAATTGGTGGCGCCTGCTGGGAATCTCACTGGTGGTCGGCCTGCTCGTCGGGGTGCTCAGCCAGATCGTCCTGCTTCCCGTGAAGCTCCTTGGCAACGCCCTCGGATTTACCGTCTTCAGCCAGGGCGGCGACGGCGCTGACCACACCGTCGGCGTCGCCGTCGCCCTGGTCAGCACCGTCGTCACGGCGCTGGTCGCTGCCGTGGGCTTCGCCTTCCAGACCTCGACCATGGCGCTGGTCTACCTGGACCTGCGGATGCGCAAGGACGGGCTGGACCTGTCGTTGATGCGCCAACTGGAGACCGGAAGCGACCCGGACGGCGTCCCGGGAAGGGCTCCGGCCGCCATCCTCGGGGCGCCCGCGGTGTGGCAGCGCCCGCCCTACGGCCCTCCCCCGGTCCGGTGATGACGGCCGCCGCCGTCCACGCAGGCCATGCCGTATCCGTCCTGGCCGCGGGTTTGCAGGCGGAACCTCCGGTGCTTCCGGACCGCGGGGAGGCCGGCCGCTGGGCGGCGGAGGAACTCGCGAAGGCCCCGTACCGCGACGCCGCGCCAAGCTGGCTGGACGATGCGTTGGCGGAGTTCAGCCGCTGGCTGCGCTCGTTCTCCGGCGACGGCGCCCCGGCCGGCGACGCCGGCTATGCCGTCCCGCTGCTGCTGGTCATCGCCGCCGTCGTTATTGTGGTTGCCGTCCTGGTGGTGCGGCCCCGGCTCAATGCCAGGCGGTCCGCCGACGGGAAGGTTTTCGACGCCGGCGCGCCTCTGAGCCCGGACGCGCACCGCGGAAGGGCCGCAGCGGCGGCTGCCCGCGGGGATTGGGCCACGGCCATTGTCGAGCAGTTCCGTGCCCTCGCCCGGGCGGCGGAAGACCGCGCCGTGCTGGATCCGCAACCGGGCCGGACCGCCGGCGAGGTCGCTGCACGGCTGGGCCGTGCGTTCCCCGTCCACGCCCGGGAACTGGACGAGGCGGCGCTGACCTTCGACGCCGTCCGCTACGGCGGGGCGGACGGCGGGCCCCGCGAGCACGAGGCGCTGGCCCGGCTCGACGCGGCCCTGGCCGGTACCGCCCCGGACTACCGCGACGCCGGCACGGACACTCTGGTCAGGCCGCTGTGAGCGGGACGACGGCGCTGCTCCGCCGGCACCGCACCTGGGCCATCCTCGGCGCCGTGTTCATCGCCGCCCTGGTCCTGACGGCCGTGCTCCAGCTGCAGCCCCGCGGCGACCGCACCCCGCTGTCCATCCGGAATCCCGCCCCGGACGGGGCACGCGCCGCCGCGGAAATCCTCGGCCGCCACGGCGTCGCCGTGGAACAGCAGGACTCCCTGGACGCCACCGTCCGGGCGCTCGACGCCGCCCGGCACGCCGGCGAAGGCACCACCGTCCTGCTCTATGACCGCAACGGCTACCTCGGCCGGGACCAGCTGCAGTACCTGGGCGGCGCCACGGACCGGCTGGTGGTTCTCACCCCGCGGCTGAACACGCTGCAGGGACTCACCGGCGGAATCGTGCAGGCCGGGGTGGTGCAGGAGCGCACCGAGGTCCTCGCCCCGGACTGTGTCCTCCCGGATCCCGCCGCCGCCGGCACCGTCACGGCCAGGAACGGCTACCTGTACGACGGCGAGGTGGTGTGCTACACACCACCCGGCGGCCAGGGCGGTCTCTACGCCGGCAGCGAGGACGGCCGGACAGTGGTCCTGGGCAGCACCGAGATCCTGAGCAACGGCGCCCTGGCCGAGGACGGAAACGCTGCCCTGGTGCTGCGGAGCCTCGGCGCGGAACAGCACCTCGTCTGGTACCTGCCCGGCCTCTCCGACGTCCCCGCCGCGAAGGAGCCGGTGACCCTCGATGAACTCGCCGCCCCGTGGACCCACGTCCTCGGGCCCTGGCTGGCGTTCGTGGCGCTGTTGGCCATGTTCTGGCGCGGCCGGAGGCTCGGCCCGCTGGTGTTCGAGCCGCTCCCGGTGGTGGTCAAGGCGGCGGAGACGGCCGAGGGCCGGGCCCGCCTCTACCACGACGCGCGCGCCGTGGACCGGGCCACCGAGGTGCTCCGCGCCGGCACGCTGATCCGGCTTGCCCGGACCCTGCGGCTGGGGCCCGACGCCGGGGCTGCCGCCATCATCGACGCCGCGGGCCGGCACCTGGGCCGGACGCCCGAGGAAATCGGCCACGTCCTCAATGCCACACCCCGCGCCGAAGCGGAGCTGGTGCGCTGGGCCCAGGAACTGGACAGACTAGAGAAAGAGGTACACAGCCGATGAACGACCAGACCACCGCAGCCTGGCCCGCGCCCCGTCCCGCTCCGGGACCGGCGGACGACGCCGCCGTCCCCCGGGAGCCCGCCGGCGCCGATCCCGTGCGCCAGGCCCTGCTGGACGTCCGCCACGAGGTCGCCAAGGCCGTCGTCGGGCAGGACGCCACCGTCACCGGACTGCTGATCGCCCTGCTGTCCCGCGGCCATGTGCTGATCGAGGGCGTCCCCGGGGTGGCCAAGACCCTGCTGGTGCGCAGCCTGTCCGCCGCCCTCAGCCTGGACACCAAGCGGATCCAGTTCACCCCGGACCTGATGCCCGGCGACGTCACCGGTTCGCTGATCTACGATTCACACACCTCCGAGTTCAGCTTCCGGGAGGGCCCGGTCTTCACCAACATCCTGCTCGCGGACGAGATCAACCGGACCCCGCCCAAAACCCAGGCATCACTCCTGGAGGCCATGGAGGAGCGGCAAGTCTCCGTGGACGGCGTCTCGCGCGAGCTGCCCGGGCCCTTCATCGTGGCGGCCACGCAGAACCCGGTGGAGTACGAGGGCACCTATCCCCTGCCGGAGGCCCAGCTGGACCGCTTCCTGCTCAAACTCACCATGCCGTTGCCCGGACGGCAGGACGAGATCGAGGTGATCCGCCGGCACGCCGCCGGCTTCGACCCCCGCCAGCTGGCGGCGGCCGGCATCCGCCCCGTCGCCGGCCCGGCCGAACTGGAGCGGGCGCGGCAGGCGGTGGCCGCCGTCGAGATCGGGCCCGAGGTCCTTGGCTACATCGTCGACATCGTCCGCGCCACCCGGGCGGCGCCGTCGTTCCAGCTCGGCGTCTCGCCGCGCGGGGCCGCCGCCCTGCTCAACGGCTCCCGCGCCTGGGCCTGGCTTTCCGGCCGGAGTTTCGTCACCCCCGACGACGTCAAGGCCCTCGCCCTGCCCTGCCTGCGGCACCGGGTGGCCCTGCGGCCCGAGGCGCAGATGGACGGTGTGCAGGTGGACGGTGTGCTGGGCAGCATCCTCGCCTCCGTCCCTGTCCCGCGCTGAGCCATGGCGATTTCCGGACGCTTTGTGCTGCTGGCGCTGCTGGGCCTGGTCCCGGCGGTGCTCCTGCCCGGGTGGGAGTCGGCGACGGCGGTGCTCCTGCTGCTGGCGGCCGCGGCGCTGCTGGACCTGGGCCTTGCCACTCCGCTGCGGCACGTCTCGGTGCAGCGCAGCGACCCCGGCAGCGTCGCCCTGGGCGGGTCTGCGGAGTCCGTCCTCATGGTCGCGAACGCCGGCCGCCGCGCCCTCCGCGGCCTGCTCCGGGACGCGTGGCAACCTTCGGCGGGGGCGCAGAACCCCCGCCAGCGCCTGCTGCTCCCGGCCGGCGAGCGCCGCCGGATGACCGTCACGCTGACGCCCACCCGGCGCGGGGAGCTGGCGGCCGGACACGTTACCGTCCGCGCCTTCGGCCCGCTGGGGCTCGCCGCCCGGCAGCGCACCCTGCCCTGCCCCGGAACGCTGAAGGTGCTGCCGCCGTTCAATGCGCGGCGGCACCTGCCCTCCAAACTGCGCCAGCTCCGCGAACTCGACGGCAAGGCGGCGGTCCAGATCCGCGGTGCCGGCACCGAATTCGATTCCCTCCGCGACTACGTACGCGGCGACGACGTGAGATCCATCGACTGGCGCGCCACGGCCCGCCGTTCCGCCGTGGTGGTCCGCACCTGGCGGCCGGAACGGGACCGCCGCGTGGTCATCCTGCTCGACACCTCCCGCACCGCCGCCGCCCGGATCGCCGACGAGCCCCGGCTGGACACCGGCATCGAGGCGGCGCTGCTGCTGGCCGTCCTCGCCGAACGCGGCGGGGACCGGGTGGACTTCCTCGCCTTCGACCGTATGCTCCGGGCACGGGCGGGGTCCGCGGCCAAAGGCAACCTGCTGGGCCAGCTGGTCCAGGCGATGGCACCGCTGTCGGCCGAACTCATCGAACTCGACTGGAGCCAGATCACCGCCCAGGTCCGCTCCGTGTCCGCCCACCGCTCCCTCGTGGTGCTGCTGACCGCGCTCGACGGCGGCGCGCCCGAAGAGGGGCTCCTGCCCGTGGCCGCCCAGCTCGCCCAGCAACATGTGGTGGTGGTGGCCTCCGTCCGCGACCCCATGCTCGGTGAGATGCAGCGGGAGCGCTCCAGCGCCACCGGTGTGTTCCGCGCCGCGGCAGCCGAGCGGGCCCTGTTGGAACGCGACGCGGTCAGCGCCCAACTGCGCCAGGCCGGCGTCGAAGTCGTCGACGCCGAACCCGCGCAGCTGCCGCCGGCCCTCGCGGACGCGTACATTCGTCTGAAGGCCGCGGGACGGCTGTGACCCCTAGGAGGATGCCGTGAACGGCGATGAACCGATCTACCGGCTCGGTCTCGGACCGGATTTTGCCAAGCTGCAGCCCGAACTGCAGGAGTACTTCTCCCTCGTGCCGGGGTCCGGCCGCTACGGTGTCGGCGAGGGCGTCTTCGACGTCGTCGGCTGCCGGCAGGCGTGGCTGCGGCCGCTGCTGCGGCTCGCCACCGGTGAGCAGGCGTTTTTCCCGGAGTACGGCGATGGGATCAGGTTCCGGATCGAGAACCACGCCCATCTGGACCCGTTCGGCCGCCCCAGCCTGACCGCCCGGCGGGACATTTTCTTCCCGCGGACCACCAGGATCTTCCACGACACCACCAGCCTGGACACCTCCGCCGGCGCCCCGCGGCTGGTGGACTATGTGGGCCGCTACCGCCGACTCGTCACCGACCTCAACCTCAGCGTCACCCCCGGGGGACGGCTGCGCGGCATCTCCGAGGCCTCCCGGCTGTTCCTGGGCCCGCTGCGGATCCCGCTGCCGGCGGCCCTGGACGCCAAGGCCTATGCCGAGCAGTGGTGGGACGCGGACGAGGGACGGCACCGGATCCAGGTCAAGGTGATCCAGCCGCAGATCGGGCTGGTGCTGGTCTACGCCGGCCGCTTCGACTACCGGCTTGAGCCCTACCCCGCCGGCGCGTCGGGCCCCGGCCGTCTCCCCGCGCGGGTCCGGCCCGACCGCTGGGAACGCCGCGTCTAGGGCCTAGCCGAGGGCGAGCTGGTTCAGCCCGTCGGCGAGCTGCGTCAGCCGGGTCAGCACCGCCGTCGCGGACGCGGGGGTATGCCCGGCGAGGCCGCCGGACGGTGTGACCCGCACCGAGCCCAGAGCCCCCGCCGGGAGCCCGAGCTGGCGCCACGGGCGCCACAGCGTCTCGACCGCCTGCGGCACGCGGGGCAGCGCCGCTGCGGGGTCCTCGACGCCCAGCGCGCCGGCCCACAGGCGTTTGCCGGACTCGACCGCGCCGGCGAGCTGCTCCCACTGGCGGGAGGTCAGCGCCCGCAGCGGCACGGCGATCCCGTCGGCGCCGGCGGCGAGGATCCGGTCGAAGGGTGCCTCGACTTCGGGCACGGAGACCACGATTTCGGCCGCCCCGGCCGCGCGCAGGGCGTCAATGACAATCCGCCAGGATTCGGTAACTTCGGAACCCGGCACGGCGCGCAGGGTGCGGTAGCCGCTGGAGGTGGGGATGGTGCCGGCCATCACGGCCGCGATGTCCGGTTCGTCGAGCTGCACCACCAGGGCAGCGCCGGGCACGGCGGCGGCGGCCCGGCGCAGGTAGGCGCCCACGCCGGCCGCGAGCGAGGCCGCGAGATCCCGCCGCGCACCATGGTCGATGAGGGCCCGTTCGCCGTTGTGCAGGTGCAGGCCGGCGGCCAGGCTCAGCGGGCCGCGCAGCTGGATCTTCAGCTCGGCCGCGGGGGTCTCTTCGGCTCCGACGACGTCGGCGAGGACGTTGATGTCGGTGGACAGCGCCGAGCGGGCACGCATCAGGTCCTTGCCGGGCCGGTCGACGAGCCGCCAGCCGAACGGCTGGACGTCGACGGCGAGACCCTCCAGCAGCGAGGCGGTGCGGCCCAGCGCGTCCGAGCCGACGCCGCGGTCGGGGAGCTCGGCGAGGAAGGGAAGGTGCGGGCTGCCGAGCTCGCCGCGGATGATCCGGGCGGCCTCGACGGGGTCCTCCCCCGGCCACGGGCCCAGGGCTGTGGCCGTGACCTCTGCGGCAGCAGACACGTAGGCAGCGGGCACCGGGGCAGCGGGTACGGGCACGGCTACGCCTCGGCGGAGACGGCCGGGCCGGCCGGTGCCCGCCCGGCGGCGGCCTCATGCGCGGCGGCCTGGTGGTCCTCGGCGATGGCCTCGTGGTGGCGGATCACCTCGCCGATGATGAAGTTCAGGAATTTCTCGGCGAACGCCGGGTCCAGGTGGGCTTCGGCGGCGAGCCGGCGCAGCCGGGCGATCTGTGCCGTCTCGCGGCCCGGGTCCCCGGCGGGAAGTTTGTGCGCGGCCTTGAGGAAGCCGACTTTCTGGGTGGCCTTGAACCGCTCGGCCAGGAGGAACACCAAGGTGGCGTCGATGTTGTCGATGCTGGAGCGGATGGAGAGCAGTTCCGCCATCACCGCGGGATCCACGTGCCCGGCCAGGGAGCTGGCGGCGGGGTCGTAGGGATCGGCGTCGGCGTCGTGGTGGAGGTTCTGGTTCTGCTCGGTCATTGACCCAGTCTAGGGGGCCGGGCTGAAATCCCCTCGGGTGTTAAGCGCGGGCCACCCGTGCCGAAAAGGGCATGCCCGCCGTTCGCAGTGAACGGCGGGCATGCCCTTTAGGTGCTGCCGGAACGGTCCGGCTCAGGCGCCGAGCACCGCGCGGAACTCCTCGCGGCGCCGTGCTTGCTCGTCCGGATCCGGAACGGGCAGTGACGCGATGAGCTTCTTCGTGTACTCGTGCTGCGGGTGGCCCATGACCTGGTTTCCGAGGCCCTGTTCCACCATCTTGCCCTTGTAGAGGACACCGACCCAGTGTGAGAGGATGTCCACCACGGCGAGGTCGTGGCTGATGAACAGGCAGGCGAATCCGAATTCGGCCTGGATCTCCTTGAACAGCTCCAGCACCTTCGCCTGCACCGAAACATCCAGCGCCGACGTCGGCTCGTCGGCGATCAGCAGCTTCGGGTTCAGGATCAGCGCCCGCGCCAGTGACGCGCGCTGGCGCTGGCCGCCGGAGAGCTCGTGCGGGTAGCGGTCGGCGTACGACGCCGGCAACTGCACCGATTCGAGCAACTCCCGGGTCCGCTGGCGGGCCTGCGCCGGCGTCGGCTTGCTGTGGATGACCAGCGGCTCCGCGATGCACTCACCGATGGTCAGCTGCGGGTTGAACGACGCCGCCGGGTCCTGGAACACAAACCCGATCTGCTTGCGCAGCGGCTTGAAGGTGCGCTCCTTGAGATTGAGCATCTCGTAGTCGAGGACCTTCAGGCTGCCGCCCGTGGTCTTGTTCAGGCCCGCGATGGCGCGGCCGATGGTGGTCTTGCCGGAACCGGACTCGCCGACGAGGCCGAACACCTCGCCCTCGGAGAGCGTGAAGTTCACGCCGTCCACGGCCTTGAACGCGGGGCTGCCCAGCCGGCCCGGGTACTCGATGGTCAGGTTCTTCGCCTCGACCAGGACCTTGCCGCCCTGGTGGGCGCGTTCGGTCATGCCCGCCGAGGCGGAGTTCCGGCCCAGGTGCGGGACGGCCGCCAGGAGCTTCTTCGTGTAGTCCTGCTTCGGTTCCGCGAAGAGCACCCGCGAGCTGGCCTCTTCGACGACGTCGCCCTGATACATCACGACGACGCGGTCGGCGAGGTCGGCGACGACGCCCATGTTGTGAGTGATGAGCACGATCGAGGTGCCGTACTGGTCCCGGAGCTCGCGCAGGAGTTCCAGGATCTCCGCCTGCACGGTGACATCGAGCGCCGTGGTCGGTTCGTCGGCGACGATCAGCCCCGGGTTGAGCGCCAGCGCCGCGGCAATGACCACGCGCTGCTTCTGCCCGCCGGAGAACTGGTGCGGGTAGTAGTTGACCCGGGTTTCCGGGTCCGGAATGCCCACCTTGCGCAGGGCCTCGATGGCGCGGGCCTTGGCCTCCCTGGCGCTGACCCGGCTGTGCCCGGCATGGGCACGGATGCCCTCGGCGATCTGCCAGCCCACGGTGAAGACGGGGTTCAGCGCCGTCGAGGGCTCCTGGAACACCATGGCCACGTCGCGGCCGCGGATTTCCCGCAGCTTCGCGGCGCTCACACTGATCACGTTGTTGCCGTTGATCAGCACGGCGCCGGAGCTGATGGCCGTCTCCGGCAAGAGACCCAGGATGGTCTTGGCGGTGACGGTCTTGCCGGAGCCGGATTCGCCCACGATGGCGACGACCTCGCCGGGGTTGACCTCGAGGCTGACATCCTTCACGGCATAGACGTCCCCGGCGTCCGTGGCGAAGGTCACCTTGAGGTTGTTGATGTCCAGCACGGGCCCGGAGCCTCGGGTGTGCTGGTCTGAAATGGAGCCGATATTGGTGCTCATGAACTGCTCACTTCTGCTGAGTTTGCTGTCTGGGCGCCGGCGGAATCAGGGCCGCCTTTGCCGGAGGCAGCCTTCTTGCGCCCGCGTAGGCGCGGGTCGTTGAGGTCGTTGATGCTTTCGCCGGCCAGGGTCAGCCCCACCACGGTGAGGACAATGGCCAGGCCCGGGAAGACACCCGTCCACCAGATGCCGGAGGTGGTGTCCGCCAGCGCCTGTTTGAGGTCGAAGCCCCATTCGGCTGCCGACGTCGGTTCGATGCCGAAGCCGAGGAAGCCCAGGCCCGCGAGGGTGAGGATGGCTTCGGAGGCGTTCAGCGTGAAGATCAGCGGCAGGGTGCGGGTGGCATTCTTGTAAATGTGCCGGCTCATGATCCGGATGTTGGATGCGCCCACCACCTTGGCCGATTCGACGAAGGGTTCGGCCTTGAGCCGGATGGTTTCGGCGCGGATGACCCGGAAGTACTGCGGGATGAAGACCACGGTGATCGAGATCGCCGCGGCCAGGATCCCGCCCCACAGGCTGGAGCGCCCGCCGCTGATCACGATCGCCATGACGATCGCCACCAGCAGGGACGGGAAGGCGTACACGGCGTCGGCGATCACCACGAGGATCCGGTCCAGCCAGCCGCCGATGTAGCCGCTGACCAGGCCGAGGATCACGCCGATGAAGATGGACATGATCACGGCGACGACGATCACCAGGACGGCGGTCTGCGCGCCCCAGACAACCCGGGAGAACACGTCGTAGCCGCCGACGGTGGTACCGAGCAGGTGCCGCCCACCGGGGGCCTGCTGCGCCGGGAAACTGCCGTCGGCGTCGGAGATCTGGGAGAAGCCGAACGGGGCGATCAGCGGGGCGAAGATCGCGGTCAGCAGGAACAGCGCGGTCAGGATGAGCCCGGTAACGAGCATGCCCCGCTGCAGGCCGACGCTCTTGTTGAAGTGGGAAACGACCGGCAGCCGCTTGAACCAGGGTTCCCGGCGGTTTTCTGCGGCGATGGTTGGTTCGATGCTCATGTCAGTACCTCACGCGGGGGTCGATCAGCGCGGCGACGATGTCCACGATGAAGTTGGTCACGGCCACGATCACGGCGAGCAGCACCACGATGCCCTGCACGGCCACGAAGTCGCGGGCCGTCAGGTAGGTGGCGAGCTGGAAGCCCAGGCCTTTCCATTCAAAGGTGGTCTCGGTCAGCACGGCGCCGCCGAGCATGACCGCGATCTGCAGGCCCATCACGGTGATGATGGGGATCAGCGCCGGCTTGTAGGCATGCTTGGTGACCAGGCGGAATTCGCTGACGCCGCGTGAGCGTCCGGCCTCCACGTAATCCTTGCCGAGGGTGCCGATCACGTTGGTGCGGACCAGACGCAGGAAGATACCGGCGGTCAGCAGGCCCAGGGCGACGGCGGGCAGCACGGCGTGCGCGGTGACATCGCCCAGCGCGGCCATGTTGCCGCTGCGGACGGCGTCGAGCCAGTAGATGCCGGTGGGCGCCTGCAGCGCGGTGAGGGCCAGTTCCGTCGAGGTCTTGGCCCGCCCGGCCACCGGAAGCCAGCCGAGCCAGACCGAGAAGGTCAGCTTGAGCAGCATGCCGGCGAAGAACACCGGCGTGGCGTAGCAGAGGATGGCGAAGATGCGCAGGACGGCGTCGGGCGCCTTGTCGCGGCGGTGCGCGGCAATCATGCCCAGCGGGATGCCCACAACCAGGGCCACGAGCAGCGCGTTGATGGACAGCTCGAGCGTCGCCGACCCGTAGGTGGTCAGCATCTCGGAGACCTGCCGGTTGTCCGAGAGTGTGGTGCCGAAGTTGCCGGTGAGGAGGCGGCCGAGGTATTCGAAGTACTGCACGAAGATGGGCCGGTCGTAGCCGGCCGAGTGGATGCGTTCGGCCAGTTGCTCCGGCGGGAGCCGGCCGCCGAGGGCGGCCGTGATCGGGTCGCCCGTGATCCGCATCAGGAAGAACACGAGCGTGACCAGGATGAAGATGGTCGGGAAGATCAGCAGGAACCTGATCAGGATGTATTGGCCCAGTCCCCCACCGGACGCCTTTTTCTTTGTCGGCAATAGGCCGTCGGCGTCGCTGGGCGGCGCCTCAATAAGTGTTGTCATTGGTACCTAAATTTGTGTTTCCGTCGGCTTCGTGGGCTTCCGGAATCGGTTGTCCTGCCCTCAGCAAGAGAGGCGGGACGCCGCGCAGGCGCCCCGCCTCCATGGCTGGTCAGGACCGGATGGGGAATGGACCTACTTGGAAATTACTCCGAGACGGGTCTTGAAGGAAGCGTCGAGGGTCTTGTCGACCCCCTGGACGTCCTTGCCGGCGACCATCAGCTGGGCGCCCTGCAGCAGCGGCAGCGTGGAGAGGTCCTTGGCGACGGCCGTCTGGGCGTCACCAAGCACCTTTTCGCGTGCGCTCTTGTCAACGGTGGTGAGCTGCTTCTTGATCAGGTCCGTCACGGAGGCGTTCTCGTAGTGGTTCTTGAGGAAGTTGCCCGGGATGAAGAACGGGGTCAGGTAGTTGTCGGCGTCGGAGTAGTCCGGGAACCAGCCGAGCTGGTAGACGGGGTAGACGTCCTTGGTGCGGTCCTTGGAGTAGGTGACCCACTCGGTGGACTGCAGGTCGACCTTGAACAGGCCCGACTTCTCCAGCTGTTCCTTGATCATGGCGTACTCATCGCCGGAGGACTTGCCGTAGTGGTCCGGGTTGTACTGCAGCTTCAGGGTGACCGGGGCGGTGACGCCGGCGTCGGCGAAGGCCTTCTTGGCCTTGTCGAGGCTGGGCTTGCCGTTGCCGTCGCCGTACATGTCCTTGAGCGGCTTGATGGCGCCGACGAAGCCGTCGGGGACCACGGAATACGCGGGCAGGTAGGTGCCCTTGTAGACCTGGCTGGCGATCGCGTCGCGGTCGACGACGCTGGCCATCGCCTGGCGGACGGCCAGGGCCTTGGCCGGGCTGGCGTCGGGGGTCTTGGCGCCGAACGGCATGGTGTCGAAGTTGAACACGATGTAACGCAGTTCGCCACCGGGGCCCTTGTGGACCTTGACCTTGGAATCCTTCTCGAGGTCGGCGGCATCGGTCGCGGTCAGGCTGCGGCCGGCGACGTCGATGTTGCCCTGCTGGACATCGAGCTTGAGGTTGTTGGAGTCGGCGTAGTACTTGATCGTGGCGCTGTCGTTCGCCGGCTTGCCGAGCATGCCCTTGTAGTCCGCGTTGGCCTTGAGGCTGATGAGCTCGTTCTTCTTGTAGCTCTCGATCGTGTACTGGCCGGCGAAGGGCTTGCCCTTGACGATCTCGTCGTCGCTCATCAGCTTGTCGGCGGGGAAGACCTCTTCGTCGACGATCGGGCCGGCGTTGGCTGCGAGGACGCCCGGGAAGACCTGGTCGTTGCCTTCCTTGAGCTTGAACACGACGGTGGAGTCGTCTTTGACTTCCACCGAGGCGAGGTTGCCGAGCAGGGAGGCCGGGCCGTTGTCGTCGTTGATCTTCACGACGCGGTCGATCGAGAACTTCACGTCGGAGGACGTCAGCGCGTGGCCGTTGGCGAACTTCAGGCCGGACTTGAGCTTGACGGTGTACTCGGTCGGGGCCGTGAAGGAAGCGGACTCGGCGATATCCGGGCTCGAATCGGCCGTTCCGGGCTTCGAGTTCATCAGGAACGGGTAGATCTGGTTCATCACCATAAAGGAGCCGGCGTCGTACGAGCCGGCCGGATCGAGGGTGACCACCTTGTCAGTGGTGCCGTACGTAATGGTGCCTCCGCCTGCGGCGCTGCCGGAGGACGTTCCGCCGCCGGAAGGACCGGTGCAGGCCGTCAATGCAAAGGCGGAAACCCCGGCGAGCGCGATGGCGCTCTGGAGGGCTTTTTTGTTCATTGCCATCTGTGAACTTTCTGTTCGATGAGTACTAGTCCGCTGCCCGGGGTAGCTTGACTCGTGGGGCAGCTCACTGTCCTGATTCCTAGATTCAACCAGAAGACCGTGGGGTGCATCGTCAAATCTTGTGAGTTGAGACACAAAATTTACACGATTCGAAGGAACTCATCGTTTTCTGCAGGATATGGCCCGGATCTTCGGCACCTTCGACGGCGGCGATCTGCGGGTGGACATGCCCTTCGCCCGGGCCGGGGAATGGACATAATCCCCATATGCCCACTCGTGGCCGCGAAGAATGGACATGCCCCCGGGTCCCAGGCACCCGCGCGCGGACATGCCCTGAGCACCCTTCGGCCAATGGACATGTCCCTCCGCAGAGATCCTGACGGGCGCATGCCCTGGGCCCGGGCCGGGGAATGGACATAATCCCCATATGCCCACTCGTGGCCGCGAAGAATGGACATGCCCCCGGGTCCCAGGCACCCGCGCGCGGACATGCCCTGAGCACCCTTCGGCCAATGGACATGTCCCTCCGCAGAGATCCTGACGGGCGCATGCCCTGGGCCCGGGCCGGGGAATGGACATAATCCCCATATGCCCACTCGTGGCCGCGAAGAATGGACATGCCCCCGGGTCCCAGGCACCCGCGCGCGGACATGCCCTGAGCACCCTTCGGCCAATGGACATGTCCCTCCGCAGAGATCCTGACGGGCGCATGCCCTGGGCCCGGGCCGGGGAATGGACATAATCCCCATATGCCCACTCGTGGCCGCGAAGAGTGGACATGTCCGTCCGGTGCGGGACGTCGAAAACTGGGACGGGCGCTAGAGGGCCGCGCGCTGCCGCGACCGGGCGGCGTCGATCGTGGCCTGGCCAAGGACCCGGCTGCCCTGGTACAGCACCACGGTCTGGCCGGGGGCCACACCGCGCAGCGGCTCGGCCAGGGTGACCACCAAATCCCCGGCCCCGTCCGTGTGCTCCATCCGGGCGGTCGCCGGGACGGGGTCCCCGTGGGCCCGGACCTGGGCGTGGCAGTCGAACTCCGCGCCGGTGGCGATTTCGGCGATCGGCAACCCGGCCCAGGAGACCTTGATGCCCCGGATCTCGTCGATGGCCAGCAGGGCCTCGGGACCCACCACCACCTTGTTTTCCTTGGGCCGGATCTCCAGCACAAAGCGCGGCTTGCCGTCGGCGGCCGGGGTGCCCAGCTTCAGGCCGCGGCGCTGGCCGACGGTGAAGGCATTGGCGCCGGGGTGCTCGCCGACCTTGGCGCCGGATTCGTCCACGATGTCGCCGGTGGTCATCTCGATTTTCTCGGCCAGCCAGCCGGCGGTGTCGCCGTCGGGGATGAAGCAGATGTCGTGGCTGTCGGGCTTGTTCGCCACCGACAGCCCGCGGCGCTCCGCCTCGGCGCGGACCTCCGCCTTGGACGGGGTGTCGGCGAGCGGGAACATCGAGTGCCGGAGCTGTTCGTGGGTCAGGACGCCCAGCACGTAGCTCTGGTCCTTCGCCCAGTCCGCGGCGCGGTGCAGTTCCGGGTTGCCCTCGGCGTCGGTGATCACCTTGGCGTAGTGGCCGGTGCAGACGGCGTCGAAGCCCAGGGCAATCGCCTTCTCCAGCAGGGCGGCGAACTTGATCCGCTCGTTGCAGCGCATGCAGGGGTTGGGGGTGCGTCCGGCGGCGTACTCGTCAATGAAGTCCTGGACGACGTCTTCCTTGAAGCGCTCGGAGAAGTCCCAGACGTAGTACGGGATGCCGAGCACGTCGCAGGCCCGCCAGGCGTCGCGAGAGTCCTCGATGGTGCAGCAGCCTCGGCTGCCGGTGCGCAGCGTGCCGGGCATGCGGGAGAGGGCAAGGTGGACCCCGACGACGTCGTGGCCGGCCTCGACGGCGCGGGCTGCGGCGACGGCGGAATCGACGCCGCCGCTCATGGCTGCAAGAACTCGCATGCTGGCTTTCTGTGGGAATCAGGGGGTTCACGGGCGGTCGCCCCAAGGCGTGGAGCTAACACAACGTCCGCCCGCCTATTCTATCGCCACGCCGATTGCTCCCCCAAAAAGCCTTGACGCTCAGGCCCGGCTCTTCTAGCGTCAAAGTTAACTGTTTTAGAAATTCGGCTTAGCAACTCCTGGCACCAGCGCAGACGGGACCCCCAGAGATGACTATCGACAACATCGTGATTGTGGGCGGCGGACTGGCCGGAGCCACCGCCGCGAAGACCCTGCGGGCCGAGGGCTACGAAGGTCCGGTGACCCTGCTCGCCGAGGAGCCGCATGCCCCCTACCTGCGGCCGCCGCTGTCGAAGGAGTACCTCCTCGGCAAGGACGGCGAGGAGGCGCTCCCGGTGGTGCCGGCCCGCTGGTACGCGGAGAACGACGTCGAGCTGCGCCTGGGCGCTCCCGCCACCGCGCTGGACACGGGTGCCCGCACGGCGGACCTCGCCGACGGCGCGCGGCTCCGCTATTCGGCGCTCCTGCTGGCCACCGGCGCACGTCCGCGCTCAATTCCGCTGCCCGGCAGCGACCTCGAGGGCGTGATGACGTTCCGGACGGTCGAGGACAGCCGCCGGCTCCGGGAGGCCCTGGCCGGCGGCGGCCGAAACGTGGTGCTGGTCGGCTCGGGCTGGATCGGGATGGAACTGGCCGCGGCCGCGAATTCCTACGGCAACGCCGTCACGCTGCTGGGGCTCGAGCAGGTGCCGCTGGCGGCGGCGATCGGCCCCGAACTGGGGGGCTTCTTCCGCTCGCTGCATGAGTCCCGCGGCGTGCGGTTCCGGCTGCCGGCGTCGGCCGCCGCGATCACTGGCGACGCCGGCCGGGTCACCGGCGTCCGCACCGACGCCGGCGAAGTCCTGGCCGCCGACCTGGTGGTGGTCGCCGTCGGCGTCGTGCCCGAAACCTCGCTCGCCGCGGCGGCCGGCATCGAGCTGGGCAACGGGATCATCACCGACGCCTCGCTGCGGACCTCCGCTCCCGGGGTCTTTGCCGCCGGCGACGTCGCCAACGCCCTGCACCCGTTCACCGGCCGGCACCACCGCAGCGAGCACTGGTCCAACGCGCTCAACGGCGGCAAGGTCGCCGGACGGGCGATGCTGGGCCGGGACGCCGTGCTGGACACCATCCCCTACTTCTACACGGACCAGTACGACGTCAGCATGGAGTATTCCGGTTTCCCGACGCTCATCGACGGCCCGCCCGTCATCCGGGGCTCGCTGGAGGCCAAGGAGTTCCTGGCGTTCTGGCAGCGCGGCGGCCGTGTGGTGGCGGGCATGAACGTCAACTGGCCCCGCTCCGCCAAGCCGCAGAAGGCCATCAAGGCCCTGATCGCCGCGCGGGCCCAGGTGAGCCCGGCGGTACTGGCGGACCAGGACATCCCGCTGGAGCAGCTGCTGCCGGAGCCCTAGCCGGCGGCGGAGTGGCGGGCGATGGTTCCGGCGGTCTGGATGCTGGATTCGTGCCCGGCCATGCCGGCCTGGCGGGCGCGGGCATACGCCCCCGGCAGGGCGGCCAGCAGGGCATCGACGTCGGCCTCCGTGGACGTGTGGCCCAGGGTGAAGCGCTGGGCACCGCGGGCGGTGTCCTCGTCGAGCCCCATCGCGAGCAGCACATGCGAAGGCCGGGGCACGCCGGCGGTGCAGGCGGATCCGGTGGAGGACTCCACGCCGGCAAGGTCCAACAGGAACAGCAGGGAGTCACCCTCGCAGCCGGGGAAGGTGAAGTGCGCGTTGCCCGGCAGCCGGCCTGGCCCCGGGGCGCCGCGCAGCACGGCCTCCGGCACGGCGTCGCGCACGCCCTCGATCAGGCGGTCCCGGAGCCCGGCGATCCGCGCGGACTCCCCGGCCAGGTGTGCAGCCGCCGCCTCCGCCGCCGCCGCGAAGGCCGCGATCGAGGCGGTGTCCAGGGTGCCGGATCGCACGTCGCGCTCCTGTCCCCCGCCGTGCTGGACCGGGGTCAGCTTGACGGCGCGGCCCAGGAGCAGGGCGCCGACGCCGACCGGACCGCCGATCTTGTGCCCGGAGACGGACATTGCGTCCAGGCCGGTCCCGCGGAAATCGACCGGCACCGAGCCGAAGGCCTGCACGGCGTCGGCATGCACCGGCACTCCGGCGGCGTGTGCCAGGCGCACAATGTCGGCGACGGGCTGGATGCTGCCCACCTCGTTGTTGGCCCACATCACGGTGACGAGGGCGATCGAGGCGGGGCCGTCGGCCAGTTCGGCCTCCAGCGCCGCCAGGTCCAGCACGCCCTCGGCGTCGACCGGCAGCCAGCGCACGTCGGCGCCCTCGTGCCGCTCCAGCCATTCGACGGTGTCCAGCACGGCGTGGTGTTCGATGGTGGAGCACAGGATGCGGGTGCGGCGGGGGTCCTCGGCTTGGCGGGCCCAGTAGAGGCCCTTGACGGCGAGATTGTCGGCCTCCGTGCCGCCGGAGGTGAAGATGACTTCCGAGGGGTGCGCCCCGGCCGCGGCGGCCACCGCCTCGCGGGCATCCTCGACGGCCCGGCGGGCGCGGCGGCCGGAACCGTGCAGCGAGGAGGGGTTGCCGGTGCGCGCCAGCTCACGCGTCAGGGCGGCGAGCGCCTCGGCGGCGAGCGGCGTGGTGGCGGCGTGGTCTAGGTAAACGGGCACAGCCCAATTCTACCGTCGCGTGCTGGTGTACATTCGAGCGGTGAAGGCGTCCCTGTACCTCGTCCTGGCCACCCTGTTCTGGTCCGGAAATTTCGTCGTCGGCCAGGCCGCGGTCGCCTCGATGACCCCGCTGGACCTGACCTTCTGGCGCTGGACCCTGGCGGCGCTGCCCCTGCTGGCACTGGCCCACTTCGTCGAAAAGCCGGACTGGCGGGCGGTGCTGCGCCGCTCGCCGGTACTGCTGCTGCTGAGCGTGCTCGGGATGAGCGGCTACACCCTGCTGCTGTACGGCGCCCTGGGCTACACCTCGGCCATGAACGCTTCCCTGATCACGGCGGCCAACCCGGCCCTGATTGTGGTGATGGCGATCGTCCTGCTCGGGGAGAAGACCACCCGGCTCGGCTGGCTCGGCATCGGCCTGGGGCTGCTGGGGGTGCTGCTGGTCCTGACCCGCGGGGAACTGCAGCGGGTGTTCAGCCTCTCGATCAATACCGGCGAGCTGATGATGATCGGCGCCATCGTGGTCTGGGGCAGCTACACGATCATCGCCCGCCGGCTGGAGATTCCCGCCATCACCGCCACGGCGGTGCAGGTGGCGATCGCCACCGTGACGCTGGCCCCCTTCGCCCTCGCCCTGAACGTCCGCTTCCCGGAGACCCCGGCCGAAGGCTGGTCGCTGGCCTACATCGCCGTTTTCCCCTCCCTCGGCGCCTACCTGTTCTGGAACCTGGCGCTGAAGACCACCCCGCCGGGGACCGCGGGGAACTACCTGAACCTGATGGTGGTGTTCACGGCGATCATTACGGTGGCGCTGGGCACGCCGTTGACGCTGGTCCAGGTCGTCGGCGGGATTATGGTGGTCGCCGGCGTCCTGCTGACCGGCCTCAAGGGGCAGGCCAGGCTCAGGCCGGCCTGATCCGGGCGCAGCACTGGGCTGCTGTGGCGTCGTCCCGCGCCCTGAGGACCTCGATGTCGAGCGCTTCCACCCGGTCCGGGGCCAGGCCGCAGCCTGCGGCGGCGCCGGCCAGGAACGCGCCGTTCATGGCGCAGACCACAGACGTGTGGCCCTGGGCCACCCGGTGGAAGGGGCAGTTGAGCAACACTAAGCCGCCGGCGCCGTCGTCCGCGGGAAGGTACCCCTCGTCGGCGAGCACGGCGTCAAAGTCGCCGCCGGCGGACTCCGCCGCGTTCTCGCCGCGCGCCCGGGCCGCGCGCAGCAGCGCCTCCCGGGCGGATCCGCCGTCCGCCGCTGAGTCCTCAATAGCCGTCACCAGCAGTTCGGCGGCCAGGTCGTAGCTGCGCTCGGGCACCGACGCCGAGACCTCCTGCACGGCGGCACGGTAGAGCTTGGCCGGACGGCCCGAGCCCGGGCCCTCCTTGCCCCCGACCTTGCGGAATTCCACTGCCAGCAGGCCGTCATGGACCAGGCGGTCCAGCTGGAACGACGCCGTGCTGCGCGCCAGCCCCAGCGCCCCCGCCGCATCGTCACGGCTGACCGCGTCGTCCGCGGCGGCGACGAAGCCGAAGAGCCGCCGGCGGCTCTCATCGCCCAGGGAGGCCACGGCGGCCAGCCTGCGGCTCCACGAAAAGACGTTCATAAATCCACCCTAGCTCTAAAAACAAGATCCATTGCTTAACCTCCGCTACCATTCTAAAATCAAGATATCCATTTTTAGAAGGAGTGCATGATGAAATCTTCAACCACACTGGCAGCCCCCGCCCCGACCGCCGCGGCCGGCGCCCAGCGGCAGGCCTTCCTGTTGCTGCGCACGGTTTTCACCGTGGCACCGATCATTTTCGGCCTGGACAAGTTCACCAACCTGCTTACCCACTGGACGATGTATCTCGCCCCCGTGGCGACGTCGGTAGTCCCCTTGCCGGCGCAAACTTTTATGTACATCGTCGGCGTCGTGGAGATCGTTGCGGGCCTGGCGGTAGCGTTCCGGCCCCGCTTCGGTTCTCTGCTGGTCGCCGTCTGGCTGCTCGGCATCATCATCAACCTGCTGGTACTGGGCAGCTTCTTTGACGTGGCGCTGCGCGATTTCGGCCTGCTGGTCGGGGCCCTTGCCCTGAACCGGCTCTCTCCGGCCAGGGCCCGGTAGCGGCCGCTGCTGGCGTCGGCGCGGGCCGCCGCGAGCGCGGCCCGAGCCGACGCGGGCCTACGCCAGCACCCGAAGGGCACCGGGGACGACGTCGATGGCCAGCGGCAGCCGCCCGATCCGTTCGCCGTCCGCGTAGGCGATGACGCCGGCGGCTTCCAGTTCAACTTCCCGGACCCGGCGGATCTCCACCGCCGGGTGGCCCACGTGCCGGCCCGAGAACACCTTGGGGAACACGGCCAGGAATCCCGCGCGGGACAGCGGCCGGACAATGAACAGGTCAAGGTATCCGTCGTCGAGCACAGCGTCGGGCACCACGTTCATGCCGCCGCCGATTGACTGCCCGTTGGCCACCGAGATCAGCATGGCCCCCTGCCTCCAGCGCTCGCCGTCGGCCGTCACGGTGTACTGGATGGCGCGGAAGGTGGCCAGTTCGCGCAGCATGGCCAGATTGTACCGGGAGCGGCCCCGGGGCCAGCGCCAGGCATTGGCGCGTTCGTTGACGGCTGCGTCGAAGCCGGCCGAGACGACGCCGGCAAACCAGTACGTCCGGTCCCCGGAGCGCACCCGGCCGGCGTCGATCAGCCGCCCGCCCGTGGGCAGGGCCTCAAGGACGCGGGCGGCGGCCGCGGGGATGTTGTGCCGCGGCAGTCCGAGCGCCCGGGCCATGTCATTGCCGGTGCCGCTCGGAATGATGCCCAGCGGCGTCGAGCCGTAGGCGGCGCCCGACCCGGCGAGCGCGTTGACGCCGAGGTGCACCATCCCGTCGCCGCCGGCCACCACCAGCGCATCCACCCCGTCGGCCAGCGCCTTGTCCACGGCCCGGGACAGCAGCTCGTAGCTGTCCTCGCACAGCAACTGCACCTGCACCCCGGCCGCGCGGAAGCAGTCCGCCGCTTCCTGGCCGGCATGCCGTCCGCGGCCGAAGGAGGCGCGCGGGTTGACGGCGAGGGCAATCTTCATGGGCTGAATTATGCCAGCCGCCGGGAACCATCTGCGGCCGCGCGCTCGTTATTCCCCCAGCCGGTTAAACTGGCCACGCCGGAGGTCCCGGCCGGACCCGCTCCACCGATGCAAAGGATTCTTGCTTGACGCAGGGCAGCAGCTCGCACTACCAGGTCCTCCGGATTCCTGTCACGGCAACGGACAAGGACATCAAGGTGGCTTACCGGAAGGCTGCCCGCACGGCGCACCCCGACCACGGCGGCGACGCCGCCACGTTCCGCCGCGTCACCCTCGCCTACGAGACGCTCATCGACGCCAGGCGCCGCGCCGACTACGACCGCTCGTACGGCAGCGGCACCGCATTCTCCAGCCGGACGGCCCCGGCCGAGGAAGGGGCGCATTTCGACGCGCCGGCTGCCGGCAGCCGGGCCTCCGCACACGTTCGCAGGCCCAACACGCCGCGGAACACCGCCGCGGACGCCCCGGTGTACGTGCCCTCCTTCGAGGAGGTGGCCGCGGCCGGCGAGGTGCCGCTGATCCCGGAGCCGGTGGCCGGCCAGCAGGTCCACGGCATGCCCCGCAAGCGCGGGCTCTTCGGCGCGGAGGCCCGCATCCAGCGCGAGATGCGCACAGTGCAGCTGATCACCCGGCAGATCCTGCCCGCGATTCCCGCTTCCCGCCTGGTCAACGGCCTGCAGTCCCCGGCGGACAACAGCCACATCGACCATGCGCTGCTCTCCGGCTACCGGCTGGCCATCATCGGTTCCATGCTCCTGCCGCCGGGCGCCTATGCCTGGAACGGCAGCACCCTGAACCACGGCGGCCGCTCCATCGCCCCGCCGCAGCTGGCCCACGTGGTGCGCCGGATGCAGGACATCTTCCCGGAACTTAACGTCACCGGCTGGACGGTGGTCCACAGTACCGACGGCAACCTGCACGAACCCGTGATCGACCGGCACGGACGCTCCCGGGGCCGGGGCGACAGCCACGAAACCGTGCAGGTGGTCAACGCCGCCGGCCTGGCCCGAGGCCTCAAGCAGTTCCTCAGTTCCGGGCCGGCCCCGAACACGGTCAACGTTCCGGTACTCGCCCGGCTGCTGCGCGGAATGCACTAGCGTACCGGACCGCCCGGACCGATCGCTAGGATGGAAGCGTGTTCCGCATCCTCTTCCACAGCCCCGAAATTCCCGGCAATACTGGCAACGCCATCCGGCTCGCCGCCATCACGGGGGCCGAGCTTCACCTCGTGGAGCCGCTGGGCTTTGATTTTTCCGACGCCAAACTCCGCCGCGCCGGGCTGGATTACCACGACCTCGCCGTCGTCACAGTGCACCGGGACATCAACGCCGCATGGGAGGCCCTGGCGCCGGAGCGGGTGTTTGCGTTCACGTCCGACGGCGAAACCTCCTACACGGACATCGGCTACCTTCCCGGCGACGTCCTGATGTTCGGCCGCGAATCCGTGGGCCTGTCCGAGGAACTGAAAAACGACCCGCATGTGACGTCCCGCGTCCGGCTGCCGATGCTGCCGGCGCTGCGCTCGCTGAACCTGGCCAACGCGGCCTCGATCGCCGTCTACGAGGCGTGGCGCCAGCACGGCTTCGCGGGCGCCAAGCTCTAGCAGCGCCTCGCCACGGATTCCGCCACGGATTCCCGAAGTCCATCCCATCCGGACCTGCCGCCGCTCCGAATGCCTTCTGAGAGACCATCCATGCTGGACGTCGAAGGGAGCGAGGAGCGGCAGGTGAGCACAATGCAGGTGGATAGACGCCCGGCCTTTCGGGCTGCGGGCAACCACGGCGACGTCCAAGCCCGTCCTGGCCCCCGATCGGCGGACGGCACCTTATGCTTGAAGGTGATGGACACTCCGAATGCCCCGAATCCCGCGGCCGCTGCTCCCCCCAGCGCCCCAGCCGACGTAAACCGCCGGCTGGCAGCACTGCTCGGACAGATCGCCGGCGGGGACCAGGCTGCTTTCGCCGAGTTCTACCGGCTCACCTCGCGCCGTGTTTTTGGCATGGCGCGCCGCGTCCTGATCGACCCGGAGCTGAGCGAGGACACCACCCAGGAAGTCTTCCTGCAGGTCTGGCAGAACGCGGCGAAGTTCAACGCCGACGCCGGCAGCCCGCTCGCGTGGCTGATGACAATTTCGCACCGCCGGGCCGTGGACAAGGTCCGGTCCTCGCAGTCGTCCACCGACCGGGAGTCCAGGTACGGCGCCAGCAGCCAGGAGATCGACCACGACTCCGTCTCCGACGAGGTCGGCAGCCGGCTTGAGGCCGAGGCCGTGGTCCGCTGCCTGGACACGCTGACCGACACGCAGCAGGAATCCGTCCGGCTCGCCTACTACGGAGGGCTTACCTACCGGGAAGTCGCCGAGAGGCTCAACGCGGCCGTTCCCACCATCAAGTCCCGCATCCGCGATGGACTAATCCGCCTGAAGACCTGTTTGGGGGTGAGTTGAGATGAACGACATGAATCCACAGGACAGCGACCGCGCGCCCGGCAGCTTCTCCCCCGACATCGCCGGCGACCTCAGCTCCGGCCGCGCCGTGGACCTCGCCGAGGTTTACGCGCTCCACGCCCTTGACGACGCCGAACGCGACGCCGTCGAGCGCCACCTTGCCGACGCACCGCTGGCCGAGCGCTCCGAATTCGAACAGCGCGTCCGGCAGGCCCGCGAGGCCCTGGCCCGGAGCTTCAGCGCCGAGGAGGAACCGCCCGCCGGACTCTTCGACCGCATCGTCGCCGCCCTTCCGGCACAAAATGCCGGACCGGCCGACGCCGTGCCGTCCCCCGACGCCGCAGCCCCGGTGGTGGCCCGGCCGGTCCGGGAGAACCCCGAACTTCCGGTCACCGATGAACTCGGTGCCGCCCGCAAGCGCCGGGAGGAGCGGCGTCGGCCGCAGGGCACCCGCGCCTGGCTGATCGGCGTCGCTGCTGCGGCCGCCATCGCCATCGGCGGCGTCGGGGTGGGGGCGTATGTCGCCAACCAGAACGATCCGCTCAACCAGGTGATGCAGGCCGGCGATGTGCGCAAGGCGACGGTCGAGGTGATCGGCGGCGGCACGGCCTCGCTGACCCTGTCCTCCTCGAAGGATGCCGCCGTGGTGAAGATGAACGGCGTTCCGGCCCCGCCGGCGGGGAAGGTCTACCAGATGTGGCTGATCCCCAAGGACGGCTCGGCCCCGGTTTCCAAGGGCCTGATGGACGCGGAAGCACTGTCCAAGCCGGCTGTCGTCACGGGCATCGGTTCCGCCGCCGCTCTGGGGATCACGGTGGAGCCCGCGGGCGGCTCGAAGTCGCCCACCTTGCCGACCGTAGCGTCGGCCCCGCTGGGCGCCTAAGACCAAACAACAAAGCCGCGCAGCGCCCCGCTTGGTTTCTTGGGGCCGGCGCGGCTTTGTTGTGCCGGTTGGGTGTTGTCCGGACGCTTAGATGACCAGCGAGAGCAGCATCACGAAGCCGAAGCCCACCACGGAGATCAGCGTTTCCATCACGGACCAGGTCTTGAAGGTCTGGCCGACGCTGAGGCCGAACAGTTCCTTCACCAGCCAGAAGCCGGCGTCGTTGACGTGCGAGAGGAAGAGCGAACCGGCGCCGATCGCGAGGGCCAGCAGGGCGGCATGGGTCGGTGAGAGCGAGCTGGCCAGCGGGGCGACGATGCCGGCCGCCGTCACGGTGGCCACGGTGGCGGAGCCGGTGGCCAGGCGCAGCGCGACCGCCACGAGGAAACCGAGCACCAGCACGGACATGTTGGCGCCCTCGGCCCACTTCTTGACCGCGTCGCCGACGCCGGCGCCGATCAGGGTCTGCTTGAAGCCGCCGCCGGCCCCGACAATCAGCAGGATCGCGGCAATCGGGCCGAGGCTCGCGCCGATCTTGGCGGTGATCTTGTTGCCGGTGAAGCCGACGGCGTAGCCGAAGGTACCGATTGCCAGGAGCACGGCGAGCGTCATGGCCACCAGCGGCTGGCCGACGAAGTCGAAGAAGACCCGGATCCACGGCGCCGTCTTGGCGTCCGGCCAGATGATGTCCACGACGGCCTTGAGCAGCATCAGCACCACCGGGAAGATGATGGTCAGCAGCGTCACCAGGAAGCTGGGCTGGCGCTTGACGCCCTCCAGGTCGGCCCCGTGCTCGGTGTCGATGCCGCCCGCAACGGCGGGGGCGCCCACGGGAACCCACCGGGCGGCGAGCCGGGAAAACAACGGCCCGCAGATGATGACCGTGGGGATGGCCACCAGGAGTCCGAGCGCGAGCGTGGTGCCGAGTTCGGCCTTGACCGCGCTGATCGCGATCAGCGGTCCCGGGTGCGGCGGCACCAGGCCGTGCAGCACCGACAGCCCGGCCAGGGCGGGGATGGCGATGCGCATCAGCGGCATCCGCGAGCGCTGGGTGACCAGGACGATCACCGGCAGCAGCAGCACCAGGCCGATTTCGAAGAACATCGGCAGGCCGATGATCACCGCGACGAGCGTGATGGACCAGACCACGCGGTTGCCGCTGGCCTTGGCGAGGAGTGTGTCCACCACCCGGTTGGCGCCGCCGGAGTCCGCCAGGAGCTTGCCCAGCATGGCGCCGAGGGCGATCAGCAGGCCGACTTCCTTCAGGACGCCGCCGACCCCGTCCTCGAAGTTGGTGATGATCTTCGCCAGTTCCACCCCGGAGGCCAGGCCGACGAAGGCCGAGCCGAGCACCAGGGCGAGGAAGGGGTGGAGCTTGAACTTGGCGATCAGCACCACGATCAGTGCGATGCCGACGGCGGCGACTACCAGGAGTCGGGTGTCGTGGCCGGTCCAGGCCTCGACGGCAGCCGGAAGCTGCAGTGCTGCAAGAGAATTCAAAACGTGTTCCTAGCTGGGAATGAAGGGTGTGTCCGGCGCGCGGTCAGTGCGTGCCGGCGCCGGCGGCGTCGAGTTGGAGACGGTCGATGATTTCCTGGGCCTCTTCGGCCGGTGTGGCGCCGACGCACAGGGTGATGGAGTTTTCGTCCTCGGTGGGGGCTTCAAGGGCTTCGAACTGGGATTCCAGCAGGGCCGGCGGCATAAAGTGGCCGTGCCGGGAGGCGAGCCGGTCCGAGATCCTGTCCTTGCTGCCTTCGAGGAAAACGAAGACAACACCCTCCCCGCGCAGCACGTCCCGGTACCGCTTCTTCAGGGCGGAGCAGGTCACGACGCCGGGTGTCCCGGCCGCCGTGTGCGCCCGGATCCAGTCGGCGATGCTGTCCAGCCACGGCCAGCGGTCTTCGTCCGTCAACGGCTGGCCCGCGTGCATTTTGGCCACGTTGGAGGCCGGATGCAGGTCGTCGCCTTCGGCTAGGTCCCAGCCGAGCCGGCCGGCCAGCAGGCCGGCCACGGTTGATTTGCCCGAGCCGGAGACGCCCATGATGACCAGAACGGGGTGCTGCGCAGTCTTCGCCATTAAAGTCTGCCTTCCATCAATAAATATGATTTAAACAATGGCAAGCATATGGCAGCGGTCCCCCGCGGGCAACACTAGAAACCGGCGATGGTGCCGGGGCCGTTGACGGCTACGACGTGGAACGCCTCGGCGCTGCGGCCCTCGGCCAGCCCTCCGCGTTGCGCGGTGGCCAGCATCAGGGCGCGGACGGTGCGTTCCATGGCCTCGACATCGGGGTGCTGGCTGACGTGGATGTGGATGGCGGCCAGTTTGGCCTCGACGTGCCCGCTGACATCGACGAAGTGGTTTTCGCGTTCCTCCGGCCCGGCGAACAGCCAGAGCCAAGGCAGTTTGTAGGCCGCCAGGCCGGCCTCGGCCAGCTCCGGGTACGCGAAGGGGTTCTCCAGCGCCGGGTAGACGGCCCGCGTCACCGCCTCCCCCACCGCCAGATGGTCCGGGTGGCTCTTCTGGATGCGGTTCCAATTGCGCTCGGGATGCATGGCAAGCACGACGTCGGGGCGGAGTTGGCGGATCAGGCGCACCACCTCGCGCATGACCTCGTGCGAGGCCTCGAGATAGCCGTCGCGCTGGTGGAGGTAGCGGATGTCGGTGACGCCCACGAGGGCGGCGGCGCGCTGCTGCTCTTCGGTCCGCAACCGCACGATTTCGTCACGTTGCCCCGGATCGAAACCGCCGGCGTCGCCGTCGGTCATGATGCAGTAGCTGACCTGGACCCCGGCGGCGGTCCACGCGGCGATGGTGCCCGCGGCGCCGAAATCGACGTCGTCCGGGTGGGCGGTGAAACAAAGCACCCGCTCGATCCGGTGGTGCTCCGGATCGAACGGGCTTTGTGCCGCGGGGGCGTTGGTGCTCACTGGCCGGCCTTGCGCTTCTTGATTTCCTCGGTCGCCTGCGGGAGTACCTGGAAGAGGTCGCCGACGATGCCGAAGTCGGCGATCTCGAAGACCGGCGATTCGGCGTCCTTGTTGACGGCCACAATCACCTTGGCGGTCTGCATGCCGGCCTTCTGCTGGATGGCGCCGGAGATGCCGGCGGAGATGTAGAGCTGCGGCGAGACGGTCTTGCCGGTCTGGCCGATCTGGGCGTCGTGGCCGATCCAGCCGGCGTCCGTGGCCGCGCGCGAGGCGCCGATGGCCGCGCCCAGGGCGTCTGCCAGTTCCTCGACGGGCCCGAAGTTGCCGTCCACGCCGCGGCCGCCGGCCACCACGATCCGGGCCTCGGACAGGTCGGGGCGGCCGCTCGCGGCCTTGTCGTTCCGGGCAGTGACGCGTGCGGCCCCGGTCGTGGCATCGGCGGGCAGTTCCACGGTGACCGGCTGCGGGGCGGTCGCCGCGGCGGCCGGCTCCGGCTCAACGCTGTTGGACTTGACGGTCAGGACGGCCACGGGGGTGGTGGCCTTCGCCGTGGTGGTGTATGAGCCGGCGAGCACCGACTTGTGCGCCGTGCCGTCCGGGTCCACGGCGACGACGTCGGTGATCACGCCGGCGCCGAGCTTGATGCCCAGCCGCGCCGCGATCTCCTTGCCCTCGGCCGAGTTCTCGGCCAGCACGACGGCGGCCCCGGAGGTCTGCGCGGCGGCGGCCAGGAAGGCCGCCTTCGGCCCGACGAGGTAGTCGTTGAGGTCCGCCGCGGCGGGGACGTAGAGATCCGCGGCGCCGTACGCGGCGAGGTCCGCGGCGACTGCGTCCTGCAGTTCGCCGTTGAAGGCCACCGCCGGCTCGCCCAGGGAGCGGGCGATGGTAAGGAGCTCCAGGCTGGACTTCTTCAGCGCCGGCCCGGGGGTGTCAATGAATACAAGTACTTTTGCCATGTCCGGTTTTCCCCTTAGAGCAGCTTCTGCGCGGCCAGGAACTCGACCAGCTTGATGCCGGCGTCGCCCTCGTCGGTGATGATGGTGCCGGCTGTCCGCGGCGGGCGGACCTCGGCGGTCTCGACGGCGGTCCAGGAGCCGGCCAGCCCCACCGAGTCGGGGTCGACGCCGATGTCGGCCAGCGTCAGCGTGGTGATGGTCTTCTTCTTGGCCGCCATGATGCCCTTGAAATTCGGGTAGCGGGGGTCGTTGATCTGGTCCGTCACGGACACGAGCGCCGGGAGGGTGGCCTCCACCGTATCCGCGTGCGAGTCCCCGTCACGGCGGGCGGTGAGCGTGCCGCCGTCGAGTTCGAGCGAGGACGCGAAGGTGACCTGCGGCAGGCCAAGGCGCTCGGCCAGCTGGGCCGGAACCAGGGAGGTCTCGCCGTCGGTGGACGCCATGCCGGTCAGGACCAGGTCTGCGGGGACGTCGGCGCCGAGGTGCCGGATCGCGGCCGCCAGGGCCAGGGAGGTGGCCGCCGCGTCCGAGCCGGCGAGCGCGTCGTCGCTGAGGTGGACGCCTTCGGTGGCGCCGATCTGGAGCGACTTCTTGACGGCGTTGACGGCACCGGCCGGGCCCATGCTCAGGGCGATGAGCTTGTTGCCGGCGGCCTCGCCGCCGCGGGCCTCGATCAGCTGCAGCGCGGCTTCGAGGGCGTATTCGTCCAGCTCCGACAGGATGCTTTCGGAGCGGTCCGTGGTGTTGTCTCCGCCGGTGAGGTGGCGGTCGAACTGCGCGTCCGGTACGTGCTTGACCAGCACGATGATCTTCAGGGTCTCTTCCACTGTCTCTACAGCAGCCTTCCATGCGGGTGGGCGGCCGGCCGGGTGGGCCGTGGCCAGGGGGCGCCCGGGGGCGCCGCGGTTTCTCCTAGCTAACCATACAGCGCGGGCCCGGTGCGGCCCGGGTTAACGCCTGTGTCAGGACCGGCTGGCGGGACGCGGCGGCGGGGGCGCCCGTCCCTGCGGGCCGGGGGCAAAGGGTCCGCAAAAAACAGTGCCGGCCAGCACCCCCAAGGTGCCGGCCGGCCTTGCATTCGGTGGTGCACTGCTGCACCCGAGGGTTACTGTTCGGCTGCGGCCCCGAGGGTCACGTCGAGTTCCTTCGCCTGGCCGCCCCGCAGGACGGTCACCTTCACCGTGGCGCCCGCGGCCTGCTCCCGTACGGCCGCCGTGAGCTGGTTGGGATCGCTGATGGAGCGGTCCTGGAACTTCGTGACGACGTCGCCGACCTTGATCCCGGCCTTGTCCGCCGCCGAGCCCGGCTCGACCGTGGCCACATCGGCGCCGACCGAGAAGCCGGAGGACGAGCTGCCGGCCGCCTTGGACTTGACGCTGACCCCGAGCTGGCCGTGGCTGGCCTTGCCGTTGCTGATGATCTCCTGGGCCACCCGCTTGGCGTGGTTGATCGGGATGCTGAAGCCGACGCCGATGTTGCCGCTGCTGCTGCCGCTGGCATCCCCGCCGGCGGAAGCGATCGCGACGTTGACGCCGATAATTTCTCCCTTGCTGTTGACCAGCGCGCCGCCGGAGTTGCCCGGGTTGATCGCCGCGTCCGTCTGGATGACGTTGATCGAGATGCTGCCCTGGTTGGCGGTGCTCGGCGCCTGCCCGCCGCCGGGAGGGGCGAACTGGAAGCCCTGGTCACCGCCCTGGGAGTTGTCTGCGCCGTCCTTGGGTGCCGCCGAGGACGCCACGCTGATTGTGCGGTTGAGGGTCGAGACGATGCCGTCGGTGACGGTGCCGGTCAGCCCCAGCGGAGAGCCGATCGCGACGGCGGTGTCGCCCACATTGAGCTTGCCCGAGTCGCCGAGGCTGGCCGGGATCAGCCCGCTCGGGTTGTCGATCTTGATCACCGCGAGGTCGGAGAGCGGGTCGGTGCCGACGATCTTTGCGCTGAAGACCTTGCCGTCGCTGGTGCGGACTTCGACTGCGGCCTTGGCGGTCTTGCCGTCCAGGGTGACGACGTGGGTATTGGTGAGCACGTGCCCGTCGCCGTCGAGAATGATGCCGGAGCCGGTCCCGCCGTCGCTGCCGCTCGTGGCCTTGATGGTCACAACGCTGGGCGAGGCCTTCTGGGCGGCGGCGGTGATGGCGTTGACGTCGTCCTTGTTGTTGACGATCACGGTGCCGGGCTGGCCGGCGCTGCCGGTGGAAGCCACCGGGCGGTTCCCCATCAGTGCGCTGCTGCCGGCCACGACGCCGCCGCCCACGAGCCCGGCGGCGAGGATGCTGGCGACGAGCGTGGGAACGCCGAAGGCGGCCTTGCGCTTCGGTGCGTTGCCCGGCTGGCTGAACGAGTTGTGTGCCGGAGGCCCTGCCGGCGGCTGGTTGCCGTAGCCGCCATAGGGGCCGGGAGTGTGGGCGTACTGGGGCTGGGCAGCCGGTGCGCCGAACTGCTGGGTGTCGGTGTCCGGGTGCTGGCCGTAAGCGGGCGGGCGCTGCGGATATACGGGCTGCGGGGCGTTGTCCGCCGGCCGGTCCAGCCTCGTCGTCGGGTTCTCCTGGGCTGAGTCCTCAGCGGGGGCGGCGTGCGGAGCCGCGGGAGCACTCTCGCCCGGCCCAAGCGGGTCCCGGTTCTTGGTCGATGGATCCGGTGACGCGCCCTGCATTGGGTTCTCAGTCATGGGACTTCCTTTCATCCTCGTCTGCAGATAAGTATGCTCGCCCAGACTGGTGCAAAAGCGAACATTTGCTGGGAGGTTCCTGAACGCCGACCCCTATGTGGGAGGCCATGTGAATTGGCGTCCCGGTGGGTGCAGCGCGTTTCGCTGGTGGCATATTCCCGGCGGTGGACGGCCTCCGGGGTGCACCATAGAATCAAATGGAATTGCCACAGCGACCTGCGGCTTTACACCTGCGTGGGGGCGCTGCTGCGTTCTGAGACGACCGGTTCGGCTTGATCCGGTCACAGAAGTGCTGAAGGGTTACCGATGCGGTCAATGATGAAACGATTCCTCGCCGTTCTCGGCGTCGCCGGATTGCTGGCCCTCCCCGCCGCTCCCGCGCTGGCCGAAGACCCGGTGACCATCCCTTCCGGACAAAACATCGTGGACAGCGCAAATGTGCTGGGCAGCCGCAAGGGCGAGGTCCAGGACGCGATCCAGAAGCTCCTGAAAGACCACAAGTACAACCTTTACGTGGTCACTGTGAACTCCTTCGAGAACCCCGCGAATGCGACGACGTGGGGCGACGCCGTGGCCACGAAGAAGGGCATGGGCAACGCGGATGTGCTGCTCGCCATCTCAACTGCCGGCCAGTACTACTTTGCGCCGAGCACCAGAAGCGCGATCTATGCCAAAAAATCGAGTATCACCCAGAATGCAGTCGTGGCGAATCTGGCCGGTGGCAAGAAGGATTATGCCCAGGCCGCGATCGACGCCGCCGCCGCAATCGGTGACGCCGCCGGCGGCGGCAGCGGGTCGGTCCCGTCGGGAGCCAACGCCGGGAACGGCGTCCTGGTCGGCGTCGGTGTGGTGGCCGCCGGCGGCGTGGGGACCTACCTTTACCTCCGCAACCGCCGGAAGAAAGCCGCCGTGGCCGGCGGCACCGCCTACGGACCGCAGGGCGCCGACCTGGACCCGCTGGCCGGACTGAGCGTCGATGAACTGCGCCGCAAGAGCAGCTCGCTGCTGATCGAGGCGGACGACGCCATCAAGTCCAGCGAGCAGGAGCTTGGCTTCGCCCAGGCACAGTACGGCGAAGCCGCCGTCGGGAACTTCACGAAGGCGCTGCAGGACGCCAAGGCCCACATGACCGAGTCGTTCAAGCTGCAGCAGCAGCTGGACGACCACATCCCGGACACCGAGGAGCAGCAGCGGACCTGGCTGGGCGAGATTATCCGCCGGTCCGAGGCGGCGCTGGCCTCCCTTCAGGAGCAAAAGGCCGACTTCGACTCCCTGCGGGAGCTGGAGAAGAACGCCCCGCAGGCACTCGCCGACGTCGGGGCCGGCGCCGCCGAAGCCGAGACCAAAATCGTTGCGGCCGAGGAGTCGCTGACCGGCCTCCGGGCGAAATACGCGGACAGCGCGCTCACGCAGGTGGCGGACAACATCAGCCAGGCCAAGGAACGGCTGGCCTTTGTGCAGAACGCCTCGGCCACGGCCCAGGAGAAGCTCAGCGCCGGTGAGGGCAGCCTCGCCGCCGTCGCCGTCCGGGCCGCGGAGGAGAGCCTGCACCAGACCAACGTGCTGCTCGGCGCCATCACCAAGGTGGCGGCCAACCTGGACGAGGCCAGCAGCGGGCTCGAGTCCGCCGTCGTCGACACCTCCCAGGACCTGGCCCAGGCCCGCGCCATGATCCAGTCCGGTGCGCACCCGGAGCTGGCCGGACCGGTGGCCGGCGTGGAGGCCGCACTGGCCCAGGTCAAGGCCGAGATCCAGGGCGGCAAGATCGACCCCATCGCCACCCTGGCGCGTGTGGAGAACGCCCACCAGTCCCTGGATGCCGCCCTCACCGGCATCCGCGACCAGCAGGAACAAACCCGCCGGGCGGAGGCCTCGCTGCAGCAGAGCCTCATGTCCGCCCAGGCGCAGATCAGCGCCACGTCGGACTACATCACTGCCCGCCGCGGCGGCGTGGGCACCGAGGCACGCACGCGGCTCGCCGAGGCGCAGCGCAACCTCGACTACGCGCTGTCGATCTCCCGCACCGACCCGGTGACGGCCTTGCAGTACGCCCAGCAGGCGCACTCCCTCGCCGCCCAGGCAGCCCAGCAGGCGCAGGCCGACGTGGACCAGTTCGGCGGCTTCGCCAACCAGGGCTACGGCCGCGGCGGAATGTTCGGCGGCGGCGGAGGCGGCGGCCTTGGCGGCGCCATCCTTGGCGGCATCCTGATCAACTCCATCCTGCACGGCGGCGGTGGCGGCGGCTGGGGCGGCGGAGGCGGCTGGGGCGGCGGCGATTCCGGCGGCGGCTGGGGCGGCGGCGGCGACTTTGGCGGCGGCGGCGATTTCGGCGGCGGGGACTCCGGGAGTTTCTAGCCGGCCGGTTACAGACTAGGCGCCGGCGGACTCGTTCCGGCCGGCGGGTAGAAGCGGTACATTCACTGTTCACCGAATCCAGTGGCCACCACTGGATAGGACGAAAGGCAACACCATGGTTAAGCAGTCCATTTTCGGCCGTATGGCGCAGCTGGCAAAGGCGAACATCAATTCCCTGCTGGACCAGGCAGAAGATCCGCAAAAGATGCTGGACCAGATGGTCCGCGACTACACGAACAACATTGCCGAAGCCGAATCCGCCGTCGCGCAGACCATCGGCAACCTGCGTATGCTCCAGGACGACTACAACGAGGACGTCAAGAACGCCCAGGACTGGGGCAACAAGGCCCTGGCCGCCTCGCGCAAGGCTGACGAGTACCGTGCCAACGGCGACACGGTGGACGCCGAGAAGTTCGACAACCTCGCCAAGGTGGCCCTACAGCGCCAGATGACGGCGGAAAACGAGGCGAAGTCGGCCGAGCCGAGCATCGCCTCCCAGTCCGAGGTCGTCGACAAGCTAAAGCACGGCCTGGACCAGATGAAGGGCAAGCTCAACGAGCTCACCAGCAAGCGCAACGAACTCGTCGCCCGGTCCAAGACCGCCGCCGCGCAGACCCAGGTGCACGACGCCCTCAAGAGCATCGACATCATGGATCCGACCTCCGAGGTGGGCCGCTTCGAAGAGAAGATCCGCCGCGAAGAGGCCAAGGTCCGCGGCCAGCAGGAACTCGCCGCCTCCAGCCTGGACGCCCAGTTCAACTCCCTGGAGGACCTCGGCGAACAGACCGAAATCGAGGCGCGCCTCGCCGCGCTCAAGTCCGGTGGCCGCACGCAGGCCCTCGGCGCCAGCAACGGCCCGACCGCGGGCAGCACGGTGGACGAAGCCGACTTCGACAAGCTCTAACCCGTAGGGCAGGGCCGGGCGCCGCGGGGTGCCCGGCCCTTGCTATGCCCGGGCCGCGTCCGGGGCCGGCGCCGATCCAGTAGCGTGGAGCCATGTCCTCGACTCTCGTTTGGCTTCGCGACGACCTCCGCCTTGACGACAATCCCGCGCTGGTGGAAGCCGCCACGGCGGGCGACCCCCTCACCGTGGTCTATGTCCTGGACGAAGAATCTCCCGGTGTACGGCCCCTGGGCGGGGCGGTGAAGTGGTGGCTGCACCATTCACTCGAGGCACTCGCCGCCGACGTCGAAGCAGCCGGTTCGCGCCTGCTCCTGCGCCGCGGCCCGGCGGACCGCGTGGTCCGGGCACTGGCCGAGGAAACGGGGGCCAGCCGCGTGTTCTGGAACCGCCGCTACGGCGGCCCGGAACGTGCCGTGGACGCCGGCCTCAAGGAATGGGCCGCCGGGCAGGACATCGCCGCCTCAAGCTTCCAGGCCAGCCTCATGTTCGAGCCCTGGACGGTCCGTACCGGCGCGGGTGGCCCGTACAAGGTCTTCACCCCGTTCTGGAAGGCCTGCCTCGAGGCGCCGGAGCCCCGGCAGCCTTTGGGCGCACCGGAGCGACTCCCTGCACCGGCACGGAACAGCTCAGGTGAACTGCCGGCCGGCGAGGCGCTGGAGGACTGGGCCCTGCTCCCCCACCGCCCGGACTGGAGCGGCGGGCTTGCCGCGGAATGGACGCCAGGCGAGGCAGGCGCCCGCCGCCGGCTGGAGGACTTCCTGGATGGGCCTGCGTCCGAGTATGGCACCGGCAGGGACGTGCCCGGCGTCGAGGGCACGTCCCGGCTCTCCCCGCACCTGCGTTTCGGCGAAATCAGCCCGTTCCGGGTCTGGCACGCGCTCCGGGAACGCTTCCCGCACGGCGCCCCCGCCGACGTCGGGGTCTTCCGTTCCGAACTCGGCTGGCGGGAATTCTGCTGGCAGCTGCTCTACGAGAACCCGCAGCTGGCCACCCGCAACTACCGCCCGGAATTTGACGACTTCGCCTGGCAGACGCCGTCGGACGCCGAACTGGAGGCCTGGCAGCAGGGCCGCACCGGCTATCCGCTGGTGGACGCCGGGATGCGCCAGCTGTGGCAGACCGGCTGGATGCACAACCGCGTGCGGATGGCGGCGGCGTCGTTCCTGGTCAAGAACCTGCTGGCCGACTGGCGGGTCGGCGAGGCGTGGTTCTGGGACACCCTCGTGGATGCGGACGCCGCCAGCAACCCCGCCAACTGGCAGTGGGTGGCCGGCTCCGGAGCGGATGCCTCGCCGTACTTCCGGATTTTCAATCCGGTCACCCAGAGCAAGAAGTTCGACGCCGCCGGCCGTTACCTGCGGGTGTTCCTCCCGGAACTGGCGGAGCTGGAGGACAAGGCCGTGCACGAGCCGTGGAAGGCCGACGGGGCGGCCGGCGGCTACCCGGAGCCGATCGTTGGCCTCCCGGAGTCCCGGGCCCGGGCGCTGGAGACCTACCAGCGGCTCAAGGACGGCTAGGAAACAATGAAGGCCCGGATCGCATGATCCGGGCCTTCGCTTTACTGCTATTCGTTGCGGGGACAGGATTTGAACCTGTGACCTCTGGGTTATGAGCCCAGCGAGCTACCGAACTGCTCCACCCCGCGTCGCTTGATCAACACTACCCTACTTTGGCAGCCGCCCCGACCACTCCCCTGGTTCCGGCGAGGGGCCGGCGGTTAAAACAAGAAGTCCGGAACACATTGCCGGGTTCCGGACTTCTTCTCAGTTGCGGGGACAGGATTTGAACCTGTGACCTCTGGGTTATGAGCCCAGCGAGCTACCGAACTGCTCCACCCCGCGTCGCAAGAACAACTTTACCTGCCGGTGAACGGGAGGCCAAATCGGGGCGGCGTGATGTGCATCCCATCGGCTTTGAAGCCCGCCGGCCCGGGCGACGCCGGGAAAGGCGAAGGCCGGATTCCCCGCTCCAACGGAACGGGGAATCCGGCCTGCTGTGCCTGCTGCCGTCCGCGCCTACTTGCTCGGCGACGGCGACGGCGTGGCCGACGGCGAAGCGCTGCCGCTCGGTGACGGTGTGGCCGACGGCGCGGGCGCCGGCGTCGTCGTGGCGATCTTGGCTTCGGCGTCGATGGCCCGCTGCAGGGCCGCGGAGAGCTTCTTCTGCTGGTCGCCGTAGGCGGCGAAGTCGCCCTTGGCCAGGGCCTCCTGGCCGGCCTTGATCGCGCCGTTGGCCTCGTCGAGGGCCGCCTTCAGCTCGGCCTTGGCGTCCGTGCTGCCGCCGGTGGCCGGCGGCGTGGTGCCCGGTGACGGGCTTGCCGGCGTCTGGCCGTTGTTGGCGGCGTCGCCGGCGGTTGCCCCGGATTTGCCGCCGAACAGCTCGTTCAACGCCTCATCCAGGGTCGGTTTAAATCCGATCTTGTCACCGAACGCCACCAGGACCCGCTGCAGTGTCGGGTAGGAGGTCTCCCCCGTCGATTTCAGGTAGACCGGCTGGACGTAGAGCAGGCCGCCGCCGACCGGCAGCGTCAGCAGGTTGCCGTTGAGCACGGCCGAGGCGCCCTGCCGCAGCAGGTTCAGCGCCTGGGACACGGTGGGATCGGAGTTGAACTTGTTCTGCGCCTGCCCGGGCCCGGGTACGTTGGCCTCCGGCGGGATCTGCAGCAGCCGCAACTGGCCGTAGCTGTCCGCTTTCACGCCCTTCTGGTTGCCTGCGTCCGAGTCCGCGGCCAGGAAGCCGTAGAGGACGTTGCGCGCATTGCCATTGACCACCTGCGGGATGAACGATGAGGTCAGCTGGAAGGCAGGCTTGTCCTGGTCGGGCATCTGCAGCGACATGTAGAACGGCGGCTGCTTGACCCCCTCTTCCTTGACGGTCGGGTCGTTCGGCACGCTCCAGGCGTCGTTGTTGGTGAAGAAGTTGTCCGCGTTGGTCACGTGGTAGCGGCCCAGGAGTTCACGCTGGACCTTGAACAGGTCCTCCGGGTAGCGGACATGGCTCATCAGGGCGCCGGACATCTCCGAGAAGGGCTTCAGCGACGTCGGGAACACCTTCTGCCAGGCTTTCAGGACCGGATCCTGGTCATCCCAGGCGTAGAGCGTGACCGAGCCGTCGTAGGCGTCGACCGTGGCCTTGACCGAGTTGCGGATGTAGTTGACGGAGTTGCTCGGCAACGCGGCGGTTCGGCCCGCCGAGGTCTGCGAATCCCTCGTGGCGTCGGAAAGCTGTTCCTGCTGCGAGTACGGGAAGTACGGGCTCGTGGTGTAGCCGTCGACAATCCACTTCACCCTGCCGTCGACGACGGCGGGGTAGGCGTTGCCATCCACGGTCAGGTACGGCGCAACCTTTTCGACGCGGTCCTTCGGGTTCCGGTCGTAGAGGATCTGCGATTCGGCGTTGACGCCGTCGGAGAGCAGCAGGTCCGAGGACTGGAACTTGATCGCATAGAGGATCTTGTTGAGGAAGCTGCCGACGTTCGGGCCGCCGTTGCCGGTGAAGGTGTACTGCGTTCCGGCGTCGCCTTCCTTGGCCGCCGGGCGGTCCTGCTCGCGGTGCGCGGCGCCGTCCGGGGCGCCGACAATCGAGTAGTCCGGCGAGTTTTCGCCGAAGTAGATCCGCGGCTGGTAGCTGGTGTCGGTGCCCAGCACGCCGGTGGACGGGATGCCGGACTGCAGGAATTCGGGCTTGCCGTCCGCGGTGAACTTGTTGCCCTTCGCCGCGACCACACCGTAGCCGTGGGTGTAGACCACATGCCGGTTCAGCCAGGACTGCTGGTTGGTGGCGAGTCCGCCCGGGTTCAGCTCGCGCACCGCGATCACGGTGTCCTGAATCTTGCCGTTCACCTCGTAACGGTCCACGTTCAGGGTGCTTGGGAACTGGTAGTACGGCCGGTACTGCTCAAGCTGGGAGAAGGCGTCCGAGATCAGGTTCGGGTCCAGCAGCCGGATATTGGCGGTGGTCTGCGCGTCCGGGGCCAAGGCGCCGGTGGTGGCGTTGGTGGTGGCCTCGTAGCGCTTCTCCTGAATCTTGTCGAGGCCGTAGGCGGCACGGGTCATGGCGATGTTCCGCTTGATGTATTCGTTCTCCAGGGTCTGCTCCGAGGGGCGGACCTGGAACTGCTGGATCACCCAGGGGTAGACGCCGCCGGCCAGGATCGAGGTGATGACCAGCATGGCGGTGCCGATTACCGGCAGCCGCCACTTGCCGATGACGGCAGCGACGATGAACAGCACGGCCACGAGGGCGGCGGCGACGGCGAGGATGGCCTTGGTGGGAATGACCGCGTTGACGTCGGTGTAGAGCGCTCCGGCCCAGCGGCCGCCGCTGTTGAGCACAGCGGAGTAGCGGTCCAGCCAGAAGTTGGTGCCGAGCAGCAGCAAGAAGGCCGCGCCCGTGACCGCCAGGTGGATCTGGGCGGCGCGGCTGGTGAAGACGCCGCGCTCCATCAGCCGGATGCTGCCGTAAAGGTAGTGCGTGAGGATCCCGGCGATGCCGGCCACGACGGCGACGCTGATCAGGAAGCCGGTAACGAAGCCAAGGAACGGCAGCGTCATGAGGTAGAAGCTGATGTCCAGGTTGAACTGCGGATCGTTCTGGCCGAAGGGCTGCTGGTTCAGGAACAGCAGCACTTTCTGCCACTGGCTGGCGGCCGCGCTGCCGGCGAAGAGGCCGAACAGTACCGGCAGGCCGATCATGACCACCCGGCGGATCGGCTCAAGCTGGGCCTGGTAGCGATTGAGGTTGTCCCGGACGTCCGAGTCGGGCGCGTAGACCGGACGGGACGTGTAGGCGATCCGGATCGCGAAGTACATCGCGGCGAACATAACGGCGAAGCCGGCCAGGAAGATGGCGATCCGCGCGAGGTTCTCTGTCATAAAGACTTCGAAGAAGCCCAGCTGCTGGTACCAGAGGACGTCCGTCCAGACATTGGCGAAGAAGATGAAGCCGACCACGATGAGGGCGACAACGATCAGGGTGGGCGTCAGGGCGCCCCGCCGTTGCTGCGGTCTGCCGGGCGGGACGGTGCTGGGACGGGACAAACTCGGTACCTCATAGCTGGTCGTCAGTGCTGGATTGAGTTATTAGTGCCACGAGTGGCAGTGGAGCTTAGTTCCGGGGTCAGTCTAGTTGCTGGTGCAGGTGGGGAGTCCGGATGTGTCGCCGTCGGCCGCGGACAGTTCAACTGCGCGCCGCGCCTCGGCCAGGTTCTCCACCTTGACGACCTGTAGGCCCGCCGGAATGTGGCCCACGACGTCGTCGCAGTTCGCCGCCGGGGCAAGGAACATAGTGGCCCCGCCGGCCCTGGCCCCGACCATCTTCTGGCCGATTCCGCCGATGGCCCCGACGGCGCCGTCGGGGGTGATGGTGCCGGTGCCGGCGATGTGTTTGCCGCCGGTCAGGTCACCGGGCGTCACGGTGTCCACGATGCCGAGCGCGAACATCATGCCGGCGCTGGGGCCGCCGACCTTGTCGAGGGAAATCTTGACGTCGAACGGGAACTTGAACTTGTACTGCAGCCCAACGCCGAGCAGGTACCGCCCGGACTGGGACTTGCTCGGGGTGACCGTCAGCGGCTGTTGGCTGCCGTTGCGGTCGACGACGACCGTGACCGGCTTGCCGTTTCCGGCAGCGAGCTCGCTCTGGACAACGCTCAGGGCCGTGATCGGTTTGCTGTTGATCGAGACCAGGACGTCGCCTTCCAGGATTTTGCCCTTGGACGCCGAGCCGTCCGGAACGCCGGCCACCTGCAGCTTCTGCTCGAACGGGATGTCGAGGTCCTTCAGGGCCGCGGCGACGGCGTTCTCCTGCGATGTCGTCATGGCGACGGCGCTTTCCTGCTGGGACTGTTCCTTGGTGACGCCGTTGGGGAAGATCAGTTCCTCCGGGTAGACCGCCTTGGAGGGACTGAGCCAGGCGTTGAGGGCCTCGAACACGGTCACCGGCCCGTTGGGGCCGCCGTCGACGTACACGGTGGTGAGGTCCAGGCTGCCCTTGGCCGGAAACGTCTCGTGGCCGGACACGGTGATGACAGGTTTGCCGTTGTCCGTGGCAAGTGTGTTGAAGGTCGGGCCGGGCGATTCGACGACGTAGGGGACGGGAAGCGTCATCGCCGCCAGGCCGAGGCCCAGCGCCAGCAGGCCGGAGACGAGCATGGTGGAAGAGCGGTGGTCCCCTCCCCCGGTTTTGCCGGCTTGCCGGGCCTTAATGCCGCCGCCGAGGGGCGCAGCTTCGCCGTCGAGGGGCGCGGGTTCGCCGGGGGGCCGTCCGCCCTGGGTAAACGTCAATGAAGGACCTCTCCGTGCCGGCGCCTGGGCCCCTGCCGGGGCCGGAATCTGGCGCTGCGGCTGCGGCCGAAACCGGCTCGACAGCCTGCAAATATTCCAGCCTCTAACACTACGCGCTCGGGGGCCGCCGGGACTCTTTGCCGACAGCGAACGGGGCCGGGTTTCGGGAGACAGCCGCTCACGCGGAGGGGTAGCGTGAACTTGAGCACCAGTCACACCGACGATCGGCGGGATCATGACCTCTAACCCACTCAATCCGTCCAACGGGGACGACGAACCCAAGGATCCGCTGGCAGAAATGCTGCAGAACCTGATGGGCGGCAAGGGCATGGGGGACATCGATCCGGCGGAGCTCGCCAAGGCCGCCGGGCTGCCGGACGACCCGAACCTGCTGGCCCAGATGTTCTCCCAGGTCCAGGCCATGATGAGCGCCTCCTCGGACGGACCCGTGAACTGGCAGCTGGCCCACGAGAATGCCCGCCGGGTCGCCGCCAGCGGCTCCGACCCGTCCGTCACCGCCGCGCAGTCCCGTGAGGTCGACGAAGCCCTCCGGCTCGCCGAGCTGTGGCTGGACCAGGTGACCGAGCTGCCCGCTACCGGGCTGATCGGCCGGGCCTGGTCCCGAGCCGAATGGGTGGAAGAAACCCTTGGCACCTGGAAGCGGCTGACGGAGCCGGTCGCCAACAGCATCGCCAACGCCCTGTCTTCGGCGATGACCGAGCAGATGCCCGAGGAAATGAAGTCCATGATGGGCGGCGCCTCCTCGATGCTGCAGAACATGGGCGGGGCGATCTTCGGAATGCAGCTGGGACAGGCGATCGGCGCCCTCTCCGCCGAGGTGGTCAGCTCCACCGACATCGGTGTGCCCCTGGCCGACCTGGAAATGGCGCTGCTGCCGGCCAACGTGGCGAAGTTCGGCGAGGGCCTCAGCCTGCCGGAAAACGACATCCGCCTCTTCCTCGCGGTCCGCGAAGCCGCCCACGCCCGGCTCTTCGTCCAGGTGCCGTGGCTGCGCGGGCACCTGCTCGGCGCGATCGAGGCCTACGCCCGCGGCATCCACATCGACACCTCGAAGATCGAAGAGCTGGCCCGCGAGCTGGATCCCAGCAACCCCGAGGGCATCCAGGAAGCCCTGTCACAGGGCGTGTTTATGCCGCAGCGGACCCCCGCCCAGGACCAGGCGCTGGAAAAGCTGGAGACCGCCCTGGCCCTCGTGGAGGGCTGGGTCGACGAACTCACGGCCGCCGCCACCGAGAAGCTGCTGCCCTCTGCCGCGGCGCTGCGCGAGACCGTCCGGCGCCGGCGCGCCACCGGCGGCCCGGCCGAGCATGCGTTTTCGTCCCTCGTCGGCCTCGAACTCCGGCCCCGCCGGCTGCGCGAGGCCGCTACGCTGTGGGCCCAGCTCAAGGAAGAACGCGGCGTGGAAGGCCGGGACGCCATCTGGCAGCACCCCGATCTGCTGCCCACCGCGGAGGACCTGGACGACCCGAAGGGCTTCAGCGAGCGCCGCAAGCTGGCCGAGGCCAGTGACACCGAGGTTGACGACGCCCTGCAGAAGCTGCTGAGCGGCGGGTTCGACACTGCCCCGCCGGCTGCGGACGAGGATGGCGATGAACCCGGCGCCGAGGGCGGCGGCTCCGACGGCAAGCCCGGCGCCGACGACGAGGGCGGCAGCCCGAAGGCCTGACCCCTTAGCGGACGGCGCCCTCGAGCTCGCTGGCGTCGTCGACGTCGTCAGCGGTGGTCCCGGCGTCGTCGGCCCCGGCCGGAAGGCCGCGTGCGGTGGCGAACGAAACACCTTCCAGGAAGGCCTTGGCTCGTTCGGTTTCCGGGTAGGCCGCCAGCAGCCGCCAGAACGCCGCATTGTGGGCTGCCACCAGCAGGTGCGCCAGTTCGTGCAACAGCACATAGTCAATGACCCACTGCGGCATTGGCTGCAGCTTGTGGGAGAGCCTGATGGTGCCCTCCGACGGCGTCGCCGAGCCCCAGCGCGAGTTCTGGTTTGTCACCCAGCGGACCGACGTCGGGACTGCCCGGCCGCCGAGGTACTTGGCGGAGAGGACTGACGCGTGCGCCGCCAGCTCAGCGTCGCTGCCGGCACGGCGCTTGCCGACGGCCTTGCGGCCCCGGGATCCCTGCGCCCGGAGCTTCTCCAGCATCCGCTGCACCCATTCGCGCTCCTGGGCGCCGCTGAAGTGGGCGGGGATGGCGACGACGGCCGTGCCGTTCTCCCAGAACGCGGCCACGGTGCGGCGCCGGCGCGCCGAGCGGCGCACCTCCACCGGCGCGCCGTCGGCGGTGGTCAGCGGCGTGCCGCTGCGATTCCCGGCGCCGGCCATCAGTGCGCTGAGCTTTCAGCCAGGACCGCCAGCACGGTTTCGCCGTATTTTTCCAGCTTCGAGGCGCCCACCCCGGGCAGCGTGGCGAGCTGTTCCAGGGACTCGGGCCTCGCCTCGGCGATCGCGGTCAGGGTCGCGTCGGTGAAGACCACGAAGGCGGGGACGTCGGCTTCAAGAGCGGTTTCCTTCCGCCACTGCCGCAGCGCGTCGAAGGTCTGTTCCTCGTAGCTCGGCGGGCACTGGCTGCACCGGCCCACCTTGCGTTCGGCGCCGGAGGAGAGCATGCTGCCGCAGACCCGGCACGACGCCGGAACGGCCGCCTTGCGGCGCGGCGCCGCGCCTTTGCCGCGGACGGAGGAGCTGGCCACCGAGTCGGGCCGCAGCCCGTCCAGGAAGCGCGAGGGTTTGCGGTTCGCCCGGCCGCCGGGGGTCCTGGCGGTGGACCACGACAGATAGAGGTGCTCCTTGGCGCGAGTGATGCCGACATAGAGCAGGCGGCGTTCTTCATCCACCGATTCGGGGGTGTCAGCGAAGGAGATCGGCATAAGGCCCTCGCTCAGGCCGACGAGGAACACGGCCTCCCATTCGAGGCCCTTGGCTGCGTGCAGCGACGCCAGGGTCACGCCCTGCACGGTCGGGGCGTGCTGCGCGAGCGAGCGCTCCTGCAGTTCGTTCACGAAGTCCGCAAGGCTGAACTCCGCTCCCCTGCTGACCACCAGTTCGTCGGCGAGGGCCACCAGGGCGGCCAGGGATTCCCAGCGTTCCCGGAGGGCGCCGCCGCTGTGCGGGGCCGCGTCCGTGTAGCCCAGGGAGGACACGATGTCGCGGACCAGCTGGCCGAGGGGCTCGGGCGCCGCGGTTTCGGCGACCGCGCGGGTGGCGGCCCTGAGCTGCAGGATCGCGTCGCGGACCTCCTTCCGGGCGAAGAACCGCTCGCCGCCGCGGAGCTGGTAGCCGATGCCGGCCGAGGCGAGCGCCTGCTCATAGGCCTCCGACTGGCCGTTGGTGCGGAACAGCACGGCGATCTGGCTCGCGGGCGTGCCCGCGTCGAGCAGCGCCCGGATCTTCACGGCCACCGTGGCGGCCTCGGCCTCGTCGTCGGAACATTCGGTGAACTGCGGCACCGGCCCGGCGGGCCGCTGCGCCACCAGCTGCAGGGGCGCGGCCCAGGCGGCGTCCGCCACGGGACCACCGCTGCGCCGGCCGGCCAGCAGCTCGTTGGCCAGCTTCACCACCTGCGGCGTGGACCGATAGTCGCGGATCAGCTTGACCACCGTGGCGTCCGGGTACTGGCCCTTGAAGCCGAGCAGGTGCTTGGGAGAGGCACCGGTGAAGGAGTAAATGGTCTGGCTGGCGTCACCGACCACGCAGAGATCGTCCCGGCCGCCCAGCCACAGTTCCAGGAGCCGCTGCTGCAGCGGCGACACGTCCTGGTATTCGTCCACCACGAAGTGCCGGTACTGCTCCCGGACCGTGGCTGCGACCTTGGGGTCCTCTTGCAGGATGCCGACGGTGATCAGCAGCACGTCCTCGAAATCAATGACGTTCCGGTCCGTTTTGACGTCCTCGTACGACTGGAACACCCGGGCGACGGCGGTCAGGTCGAAGCCGCCCGGGGTGCCGCGGCCCTGGGCCTTTTCCAGGTAGTTGGCCGGGGTGAGCATGGAGACCTTGGCCCACTCGATTTCGGAGGCGAGGTCCCGGATGGAGGCGCGGTCGGTGCTGAGCCGCAGCCGGCGGGCGGCCTCGGCGATCATCTGGGCCTTGTGGTCGAGCAGGTTCGGCAGTGCGCCTCCGACGGCCTGGGGCCAGAAGAACTGCAGCTGGCGCAGCGCCGCGGCGTGGAAGGTGCGGGCCTGCACGCTGCCGACGCCCAGGTCGCGGAGCCGGCTGCGCATCTCTGCGGCGGCCCGTGCCGTGAAAGTGACGGCAAGCAGCCGCTGCGGGCTGTACACGCCGGAGTGCACCCCGTAAGCGATGCGGTGCGTGATGGCACGGGTCTTGCCGGTGCCGGCGCCCGCGAGCACGCACATGGGCCCGTTCAGGGTGCTGGCGACCTCGCGCTGTTCGGCGTCAAGGCCGCCCAGGATCCGCTCCTCGAGTGAGCGGTTGTCCTGCGCCGCCGGCTCAGGGGCCGGTACCCCGGCATCGGACTGTCCGGCCGGGAAGGCGCTGGACTGGAAGATATCTGTGTTCACGTCTGCTGCTTAGTCGTTGAAGGGTGCGCGGCGGAAGGGCCGCAGGGTGGAACGGGCGGGCGCGACGGTGCCGCGGCGGGGTGTCACGGGGACCTCATGCCTGGTCCGCGCGGTCCTGGATGACGCCCCCGTACCAGTGCTCGATCAGGGCGCGGGCGATCGAGAGCCTGCTGGAGATCACGATTTCGCCGCTGAGCACCGCTTCCTGCAGCTCGGCGCGGCTGAACCAGCGGGCCCGGGTGACCTCGACGCCGTCGGGCGTGGCCTCGGTGTCCGCCGTCGTCGCGGTGAAGCCGAGCATCAGCGACGCCGGAAACGGCCAGGACTGGGAGCCAAGGTACTGTGACGCGGTGACCCGCACCCCCACTTCTTCGCCGATTTCGCGGATGACGGCCTGCTCGAGCGATTCGCCGGGTTCGACGAAGCCGGCCAGGGTGGAGTAGGTCCGGGAATCCAGCGGGCCTCCGCCGCCCAGCAGCAGCCGGTCGTCCGGGCCGACGACGGTGACGATGATGGCCGGGTCCGTGCGGGGGTAGTGCTCGGAGTTGTCCGCGGGGCAGCGCCGGACCCAGCCCCCGGCCTCCGGCACGGTTGCGGCGCCACAGCGCGGGCAGTGGGTGTGGGTGGCGTGCCAGTTAGCGATGGCGCTGGCCTCGATGAACAGGGCGGTGTCGGTAGCGTCCAGCTGGGCCGCGACCTCGCGGAACCCGGCCCACTGGGCCCCGGCCGGGATGCCCTCGACGTGCTGCTCGAAGGGCTCGGCGCGGACCTCGAACTGCTCGGGCAGGATGAACAGCACGTACTGGGTTCCCGCGGCCGCGGAAGCCCCGGGAAGGGCCGAGCCCAGGTAGATCACCTGTTCCGGCGCGTACGCGGTTCCCTTCAGCCGCGCGGCGAGGCCGGCCGCGTCCAGAAAGACGAGGCCTTCACCGCTGACCAGCGCCTGGCGCCGCGAGAGGAGCATGGCCTGCACCCCGCCGCAGCGCAGCAGGTCCGCCAGCATGTCCGGTTGCAGCCTGGCCGCGGAACCGCGGTCGATCAGCGCGGGGCGTACCGGAAGGACGGTGTCCCGCAGCCGGTTGGCGGGCGGGCTGTCGGCCGGCGCCGGCGCGTGCGCCGCAGCAGGATCAGTCGCTCCAGTATTTGGCCCGGTACCGGACTCTGGTGACTCCGCAAGACTCATGTACCCACCGTACCGACCCCCGCCGACAATTGACATTTGCCGTGGCGGGCGGGGCCGCCTGCACGTCCTACTTCAGGGGAACAGAGGAAATCTGGTCTCCCGACGACCACCGTGACGGGCCGGCGCCGCATGCAAGGGTCATACTGGCCACTAGCCGGCCGACATTGCTTGGCGTAGACCACTGGGAGGGTCAATGGGACACGTTGGATCATATGTCTGGGAACTGCGCCAGAAGGTTGGCTCCCGCCAGCTGCTTCTGCCGGGAGCGCAGGTCCTGGTGCTGCGCTCCGACGGCACAGCACTATTCCAGCGCCGAGTCGACAACGGGGTCTGGGAACTTCCCGCCGGCGCCTGCGAGCCCGGGCAGAGTTTCACGCGTACCGCCGTCGCCGAACTGTTTGAGGAAACCGGAATCGAAGCTGATCCAGCAGACCTGGTCGCGTTCGCCAGCCTTTCCGAGCCGGAATTGCATCAGCTGGAGTACCCGAACGGCGACAAGGTCCATGCTTTTGCGCTGTGCTTTGTCCTGGAAAGCTGGAAGGGGAATGTGGTGCCGGAGCCTTCCGAGGTCCGCGAGATCGCGTTCTTCCCTTTGTCTCAACCACCCCTGCCAATTCATCAGCCGACGCTTGAAGTGATCAAGCTCTACCAGCGGTACCGTGAGACCGGAGTCTTTCAAGCCCGGTAAGAAGCGAGGATCCACCGGCCGTATGACCCGCCACTGAACCAACTCAGGATTCGACGTCGGCGTCGGCGATGGCCTTGTCTGTGAGGACGGGCATCAGCGCGAGGAGCGCGAGGGTAAGCACCCCCATGATGCCGAACATGACCTGAAGCCCCAGCCACTGGGCCAGCAGGCCGCCCGCTGCCGCACCGAGCGGCATGGTGCCCCAGGCGAGCAGGCGGTACGCGCTGTTGACTCTGCCCAGCAGGTGGTTGGGAACAATGCGCTGGCGTAGGGAGACGGTGATGATGTTCCACAGCATGACCAGCATGCCGCCCAAAAAAAGAATGGGGCCAAGGACGTACGGGTCGCTGGTCAGGGCGGGCGCACCCACGATCAGCGCACTCCCGAAGATCGTGAGCATCAGGGACTTGGACCGGCCCAGCCTGGCTTCGGCCCACTCGGAGGTGAACGAGCCGACGAACGCACCGAGGGCGGAAGCCGTCAAGAGAACGCCGAACCCCACCTCGGACAGTTTCATTTCCGAGGCCGGCCCCACGGCAAACAGCACCAGGACCGCAAATGCCGCGCTGGACGCGAAGTTGAACACTCCCGTCATGACCGCGAGCGTGCGGAGGATCTTCTGGTGCCACAGGAACCGCAAACCTTCACCGATGTCAAAGCGCAATGTTGTCTTTTGCTCCCGCTCCATGCGGAAAGCCCCCTGGACCAGGAACAGGCACCCGACGGCGGCAAGCCACAGGGCCGCCGGCACGGCAAGTCCCGCAACGACGCCGAGGGCCACCAGCAGTCCGCCCAGCGGAGGGCCAACGAACTGGTTGGCGGTGAGTTCGACCGCGTAGAGCCGGCCGTTGGCACGCGAAAGCTGATCCCGGTACACCACCTGCGGCAGGATCGACTGCGCGGAGGTGTCGTACAGCGTTTCGGCCACGCCGACCATTAAGGCGACGACATACAGAGCCCCGATGGAGCCGAAATCCAGCAGGATGACGGCCACCAGGACAGCCGGCAGCAGTCCCCGGCCGATGTTGGCCCAGAGCATAAGCTTGCGCCGGTCCAACCGGTCGGCCAGCGCCCCGGCCGTGAGCGCGAAGAGAAGCCAGGGAAGGGTGGCGGCCACGCTCAGCCCGGCAATCAGCGTGGGTGACTGGGTGAGCTGAATGGCCAGCAGCGGCAGGACGATCTTGAAAACGCCGTCCGCGAGGTTCGACAGCCCGGAGGAGGTCCAGAGTTTCCAGTAGGACGTGCCCAGGGGCGCACGGTTCCGTTCCAACACCCGCGCGGTTTGATCGGTCATAGCTGAACCATTCCGCATTGATTGAGAAAATTCAAGGTGATTTGAGTCCAGTACATCAGTTTGTAGGATGAGTGCATGGAAGAGCAGACGAGCGCGGACGAAGTGAGGCCGGCCGCGAGCGCCCGGGAAGTTAAGGCGCTGGCCCATCCGCTGCGCTTGCGGATCCTGCGCCTGTGCGGGCTGCACGAGCTGACCAACAAGCAGCTCGCCGACCGGCTGGGCCAGGATCCGGGAACCATGCTCTATCACGTGCGGCAGTTGCTCGCCACCGGATTCCTCGAAGCCGCCGCGGTCCGCACGGGAGAAAGCGGTGCGCTGGAGAAGCCGTACCGTTCCACCGGGCGGTCCTGGCATCTGGACACCGCCCTGGGTCAGGCTGGACCGGACGGTCCGCTGGCCCCGGTGGAGGCGTTCCGGGAAGAGCTGGCGGAGGCAGGGCCGGACGCACTGGCCAGCCTTTCCCGCTTCGTGCTGCACCTCTCCGAGGCCGACGCCGAAGACCTCCTCACGCGCATCCACGCCGTGCTGAACGAATACACCGCCAGCGACCGGCAGCGATCAGAGCAGCCTCCCTACGGCGGCATCTTTGTCCTTCACCGCTCGTCAGACTAGGCCGTTGACCGCCGTCGGCACTGACCGCCCGGCGCTAATTCGGGCCGATCTTTCAGACTCGCCGTGATGCATCGCGGTCTTGGGCGCGGCTCACTCTACCGTGGAAGCGTGAGAAGAAAACCAATCGAACTGGCAGCGGTAGCAACGGCGGCAGTCCCCGGCCTGACTCCGACTGCCGTGAGCTCCGCGCCCGACGATCCGGCAGACTTCGATTCCGCCCTTCTCCAGGACACCGAAGGCAAACGCTGGCGGGTGCGTTCACCCCGGCACGCCGAGGCGAGTGCACGCCTGGAAACCGAGTTCCTGGTGCTGCGTGCCTTCACTCCCGGCATCCGTGCCGAACTCCCGTTCCTGATGCCCACCGTGGCCGGCACCGTCCGGCAGGGATCCCTCAGCACTTTCGTCTACTCCCACCTATCCGGGGCCACCCGTTCCGTGGAAGACCTCAGCGACGGCTCCGCGGCGCTGGCCAAGGAAGTCGGTGCCGCCCTCGCGGCCATCCACGACCTGCCGCACTCGCTGGTCAGCAACGCCGACCTGCCCAGCTACACGCCCAACGAGTTCCGCCAGCGCCGGCTCAACGAACTCGACCAGGCCGCCACGACGGGCAAGATCCCGCCACTGCTGCTGCGACGCTGGGAACACGCGCTGGAGGACGTATCGCTGTGGCGCTTCAACCCCAGCGTGGTGCACGGCGACCTCCACGAGGACAACCTCCTGGTCGACGGCGAACGGGTCACCGCTGTGACCGGCTGGACGGACCTGCGCATCGGGGACCCGGCCGACGACATGGCCTGGCTGGTCGCGTCCAATGACCAGGACTTTGTGGACACGGTGATCTCGCACTACTCCTCCAGCCGCCGGGAGGCGCCCGACGCCCACCTGCTGCGCCGCGCCGCGCTGTCCGCGGAATTCGCCCTCGCGCAGTACCTGGTCAAGGGGCTCGCGGCCGGAAACCAGGACATGACCGACGAAGCGGAATCCATGCTTGCGGTGCTGGCCGAGGACGTCGCCGAGCACGGCGGGCAGCCCATCAGCGTCGAACCGCTGCCCCAGCCGGCCGTGACCGTCCAGCCGATCGCCCCGGAGACCGAGGGGCCGGCGTCCGAACCGGACCCGCTGCGTGCCGGCGGTGCAGTAGCAGCCGTCCACGTCACGCCGATCCCCCGTGACGAGGACTCCGGCACAGCCGGCATCAGCGCAGCCGACGACGGCACAGAAGCCGGTGCCGGGGCGCCCGACGCCGGGGACGTCCCGGCCGCCAGCCCGCTCCCCGCCACGCCGGCCGCGGCGGATGACACCTCGACGACGGCCCTCACGGTGGTTCCGGCGAAGCAGGACTAACGCACGCCGTCAGGGTGTTGCGCTCCGCCCAAGGGCCGCGGCGACGATTTCTTCCAGCCGTTCCGCCGACCCCAGATCGTGCGGGCGGACCACCTGGTTATCGGCCACGTAGTAGAACGCTGCGCGGACGTCCTCGAGCGGGACGCCTTTGAGACGGGACCAAGCCAGCCGGTAGACGGCCAACTGCACGGCTTTGGTCTTCAACTCGCCGGCCGAGGGCCGGCGTCCGGTCTTCCAGTCCACAAGGTCCCAGCCGCCGTCGGCGTCCCGGAAGACAGCGTCGATGCGCCCGCGGACCACCACCTCGCCGATCCGGGTCTCCACCGGCACCTCGACGTGCGCGGGCGCCCGATGGGCCCACTCGGACCGGCGGAAGGTCTCCACCATGGCGTCCAGACCGTACGCCTCGTCAATGTGATCATCCGAGCCGGCGGCCTCCCCCAGGTCCAGCATCCCTGAGGTGCCGAAGTACTCCTCGACCCAGGCATGGAAGGCCGTACCCTTGCGGGCCGACATCCCGGGTTCGCGCGGCACGGGCCGCCGTAGCCTCGCCACCACGGAAGCCGCGTCGTCGTCGAGGTCCACCAGGGTGGAGGCGGAAATGTGGCCGGGCAGGTGCACGTCCTGGCCGGCGGTCCGCCGGGAGCGCCGGTCCAGCAGGGTGGCCGCCTCCTGCGCCCAGCCGCCGGACGGCCCGCGGAGCTGCCGCGCCCCGGCCGCCGCCGGTGCAGGCAGCTCGCCGGCGTCGGGCCGGTCCAGCCGCTCCAGCACCCGTGCGGCGGCGGCCTCCATGGCGGCCCTGCGGCCCGGAACCAGCCGGAGCCGCGCCCCGGTTCGCGGGTGGACCGGGCCTTCCAGCGGATCATACGGCCACAGTGCCAGCTCGAGCTCGGACGTCAGCGGGCTCTCCTCCGGGAGCGCATCCTCGGCGACGGAAAGCGGGTGGATCTCCGCCGCGCCGGCCGCGGTCAGGGCCTCGAGTTCAGCCAGGAACGGCGACATCTCCGCCAGCCCGGCCCGGGAACCGACCCAGGCCGCACTGGAGACCCAGAGCACATGCTTTGCGCGGGTGTACGCCACATAGGCCAGGCGCCGTTCCTCAGCCTCGCCGTGGGCCTGGACGGCGGACTTGAAGTCCTTCTCGGCGTCGAGCCAGCCTTTCTGGTCCGGGTGCTCCAGGTCCCACTGCGGAAGGTCGGCGCGGTCCCCGCGCAGCGGCCAGGGCAGCGCGGCCGAGCCGCTGCTCCAGCGGGAATCCCGGCTGCTCGGGAAGGCCCCGGCGTTGAGGCCCGGGACGAACACCACGTCCCATTCCAGCCCCTTGGAGGCGTGCACGGTCAGCAGCTGGACGGCTTCGTGGTTAACCTCCGGGGCGGCGGCGTCGAGCCCGTTTTCCTCCGCGGCGGCGGCCTCCAGCCAGGCCAGGAACGCCAGCACGTCCACCCGCTGGGAGGTGTGCAGGAACCCCGCGGCGGCGTCCTGGAAGGCATCGAGGTTGCGCCGGGCCTGGTGGATGCTGATGCCGGGCCGGGCGGCGACCTCGATGTCCAGCAGCATTGCGCGTTCCACCTCGCCGAGGAGGGTGCTGAGGTCATCACCCATAAAGCTGCGCAGCTGCCGGAGCTCGGCCGAGAGCCGTTGCAGCCGGTGATGGGCTTCGGGGCTCAGCCGGCGGCCGTGCGCCGAGGTCCAGTCGGGCCGGGGCAGCCAGTCCAGCGCCTCGACGAGGCTCGCTGCGTCCGTGAGGTCGCCCTCGATGACGGTTTCGGCGGTGTCACTCTCGACGTCGATGTCAGCGCCGGCGCCGGTGTCGGCGTCGCCGCCTCCGGGGCGGCCGCGGCGCCGCGCCAGGAAGCTCGACCAGTCACGGAAGGCCATCAGGTCGGCAGGGCCGATCCGCCAGCGGGCGCCGGCGAGCAGCCGCATCAGGGAGTCCGAGCGGCCCGGGTCCGCCAGCACCCGGAGGGTGGCCACGAGGTCGACGATTTCGGGGGTGTCCAGCAGGCCCCCGAGGCCCACGATCTCGTAGGGAATGCCGCGGACTTCGAATTCGCGGCGGATGCACTCCATCTGGGCACGGCGGCGGCACAGCACAGCCATCGCCGGCGGTTCGGGGTCCTCCGCCTTTCCGGCGTCGAAGTCGGTCCGGCGGAACTTCAGCACGTCCGCGGCGACGGCCGCCGCCTCGTCCTCGTCCGTGCCGAAGCGGCCCATGACTACGCGGCCTTGGACCGCGGCGGGGCTGGGCTGCAGCGGCGGGACCGCCACGGACTCCGCGCTGTCCCGGGCGCCGGCGGCGCCCGCGTGGGCTGCCGCCTTGCTGAGCGGGGCGGAAATCACGTTGGCGGCGTCGAGGATGTTCCGGCCGTTGCGCCAGGCCGTGGTCAGGTATGACGTCGGCGCGACGGCGAACTTCGGCGGGCCCCCGCCGGCGTCGCCGCCGTCGACCGGGTCCACCCGGACCGGGAACTCGCGGACAAAGTGGAAGAGCTGGCCCGCGGATGCGCCGCGGAAGCCGTAGATGGACTGGTTGGGGTCGCCCACAGCGGTGACGGCGTGGCCGTCGCCGAAAAGGCGGGAGAACAGCACGAGCTGGGCGTGCGAGGTGTCCTGGAATTCGTCCAGCAGCACCACCTTGTAGCGCTGGCGTTCGGTCTGTGCGGCGACGGGGATTTCGCTGGCCACCCTGGCCGCGAGCGCCACGAGATCGCCGAAGTCCAGGGCGCCGCGGGCCCGTTTGGCCTCAGCGTAGCGGCCCACCATGTCCGCGACGCTGGCGCGGGTACGCAACAGCGCGCTGAGCTCCCCCGCGGCCTGGCTGGGGTTCTTATTGGCCGTGGCGACATACGGGAGCGCCTCGAACTCGGCGGCCCTCGCCAGCAGCCAGCCGCGGACCTGGGCGGGGTCCTGCAAGTGTTCCGCGCACTCCCCCGCAAGCTGGATGACGGCTTTGACCAGGGTGGACTTCGCGGAGCGGAAATGCTGGTAGTCGCCGTCGAACGCCTCCACCACCCCGCTCGCGAGCTGGAAGGACTGGGCTCCGCCGAGCAGCACCACATCGCGCTCCACGCCGAGCCGCAGCCCGTAGTCGGAGACGATGCCGCTGGCGTAGGAGTGGTAGGTGGAGACCTTGGGTTCCAGCGCGTCGGTGCTCAGCAGCCCTTCTGGGAAGACCTTATGCTCCGGGTCGGCCGCGGCAATCCGGCCCAGGGCGGCAAGTTTGGCCCGGATCCGGGTGGCGAGTTCACCGGCCGCCTTGCGGGTGAAGGTCACGCCCAGCACTTCCTCCGGCCGGACCCAGCCGTTGGCGACCAGCCACACCACCCGGTCCGCCATGGTGGCGGTCTTGCCGGACCCTGCACCGGCGATGACCAGCCGGGGCGCCAGCGGCGAGGAGATGATCAGCGATTGCTCGGCGGTGGGGGTGTTCTTCTCCCCCAGCATCGCCGAAAGCTCCTCGGGGCTGAACCGGGGTTCGGGGAGCGCATCCGGCCCCGCCTCGGCCAGCGCGTCCGGTGTCTCTGCCGGCGTCCTGGACTCAAGGCTCATTCGGTGACCTGCTTTCCGCGTGCGCACAGCGGGCAGACTTCCGGAAGCCTGCAGCCGTGGCCGCCGTGACCGCCCTTGGCGGGGTCGTGGCGGGCTTCGAAGGTGCTGCCGGACATAACGCGCGCAGCCTCGCCCACCAGGTCCAGCGCCCAGTTGGCGTCCGGGTCCAGCGGCGGCTGGCTCTGCACGCCGGGGCTCTTGGTACTGGTGCCGAGCTGGGCCAGAACGGCACCGCCGGGCAATGGCGGCGGGCCGTCGTCGGGCCCGGTAAACCCTCCGGCGAGGACGGCGGCCTGGTAGGCGCCGAGCTGCGGGTGGCGTTCCAGCTCGGTCTTGCCGGGCTGGCGCTTGCCGGTCTTGAGGTCCACGATCACCAGGCGGCCGTCGGCGTCGATCTCCAGCCGGTCAACCTGGCCGCGGAGCACGGCCGGACGGGCCGGCCAGGCCTCGTCCCCGGCGGGGGCATCCGGCGCGGCCACATCGGGCAGCTTCACCTCGAAGTCCTGCTCGACGCCGACCAAGCTCCGCCCCTCACTGCGCATCACGAGCACGTACTGGGCCAGCTTGCGGACCATCGTCTCTGCCCGCTGGAAGTCCAGTTTGCCCTCCCAGTTGTCCTTCATCCCGAGCGAGGGCCAGCGTTTGACCAGTTCTGCCACGTATTCCCCGCCGGAGGCGTCCGGGAGGTCCTGCGCGATGGCGTGGACCAGGGTGCCCAGGCTGCGGGCGAAATCCGTCGCGGCCTCGCCGCCGGCGGCCTGGACAAACCAGTCCAGCGGCGACTTGTGCACAGTTTCGACCTTGGAGGGCGAGACGAAGACGGTGCTGCCTGGCGGCACCACAGGCTCGGTCGAGGACAGCGGCGCGAGGCCCCACCAGCTCTCGGGGTGGGCGCCGGGCACGGCGGGTTCGGCCGCGGCCAGGGCCCCGAGGACGGCGGTGGCCTCGGCCGCCTCGGGAGACCCGCCGTCGAGCTGGGCGTACTGGCGCAGTTCGGCGACCAGCGCGCGCAGGGTCAGCGGCCGCTCCACCGGGGTGAAGCCACGCCGGTCCTGGTCCGGGTGCAGGGGCGAGACGTAGTCCAGGAAGGATGAGGGCTGCTCGTCCTCCGAGGAAACGGCGGTGCAGATCAGCACCTCCCGGGCGCGGGAGACGGCGGTGGAGAAGCTGCGCAGCTCGTCGTAGCGGATCTCGCGGAGCCGGCTCAGCGGATCGAGTTGCAGGGCGTACTCGACGCCGTGTTCGACGGCGTCGGCGAAGAGCGTGCTGCCGAGCAGTTCGCCGCGGAGCCGGGTATTGGGCCACACGCCCTCCTGGAGCCCGGGCACAATCACCACGGGCCATTCGCGTCCCGCGGCGCTGGCCGGCGTCATGAGTTCGACCGCGTCCTCGAGCTGCGCCCGCGCCGCCAGGGTGTCCATCGGCAGTTCCTGGCTGAGCAGGTACTCGAGGAACTGCTCCGGCCCCGAGCCGGGGAGCTGGTCCACGTACCGTTCGGCCGTGTGGAACAGCGCCATCATGGCATCGAGGTCCCGGTCCGCGCGCGCCCCGGCCGCACCGCCGGCCAGGGCGGCCTCGGTCCAGCGTCCGGCGAGCCCGGTGGAGTGCCACAGCGCCCAGAGCACGGTTTCGGCGTTGCCGCCGGGCGCCCCGGCGGCTTCCCGGCCGGCCTGGATCATCCGGGCGACGCGGCGGGCGGAGTGCCCCTCGATGCCGAGGGTGGCAAGGGCGCCCGGTTCCAGCAGGGCCTCCACCAGCAGCGCGTCGCTGGTGCGGCCGCCGCCGCCCAGCAACTCTTCCCGCCGCAGGGACTGGCGGAGCCGGCGCAGCTCGATCGAGGTGGCGCCGCCGATCCGGGAGGTCAGCAGCGAGACGGCGGCTTCGGGGCTGAGTCGGGCCGGATCGAGGGCCACGGCGTAGGCGTCCAGCAGCGGCAGCACGGCCACTTCGTCGCGGACCGCGGACTCGGCGACCGGGATCCGGACCGGGATGCCCTGGCCGGCCAGGTGGCGCTGCAGTTGGCTGAGCTGGCCGCCGTTGCGCACGATCACGGCAATTTCGCCCAGGTCCCGGCCGTCGTTGAGCTGGGCTTCGAGGATCCGCTGCGCCACGTAGCGCAGTTCGTGCACCGGGGACGGCAGCAGGTGCGCCTCAACAACTCCGTCGCGGGCGCCGTCGTGACCGGGGGCCGGGTGCTCGAGCCGGCGCGCCGAGGTGCCGCCGGAGCGCAGCGAGATCCGCTCCGCGACGGACCGCCAGGCCTGCGCGACGGCGGGGGTGTGGCGGTGCGCGGTCCACAGCGGCCGTTCCAGCACGGTACCGCCGACCGGGGCGAGCAGCCGGGGCAGTTCGGCCACCAGGTCCGGCCGCGCGCCGCGGAAGCCCTGCACCACGGTGTCCGGGGAGGACGTGACGATGGCGTCCTTGCCCGCGGCGATGTCCGCGAGCAGTTCAAAGACTGCCGGGTTCGCCTCCTGGATGTCGTCCACGAGAATCAGCTGGAGCCGGTCGCGCTCGGCGGCCAGGAAGTCCGGGGCGTCCTGGAAGATCTGGCGCGCGGCCGTGATGATCCCGGCCGGGTCGAAGGATTCGGGCATCCGCAGGTCCAGGACGTCGCGGTACTCGGCGTAGAGGGCCGCCGCGGCGGTCCAGTCGGGCCGGCCGCAGCGCCGGGCGAGGTCCGCGAGGTCCGCGGCGGTCCGCCCGGACTCGATGATCCGGTCAAAGAGCTGGCGGACCTCCTGCCGGAAGCCTCGGGTCTGCAGCGCCGCGCCCAGGTCCTCGGGCCAGGGCAGCTCAAGTCCGGGCTGGGCGTGGCCCTCGAGGAGTTCCTTGATGATCAGGTCCTGTTCGGGCCCTGAGAGGAGCTTCGGCGCGCGCGGCAGCGGCAGGATCCCTTCGGCCTTGGCCCGCCGGATCAGATCGAAAGCATACGACGCCCAGGTCCGCGCCGGCGTCGTGCTCAGGCTGCGGTCCAGGCGCGCGGTGAAGCGGTCCCGGAGGGCGTCGGCGGCGAGCCGGCCCGGGGCCAGGATCAGCATCCGCTCCGGGTCCAGCCCGTCGCGCTGGGCGCGGCGGACCGCGGCCTCGACCAGGACCGTGGACTTGCCGGTGCCCGGCGCTCCCGGGACCAGCACCGGGCCGGAACCGTGCGCGACGTCGACGGCGGCCCGCTGGTCCGAGGACAGGACCGGGACGGCGCTGTGCTGCGTCCGGGGCGGCAGCAGGCGCAGGCCGGCGCGGTGCGGTGCACTCTTGCCGGGACGGGTTTGGCTGGGGCTACTCACACGGACATTTCATCAGTGGGGACCGACAATGTGTGCGGCTCCCGCTCGAGGCGCTCGGCAAGGGCGTCGATCTGCTCGAACTCCGCCTCGGTCGGCGCCCAGCGGGCCGCCGCCAGGTCAACCCGCCAGCGGCCCTCCCCGGTGCGCTGGTACTCCAGATAGCTGCCGTGTAGCGGTGTGCCTTCGGCCAGATAGAGGTCCAGGGCCTCTCGTTCGTGGCCGGGCGGGGCGTCCCCGTTGGCCTTAAGGATCCGCCACCAGGGGACGGCACTGCCGTGGTGGCTCATCACCGAGCCGACCTGGCGGGGGCCGCCCGCGCCGAGGAGTTCGGCCACGTCACCGTAGGCGACGGCGGTGCCCGCCGGCACCATCGCCGCGAGTTCCAGCACCGCCTCCACATACTCCGTCCGCATGGACCAAGGTTACCGTTGCCGGCCGGTGTCCGGGCGCCGCCGGCAGCGCCGGGCCTTGCCCGATGTTGCCGGGTATCGCCGGTTATCCCGGGGCTCTGCGGGGCAGCGCAAAACTGTCGGCGGCAGCAGGTAGCGTTGAAGCATGAGCACCTGGCACACCCTTCCCCGCGCAGCATTCGACCTCGAAACAACCGGCCGGAACTCGCGCTCTGCGAGGATCGTGACCGCCTCGGTGACCGTGGTGGACGCCGACGGCTCGGTCATCAAGGAACACGAGTGGCTGGCCGACCCCGGGGTGGAGATCCCCACCGAGGCCAGCGATATCCACGGCGTCACCACCGAGCAGGCCCGCCGCGAGGGCCGGCCTGCCGAAGAGGTGACCCGGGAGCTGGCGGCGGTCCTGCAGGAGCTGTTCGACGCCGGGGTGCCGGTCATTGCCTTCAACGCCAGCTACGACTTCACTGTGCTGGCCGCCGAGTCGGCCCGCTACGGTGTCCCCCAGCTCAGCCGCTTTCCGGTCCTGGACCCGTACATCATGAACAAGCAGGTGGACCGGTACCGCAAGGGCAAGCGGACGCTGACCGCGCTCTGCGAGGAGTACGGCGTCGGCCTCGACAATGCCCACACGTCCGCGGCGGACGCGCTGGCGACCCTGCGGGTGCTCGACGCGATGGCAGGAAAATTCCCCAAGCTGCGGATGCCGGCCAGCCATCTCCACCAGTTGCAGGTCGAGTGGGCCTCCGCGCAGGCCGCTGATTTCCAAAGCTACCTGCGCAAGACCAAGCCTGCCGCCGTGATCGAGGGCGACTGGCCGGTCCTGCCGCCCGAGGACGCCAGCCGGGGCGACTTCTAGCCCGGCGCCGGCTTTCCCGGCAACCCGCTGGGACGGAGATCACAGCGTGTTCGCCCGGGACTGCCGCCCGGTCATGCCGTGCGGGATTCCGCGGCCGGAACCGCACCCGGCACCAATCCCGCCCGCCGGGCCCATACACAGAATTATCTTCACCCCATTTCCCTTTGTGACGAACGTGATGCGTAAGTGGATGCCTTTTGGCGCCGCTGACATAATTTAGTTCAGAAGAGGGCGTGTGTTATGTCGCGCCCAGACGCAACCGCCAAGGGATAAATGATCACAGTTACCGACCTTCGCAAGGTCTACCGGCAGGGCAAGAAGGAAGTGGTGGCGCTCGACGGCGTCACGCTGGCCGTGCCGAAGGGTTCGATCCACGGGATTATCGGCCACTCCGGCGCCGGCAAGTCGACGCTGGTGCGCTGCCTGACCCTGCTGGACCGCCCCACCTCCGGGTCCGTCAGCATCGACGGCACCGAACTCAGTTCCGTGCGGGACTCGGAGATCCGTGCTGCGCGGCGGCGCATCGGGATGGTCTTCCAGCATGCGAACCTGATGGACTCCCGGACCGCGGCCGGCAACGTGGCGCACCCGCTCGAACTCGTCAAGACCCCGAAGGACAAGATCCGGGCCCGGGTGGCCGAGCTGCTCAGGCTGGTGGGGCTCGAGGGCTTCGAGAACGCCTACCCGTCCCAGCTCTCCGGCGGCCAGCGCCAGCGCGTCGGCATTGCCCGTGCCCTCGCCTCGGACCCCGAGGTGCTGCTCTGCGACGAGCCCACCTCGGCCCTGGATCCCGCCACAACCGAAGAGATCCTGGACCTGATCCGTGACCTCACCCGGCGGCTGCAGCTCACGGTGCTGATCATCACCCACGAAATGAACGTCGTGAAGCGTGTCTGTGACTCCGTCTCGCTGCTCTCCCGCGGCCGCATTATCGAACACGGAGCGCTGCAGGACGTTGCCGGTGAGTTGGACAGCAAGCTCGCCCGCGCCCTGCTGCCGCTGCCGCCCTCGGAACCCCTGCACGGGGCGCTGCAGCGCGGGCCGGTGCTGGAAATCCTCTTCTCCGGCGACAGCGCCAAGGAACCCGTGCTGACCGGCGTCGCACGGCACTTCAACATGGACTTCAACGTCCTCGCCGGCAGCGTCGAGACACTCGGCGGCCAGCAGTTCGGCCACCTCCGTGTCCAGCTCGCCGAAGGCGCCGACGTCGACGCCGTCCTGCGCTACCTGCACGAGCGCGGCATCAGCGCCAAGCGCGTGGCCGCCGATGCTGCTCCGGCGGAAGAAGGAGCCAACTAATGAACGACATTTTCGGCAACCCCGTTCTGGCCAAGGCCCTGCCCGACGCGATCGTGGAGACCCTCCAGATGGTCGGCATCTCCGCGTTCTTCACCGTCCTGATTGGCCTGCCGCTGGGCGTGTTCCTGCACGTCACCGCCCCCGGCGGCCTGCGTCCGATGCCCGTTACCAACCGGATCCTCAGCGACGTGATCGTCAACATCACCCGCTCCATCCCGTTCGCCATCCTGATGGTGGCCCTGATCCCGCTGGCCCGGGCCCTTACCGGGACGAGCCTCGGTCCGATCGCGGCCTCGGTTTCCCTCTCCATCGGCACGATCCCCTTCTTCGCCCGGCTGGTGGAATCCTGCCTGCGCGATGTGCACCACGGCAAGATCGACGCCGCCCAGGTGATGGGGTCGACCACCATGCAGGTCATCAACAAGGTGATGCTGCGCGAATCCCTGCCAGCCCTCGTTGCGGCCACCACCACCACGGTGGTGACCCTCGTCGGCTACTCCGCGATGGCCGGCCTCGTCGGCGGCGGCGGCCTCGGCAAGCTGGCCTACAACTACGGCTTCCAGCGCTTCGACGTCACGGTCATGATCGTCACCATCGTCCTGATCGTCGTCCTCGTCCAGGTCATCCAACTCGTGGGCGAGCGGATTTCCCGCAGCCTCGACCACCGCTGACCCAGGAACAACCATCCCAGTCTTGCAGCGGGTAGCCGCCCTCTGCATCTGCGCGGACCACGGCCCCGCCGTCGTGCTCTCCGCCTTTTTCGAAAGGAACGCATCGAATGCGTAAGTCACTCACCCTCCTGGCCACAGGCATTGTCACTGCCCTGGCGCTGACGGCTTGCGGTGGTTCGTCCACCCCCAGCGCCCAGGTCACGACCCTGGACCCGGCCAAGCCGGCGACGCTCAAGGTCGGCGCCAGCCCGGTCCCGCACGCCAAGATCCTTGAATTCATCAACCAGGAGCTCGCCCCCAAGGCCGGCCTCAAGCTGGAAATCAAGGAGATCGAGGATTACCAGACGCCGAACACCGCGCTGAGCGACGGCTCCCTGGACGCCAACTTCTACCAGCACCTGCCGTGGTTCGAGGACCAGGTCAAGACCAAGGGCTACAAGTTCGGCCACGGCGCGGGCGTGCACATCGAGCCCTACGCCGCGTTCTCCGAGAAGGTCAAGAACATCAAGGACATCAAGGACGGTGCCAAGGTCGCCATCACGAACGACCCGTCCAACCAGGTCCGCGCCCTCAAGGTCCTCCAGGTCGCCGGCCTGGTCAAGGACATCAAGGACGACACCTCGGTGCTGACGCTCAGCGACGCACAGAACCCCAAGAAGCTGAAGTTCTCCGAGAACCAGCCGGAACTGCTGATCAACGACCTCAAGGACCCCTCCGTGGACCTGGCCCTGATCAACGGCAACTTCATCCTCAAGGCCGGGCTGAGCACCAAGAACGCCCTGGCCGTCGAGTCGGTGGACAACAACCCCTACGCCAACTTCCTGGCCTGGCGTGAAGATTCCAAGGACGACGTCCGGATCAAGAAGCTCGACGAGCTGCTGCACTCCCCCGAGGTCAAGGCCTTCATCGCGAAGGAATGGCCCAACGGCGACGTGACCCCGGCCTTCTAGGCCTGCATTAAATAGGCCCCGCCTTAAACAACTTTCGGCACCCGCTGCGGCGGGTGCCGAAAGTGTTTAACGACGACGACGACGACGGCGCCCACGGCCGCCGGCGTGCCTAGGCCGTCGCGGCCGCTGCGGCTTTCGCCGCGGCCGGCAGGGCGTCGAAGATCCGGTTCATCGCGGCGTCGTCGTGGGCGGCGGAGAGGAACCAGGCCTCGAACACCGACGGCGGCAGGTAAACCCCGGAATCCAGCATCGAGTGGAAGAACGGCGCGTAGCGGAAGACTTCCTGGGCCTGGGCGTCGTCGTAGTTGTGGACGCCGCGGGCCGAGGTGCCGAAGGCCACGGAGAACAGGTTCCCGGCGCGCTGGATCGAGTGGTCCACGCCGGCCGCGTCCAGGGCCGAGGACAGGGCGGCGGAGAGTTCCAGCGACCGGGCGTCGACGAACGAGTAGACCTCGGGCGTGGCGTGGGTCAGGGTCGCGACGCCGGCGGCCATCGCCACCGGGTTCCCGGAGAGGGTGCCGGCCTGGTAGACCGGGCCCACCGGGGCGAGGTAGTCCATCACGTCGGCGCGGCCGCCGAGGGCCGCCGTCGGCATGCCTCCGCCGATCACCTTGCCGAAGGTCAACAGGTCCGGGGCCCAGGGCTCGGCGGCGCCGGCCGCCCCGCCGGTGAGACCCCAGTAGCCCGAGTAGCCGGTGCGGAAGCCGGTGAGGACCTCGTCGAGGATCAGCAGGGCGCCGTGCTCGCGGGTGATCCGGGCCAGGCCCGCATTGAAGCCCTCGCCCGGGGTGACCACGCCCATGTTGGCGGGTGCGGCCTCGGTAATGACTGCGGCGATGCTCTCGCCGTGCTTGGCGAAGGCGGCTTCGACGGCGGCCAGGTCGTTGTAGGGCAGCACGAGGGTCTCGGCGGCCGTGGCGGCGGTGACGCCGGCCGAGCCGGGCAGCGCGAGGGTCGCGAGGCCGGAGCCGGCGGCGGCGAGGAGGCCGTCGAGGTGGCCGTGGTAGCAGCCTGCGAACTTGATCACCAGGTTGCGCCCGGTGTAACCGCGGGCCAGCCTGATGGCGGTCATGGTGGCCTCGGTGCCGGTGGAGACCATCCGGACGCGCTCGGCGGCCGGGACGCGTTCCTGGACGATCGCGGCGAGGTTGGCCTCATCCGGGGTCGAGGCGCCAAAGGAGAGCCCGCGGTCGACGGCGGCGTGGACCGCCGCGAGGACGGCCGGGTGGGCGTGCCCCAGCAGGGCCGGGCCCCACGAGCAGACCAGGTCGACGTACTCGGCGCCGTCGGCGTCGGTCAGGTACGGGCCCTTGGCGGAGACCATAAAGCGCGGGGTGCCGCCCACCGAGCCGAAGGCCCGGACCGGCGAGTTGACGCCGCCGGGCATCAGCCGGCGGGCGCGGTCGAAAAGTTCCTCGTTGCGAGGGTGGCTGGAAGTCATGGTTCCTATTCTTTCAGGGCTTGTCCGGTGCCGGCGCAGCGCCGGCCAGCAGGGCGGCCACCCGCGGTGCCACCTCGGTGCCGAACAGCTCGATCGAGCGCATCATGGCGGCGTGCGGGAGCGTGCCGTTGCTGTACTTGAGGTCAAAGCGGTCCACGCCCAGGTTCTGCTTGAGCAGGGCGATCTTGGCGGCGACCGTCTCCGGCGAGCCGACATACAGCGCGCCTTCGGGGGTGCACAGGTAGTCGAATTCGGCGCGGTTGCCCGGGCCCCAGCCGCGCTCGGCGCCGATCTGGTTGCGCTGGGCCAGCCAGTGCGGGAAGAACTCCTCCCGTGCTTCCTCGTCGGTGGCGGCGACGTGCCCGGGCGAATGCGTGGCGATCTGCTGCATAGGGTGGCCGTATTTGGCCATGGCCTCCCGGTAGAGGTCCGCCAGCGGGCCGAAGGAGCGGGGCTGACCGCCGATGATGGCGAAGATGATGGGGTAGCCGTATTCGGCGCAGCGCAGCACCGACTCGGGGGTGCCGCCGACGCCGATCCAGGCCGGGAGCAGGTGGTGCTCCAGCGGCGGGTAGACGCTGAGCCCGTTGATGGGGCGGCGAGTGCGGCCCTCCCATTTGATCGGTTTCTGCGCGCGGGCCTTGTCGAAGAGCTCGAGCTTTTCCTCGAACAGGACCTCGTAGTCGGCCAGGTCCAGTCCGAACAGCGGGAAGGACTCCACGAACGAGCCGCGGCCCAGCATAACCTCGGCCCGGCCGTTGGAGATGGCGTCGACCGTGGCGAAACGCTGGAAGACCCGGATCGGGTCATCGGAGCTGAGTACGGTCACGGCGGAGCCGAGCCGGATGCGCTTGGTGCGGGCGGCCGCCGCGGCGAGGAACACCTCGGGCGCGGAGACCGCGAAGTCGCGGCGGTGGTGCTCCCCCACCCCGAAGGCGTGGAGCCCTATCTGGTCGGCGAGCTCGGCCTGCTCCAGGAGCTGCCGCAGCACCTGCGCGTGCGGGACGGGGTGCCCGTCGGGGAACACGCCGACGTCGCCGAAGGTGTTCAGTCCGAGCAGGATCGTCTCCGGCCCGACGGGGGCGGTGGGGTTGGCGCCGGACGCCGGGTCCGGCAGTGCCGGGGCGCTCACCGGGACGCCTTCAGCCAGCCGGCGAGTTCGCTTGCCCAGTAGGTCAGGACCATGTTGGCGCCGGCCCGTTTGATGCCGAGCACGGATTCGGTGATGGCGGCCTTCCGGTCGATCCAGCCGTTCGCGGCGGCGGCCTCGATCATCGAGTACTCGCCGGAAATCTGGTAGGCGGCCACCGGCACCGTGCTCATCGCGGCGACGTCGGCGAGGATGTCAAGGTAGCTCATGGCGGGTTTCACCATCACCATGTCGGCGCCTTCCTCGAGGTCCAGTTCCACCTCGAGGATCGCTTCGCGGCGGTTGGCGGCGTCCATCTGGTAGGTGCGCCGGTCCCCGGTGAGCTGCGAGTCGACGGCCTCCCGGAACGGGCCGTAGAACGCGGACGCGTACTTGGCGGCGTAGGCCACGACGGCGGTGTTGGCGTGTCCTGCCTGCTCCAGCGCCTGCCGGATCACGGCGACCTGGCCGTCCATCATGCCGGAGGGCCCGAGCACATGCGCACCGGCCTCGGCCTGGGCCACGGCCATCTGCCCGTAGATCTCGAGCGTCGCATCGTTGTCCACGTAGCCGTGCGCGTCCAGGACGCCGCAGTGGCCGTGGTCGGTGAACTCGTCGAGGCAGACATCGCTCATGATGACAAGCTCGTCGCCGACCTCGGCCCTGACGTCCCGGATGGCCTTGTTCAGTACGCCGTCGGGGTCCAGGGAGGCGGTGCCGCGGGCGTCCCGTTCGGCGGGGACACCGAAGAGCATAATGCCGCCGACGCCCAGCTGCACGGCCTCGGCGGCGGCGCGTTTGAGCGAGTCGGTGGTGTGTTGCTGCACGCCCGGCATCGAGGCGATCGGGTTCGGCTCGGTGAGTCCTTCGCGGATGAAGGCGGGGAGGATGAGTTCGGCGGCGGAGAGGCGGTGTTCGGCCGTCAGCCGGCGCATCGCGGGGGTGGTGCGGAGCCGGCGGGGGCGGTGGGTTGGGAAGCTCATGGCTGGTCCTTCACGGTCGGCGGTTGGACGGGAGAGTGGGCTTGGGGGTCCGGGGCCGGGTGTCCCGGGTCCAGGGCGGCGATGACGGCGGCGACGAGGCCGGAGACGGTGGGTTGTTCGGCGACGGTGGCAACCGGCAGGCCCAGGGTGCGGGCCTCGGCGGCGGTTGACCGCCCGATCGCGACGAGGCGGCACTCGCCCAGCGGCGCGAGCCCGGCATGGACCCGGCGGGCGGCGCTCGGTGAGGCGGCGACGACGGCGTGCAGGGTACCGGCGTCGAGGGCGGCTTTCGCCTCGGCCGGGGTCAGGACTTCGGCGGTGTGCTCCGGCTCCCCGGGCGCGCCGGTCGCCGACAGGCCGCGACGCGGGTCGGCCGGGTAGTCGACGGTGCGGTACGCGGTGACAATCTGGACCGAGGCGCCGCGTGCCTCCAATCCGCGGCGGAGCCGCGGGTCGGCGATGTCGGCCTGGGGCAGCAGCACGCTGCCCTGGTGCCGGGGCCAGATGGCGAGCAGCCCTGCTCCGGACTGCTGCCCGGCGGGCGCGAGGTCCACGGCGATGTCGAGGGCTTCGAGGATGCTGCGGGTGGCCGGTCCGACGGCAGCCACCTGCAGGTTCCCCGGCAGCCAGGCGCTGAGCGCCGCGCCGCGTTCGGCGGCCTTCGCCTCGAGGACCTGGACCGTGGTGACGCTGCTGACCACGAGCCAGGAGTAGGCGCCGGCGCCGAGCGCGTCGAAGGCCACGTCCAGGGAATGCTGGTCGGACGCGGCTTCAAAGTCGATGAGGGGCAGCAGTAGCGGCTCGGCGCCGGTGCCGCGCAGCGCGGACACCAGCGCGCCGGCCCGGTCCGGGCTGCGGGTGACCAGGACCCGGGCCCCTTCGAGCACCCTGGGCCCGGCGTTCCCGTCCGGCCGGACGTTGGCGCTACGGCGTCCCATCAGAGAAGAATCCGTTCGGCTCAGGAAGCGGCCAGGTCGGCGATGTCGGCGGCGCCGGCGGCCAGCAGCGCCTCGGCCAGCTCGATGCCCAGCAGGGTGGCGCCGACTTCCGACAGCCCGTCGGTGGCCTTCTTGTCGCGGACCGTTGCCGTGCCGTCCACGGCGCAGACCACGGCTTCGAGGTGCAGCATGCTGCCCTTACGTTGGGCGTAGGCGCCCACCGGGGCGGCACAGCCAGCCTCCAGCCGGGCCAGGAGCGCCCGTTCGGCCGTGACGGCCAGCCGGGTGTCCGGATCATCCAGGGCAGCCAGGGCCTGGGCGAGCACGCCCTGCGAGCCCTCGGTCGAGCCTGCCTTGCGGGGGGCGTCGCCGGTGCGGCATTCGATTGCGAGGGACCCCTGCCCGGCGGCGGGGAGCATCACGTTCGTCTCAAGGTATTCGCTGACGGCGTCGAGCCGGCCGATCCGGTGCAGTCCGGCGGCAGCGAGGACAACGGCGTCGAGGTCGCAGGACTTGCCCTCCACCACGGCGTCGGTGCTGTTGCCCGGCAGGCCGGGCACCCGGCCCAGCCGGGTGTCCACGTTGCCGCGGATGTCACGGATGTCCAGATCGGGGCGGGCGGCCCGCAGCTGCGCGGCCCGCCGCGGGGATCCCGTTCCCACGGTGGCGCCGGCAGGCAGTCCGGCGAGGGTAAGCCCGTCGCGGGCGCAGAGCACGTCGCGGACGTCGGCGCGCTTCGGCGTCGCAGCGAGCGTCAGGCCCAGGGCAGGACCGGTGGGCAGGTCCTTGAGCGAGTGGACCGCGACGTCGCACGCGTCCTGCAGCAGGGCATCACGCAGCGCGGCCACGAACACGCCGGTGCCGCCCATCTGCGACAGCGAGCCGGTCAGGACGTCGCCGTCGGTGCGGATCTGCACGAGGTCCACCGGGAATCCGCCGACGGCGGCCAGCTGGTCCGCGGTCTGCTGGGTCTGGGTCAGGGCAAGTTTGCTGGCCCGGGTGCCGATCCGGACGGTCACGGCGCAGCCTGGCCAGCCGGAGCGGTGGCGCCGGAGGGCGCCGGGTAGGGGTCGTGGCCCGTGCCGACGCTGGTGTCCGCGCCGGCGATGGTGGGCTTTTCGCCGCGGAAATTGGCGCAGCAGCCGGGCCGGCAGACGTCGTACCAGGGGCCGAGTTTGGTCAGGTGCGGCCGGTCGGCGATGTTATTGGCGGCGGTCCGTTCGGAGATCAGATCCACGATGCCGGCGACGAACTTCCGGTGCGTCCCGGGCGTGGGCACGCGGGTGGCCGCCACACCGAGCTTGCCGCAGGTTTCGAGGGCCTCGGTGTCGAGGTCCCAGACCACTTCCATGTGGTCGCTGACGAAGCCCAGCGGCACAATCACGACGCCCTTGACTCCCTGGCCGGCGAGTTCCTCGATGGCATCGTTGATGTCGGGTTCCAGCCACGGCACGTGCGGGGCGCCGGAGCGGGACTGGTACACGAGGGACCACGGGGCGGTGTCGCCGGACTCGGCTTCGACCCGGCGGATGACCTCGGTGCCGGTCGCGAGGTGCTGGGCGACGTACGCGGAGTCTTCCTCGAACTGGCGCGGCTCGGCCTCGGAGCGGCCGGCCGCCTCGGCGTCGCGGGTGGGGATCGAGTGGGTGGCGAACAGGATGTGGACCGGGGCGTCCGGGGTTCCGGCGGCGGCCAGCTGGGCGCGGACGTCGGCGAGGCCGGCGGCGGTGCCCTCAACGAACGGCTCCACAAAGCCCGGGTGGTCGAAGTACTGGCGGACCTTGTCCACTTCGAGTTTGCCGTCCAGCCCGGTTTCGGCCAGCGCCATGCCGATGTCCTCGCGGTACTGCCGGCAGCTGGAGTAGCAGGAGTAGGCACTGGTGGTGATCATCAAGACCTTGCGGTGCCCGGCGTCGTAGATCTCCTGCAGGGTCTGCGGGATGTAGGGGTCCCAGTTGCGGTTGCCCCAGAAGACCGGCAGGGCGATGCCGCGGGCGGCGAGTTCGGCTTCCATGGCCGCCTTGAGCCGGCGGTTCTGGGCGTTGATGGGGCTGATGCCGCCGTTGGCGCGGTAGTGGTGCGAGACCTCTTCGAGCCGTTCGTCCGGGATGCCGCGGCCGCGGGTGACGTTACGCAGGAACGGGATGACGTCTTCCTGGCCCTCGGGGCCGCCGAAGGAGGCGAGCAGTACGGCGTCGTAGTCCTTGGGGTCCATCCGGCCGGCCTCGGTGACGGGATTCACGGCGGTGAGGGCTGCTTCCTGCGGATCGAGCGGGCTCACGCGAGCACCTCGGCGATTTCGACGGCGCTGACGCGGCGGCCGGTGTAGAAGGGGATTTCTTCCCGGACGTGGTGGCGGGCCTCGGTGGCGCGCAGGTGGCGCATCAGGTCCACGAGGTCCACGAGTTCCGGGGCTTCGAGGCCCAGGATCCATTCCCAGTCGCCGAGCGCGAAGGAGGAAACGGTGTTGGAGATGACCTGCGGGAAGTCGCGGCCGAGCAGTCCGTGGTCGCGGAGCATCGCGCCGCGCTCGGCGTCCGGCAGCAGGTACCACTCGTAGGAGCGCACAAACGGGTAGACGCAGAGCCACTCTGCCGGTTCCACGCCGCGGGAGAAGGCCGGGGTGTGGTTCTTGGCGAATTCCGCCTCGCGGTGCACGCCCATGGCGGACCAGGCGATCTCGGTGCCGGTGAAGAGCTTGCTGCGGCGGATGTCGCGCACCGCCCGCTGCAGCGCCTCGGCCTTGGGCCCGTGCAGCCAGATCATGATGTCTGCGTCCGCCCGCATCGCGGAGACGTCGTAGCTGCCGCGGTGGACGACGCCGTCCCCGGCCAGCCGCCCCAGGAGGGCTTCGAAGTCCTCGGCGGCGTCGCCGCTGCGCAGGACGTCGGCGGAGCGCTTGAAGACCGTCCAGAGCGTGAAGAACTGCTCGGTGGAGTCCTCGGCTGCTGTTCCGGTTTTAGTGACAGATTCGGCAGAAGTGTGGCTCATGGATACCAGTCTGCCCCCTCCCCCGAGCTAAGTCGAAATAGAGCACTTCTACAGGGCGTAGAAGTGCTCAATTTCACAACGCCGTCGTCCGGCGAGCCCGGACGGCCACAGGATGGCCCGGCGGCGGCCGGCCTAGATCCGGCGCATCCGCAGGGCCACAGCGCCGGCGCCCAGGGAGACGGCCACCAGGCAGATGCCCCATCCCACCAGGGCGGAGGGCCCGGACGGTTCGACGGCGGAGGCGGCCTGCATCTTGTCACCGGAGGATGCGGTCGCCGTCGGCGCGGCTGCCTTGGCGGCGGAGATCGTGGTGGCGGACTGGGAGGTGACGCTGGGGGCGGCCGACGGCGTGCCGGCCGCCGTGTCCGGGGCGGCCGCGGCGGGGGCCTCCGCGGCGGGCGCCTCCGGGGCGGGCGCCTGGCCTGCCGGCTGCAGCGCTGCCGGGACCGGCTGCGGGGCGAGCGTCCCGGGCCCGGCGGGCGCGGCTGAAGCCCGCTGCTCCGGCGTCTGCGACGGAGCAGGCGCGGTGGTCGTCGACGGAGGTGTGCTGCGGGTCGGGGCGGTGCTGCCGGAGGACGGCGACGGCGTGGGAGACGGGGACGGGGATCCCAGCAGGCCGCCGATCACGTCGTCGATGCCGACGGAAATCGAGGCCGTCGGCGCGTTCGGGCTGGGCGTTGGCGAGGCCGCCTGGGTGGCAGGAACCCCTGCAGTGAGAGCCAGTACCGCTCCGAGCGCCGCCACCGCTGTGCCGCGTCGAAGTCCCCCATGGTGACCGGCCGGCGTTTCTGGAACTTCGGACCTGTGCATAACCATGGTCATCGAGCCTAGCCGCTGAAGGCCGGCGGGGAAAATTTGCCGAAACGGCCCCTTTCCGGCTAGCACGCAGCGAAAGGGACCCGCAGCCCGGGCCCAGGCACACGCTCTAGGGAAGCAGGGACGCCACTTGCTTGGGTGTGTCGGCGACGATCGCGGCGAGCCCGTTTCCGGACAGCCAGCCGCCGACGACGGCGAGGTTTCCCTCCGCCGCGCAGAGCTTCCGGACCTCGTCGACGCGCCGCTTGTGGCCCAGCGCGGCAAACGGCAGGGCACCGGACCACCGCACCACGTCCCAGCCGACGACGTCGGTCTGCGACAGCGGGACGCCCAGCAGCGCGGAGGCGTCCTCCAGAGCTGCCTCGAACAAGTCCTCGTCGCGCCCGGGCCCGGGCCCGGGCGCGGTAACGGCGCCGTTTTCCGGGAGGTGTTCGCCGCGGCCGTAGGACAGGCGGAGCACGTGCCTGCCGGGCTGCGTGCGCTCGGCCAGCCAGGCCCATTTCGCGGTCGCGTGGGTGAGTGCCTTGGCCCGGACGCCGGGGCTCTGCGGGGCCACGAGCACACCGGTGCCGCGCGGCGCGGCGTCGAGGGAGGGACGGTCCAGGACCAGGGTCACCAGGCGCACGTCGGGGCCCGCGTCCGGGCGGAGGGCGGCCAGGGCGGGGATGGTGCCGGCGAGCAGCCCGACGGCGGCCGGGCCTTCCACCGCGACCACCAGCCGCCCGGCGTCGAACCGGTCTCCTCCGGCGGTGACGCGCCAGCCGCCCGGGATGCGCTCCACCGCGTCGGCGCGGGTCCCGCTGAGCAGGGTGGCGCCCAGACCGCGCAGTTCGGCGAGGAGGGCGGTGATCAGGGTGTGCATGCCGCCGCGGAGGCCGGCGACGGCGGAGCCCGCTTTCTGCGGGCCAGGCTGACCGGCGCCCCGTTGGGCAGCCGGGCCGGCGGGGCCGCGGCGCTGTGCGGCCACGGCGGCGGCGAGGGAGCCGTGGGTGCGGAGGCCGGCGCGCAGGCCGGGCGCCACCATGTCCACATCCAGCAGGGCCGGGTCGGCCGAGTGCACGCCGCCTACCACCGGCGCGACAAGCCGCTCCAGCACCCGCCTGCCCATCCGGGCCCGGACCAGGTCGGCGACGCTGGTGGCGGCTGCGGCCGTCCCCACGGATGCCGGCAGCAGGGCGTCGAACGAGGCGCGGAGGGAGCCGATCAGGCCGAGGGAGCGCCGGACCTCGGGGTCCCAGGGGTTGGCCGGGATGCCAAGGACCCCGGTCTTCGGCAGTTCCCGGGGGCCTTCGGGCAGCTGGACCCAGGCGCCGCCGGGGTTCGGCTGGACGATCTGCGCGCCGAGGCCGAGTTCCCCGGCCAGGGTGGCCACCGCCGCCGAGCGGGTGGCGAAGGATTCCGCGCCGCTGTCCAGGGTCAGGCCGGCCACGACGTGGCTGCCGACGCAGCCGCCCCACTCTCCGGAGGCTTCAAGCACCGTGGTCCGGACGCCCGCACGGGCCAGCTCCCTCGCGGCGAGCAGACCGGAGATGCCGCCGCCCACGACCACGGCCGTGGGCGCGGAAGCGGCTAGGCCAGCAGCGGCGGACCGTCCAGTGGCGGCGTCAGGGTCGGTGTCCATGGGGTTTACTCCGGGGAGATGGAGTGGATCAGTTCCACCACGCGGGTCAGGACCGCCGCGTCAGTTTCCGGGGGCACACCGTGGCCGAGGTTCAGGACATGGCCCGGGGCCGAGGCGCCGGCGGCAATGACCTCACGGACGTGGGCTTCGAGGATCTCCCACGGCGCGGAGAGCAGGGCCGGGTCGATGTTGCCCTGCAGCGGCACGGTGCCGCCGAGCCGGCGGTTGGCCTCGTCCAGCGGCAGCCGGTAGTCCACGCCGACGACGTCGACGCCGACGTCGCGCATGGCGACGAGCAGTTCGGAGGTGCCGGTGCCGAAGTGGATCAGCGGGGCACCGAGGTGCCGGACGTGGTCCAGGGCGCGGGCAGATGCCGGTGCCACGAAGCGCTTGTAGTCGGCCAGCCCGAGGGAGCCGGCCCAGGAGTCAAAGAGTTGCCCGGCGGAGGCACCGGCCTCGAGCTGCGCGCGCAGGAACAGGCCGGAGGCGTCCGCGGCCCAGTTGGCCAGCGCGGTCCAGGTCTCGGGATCGGCGTGCATCATGGTGCGGGGGCCGAGGTGGTCGCGGGAGGGCTTGCCCTCGACCATGTACGCGGCCAGGGTGAACGGCGCGCCGGCGAACCCGATCAGCGGGGTGCTTCCGAGTTCGGCCACGGTCAGCCGCACGGCTTCGCGGATCGGCTCCAGGGCCTCCCAGCTCAGCTGCGGCAGGGCGGCGACATCTGCGGCGGTGCGCACCGGCTTTTCCAGCACCGGACCGACGCCGGGGACGATGTCCACGCCGACGCCGGCCAGCTTGAGCGGGATGACGATGTCGGAGAAGAAAATGGCTGCGTCGACGTCGTGCCGGCGCACGGGCTGGAGGGTGATCTCCGAGGCGAGTTCGGGGCGCAGGCACGAGTCCAGCATGGCCACGCCCTCACGGACCTTGAGGTATTCCGGCAGCGAGCGGCCGGCCTGTCGCATGAACCAGACGGGGCGCCGGGAGGGCTTGCCGCCACGGTAGGCCGTAATCAGCGGCGAGTCGGCGGTGCGGCCGTCCATCAGGGGGTGGCCGGCGTCGAGACTGTTGTGTGCCGTGCCGTCGTTTGCCGGGCCGTTGGTTGCAGTGCCGTTCATTGCCGCCGCGCTAGGAGTCATGCCTTTGATTGTGCCGAAAATCAGTCTCAAAAGATAACGACAACCTGTCAGCTGCGGCCCTGCCGGCCCCGTCGTGGCGGGAATCACAGCCCGGGGTGCGCAGTCCCACGCCCGGTAGTTGTTCTACACGGACGCGAAAAAGCTATGATTGTCCTGCTGTGGTTCTTTTCTCATTGGTGGCTACACACGCCGACATCGACCTCGAGACCGTTGCTCAACTGAGCACCGGCGCTTCGGGGCTGGCCACATCCGCCCTCGCCGGATCGCCGGCCGTGGCGGGTGCCGTTGTCCTTGCCACCTGCAACCGCTTCGAGATCTACGGCGAAGCCCCGCACCCGGACGACGTCGAGGCGGCCCGCGCCGCCCTGGTGTCCCAGATCAGCGGCGCCAGCGGGCTGAACGAGCAGATCGTCTCCCGTTCCTTTAATACGCGCACCGGCCCGGACGTCACCCGTCACCTGTTTGCGGTCAGCTCCGGCCTGGACTCCGCCGTCGTCGGCGAACGCGAAATCGCCGGCCAGGTCCGCCGCGCCCTGATCACCGCCCAGCACGAGGGCACCGCCAGCTCCGGCCTGGTGCGGCTCTTCCAGGCCGCCTCGAAAACCGCCAAGGACGTCGGCGCGCAGACCGCGCTCGGCTCACGCGGGCTGTCCATCGTCTCCGTCGCCCTGGACCTCGCGACCGACCTCTCGGAAAACCCCGACTGGTCCAGCAAGAAGGCCGTCGTCTTCGGCACCGGCGCCTACGCCGGCGCCACCATGTCGCTGCTGCGCGAACGCGGCTGCACCGACATCTCCGTCTTCTCCTCCTCCGGCCGCGCCGCCGGCTTCGTCGCCACCCGCGGCGGCACCGCCCTGGACAGCGACTCCCTGCCGGACGCCGTCGCGGCCGCCGATGTGATGATCGGCTGCAGCGGCTCCGACAACCGGGTCGAAGCCGCCGAACTGGCCCGGATCCGGTCCGCGTCGCCGCAGCCGCTGATCGCGATCGACCTGGCCCTCACCCACGATTTCGACCCGGCCGTCGCCGAGCTCGACGGCGTCGAGCTGCTGACGCTCGAATCCGTCCGGCTGGCCGCCCCGCAGGAACAGGCGGAGTCCCTGAACCAGGCCAGCGGCATCGTCGACGGCGCCGCGACGGCTTTTGAGCAGGAACGCGAGGCGCGCTCGGTCGATTCTGCGATCGTCGCCCTGCGCCGTCACACCATGGACGTGCTCGACGCTGAGATGGAAAAGGTGCGCGCCCGCCACGGCTGCACCGCGGCGGCCGAGGAAGTCGAGTTCGCGCTGCGCCGGATGGTCAAGCAGCTGCTGCACGTACCCACCGTCCGCGCCCGAGAACTCGCCGCGAACGGCCAGCAGGACGACTACGTGGCCGGCCTCGAGGCCGTCTACGGCATCACGGTCGAACAGCCGGCAGCCCGCCGCGCGGCCGAATCCGAGGCGCAGTGCCCGGTCGACCACAGCGCACTTCCCGCCGTCGAGAGCGGCCGGGAAACGGCCTAGGCCCCCCGGGCCCACGCTGTGGCCCGGTCCGGCGCCAGGCCTACCGCCCGGCGAAGGCGTTGATCCCCGTCAGTTCGGCGGACAGTCTCCAGAGGCGCTCGGCGTCGGCGCGGTCCACGGCGTGGGCGTCCACTCCCCTGATCCGCGCCTCCGGGGTTCCCGGCTCCGTCGGTTCGGCAATGTCGCAGTCCTCGCAATAGACCCCGCCCATGCCCGCCAGCCGCGGCGAGGTGGCGGCCCAGACGGACGTGGCGGCGCCCTGGGCCGGTGTCTTGAACCGCTCGTTGAGGTTGCCGTCCGCGTCCATCCAGCCGGAGGCGATCATCTCCTCCCGGGGCAGGTGGCGCTGCAGTTCGGTCATAATGCCGCCCGGGTGCACGGCAAAGGCCCGGACACCGGACCCCTTCCCGAGGGCGTCCAGCTGCACGGCAAACAGCGCGTTCGCCGTCTTCGCCTGCCCGTACGCCTTCCATTTGTCATAGCCGGAGTCGAAATTGATGTCCTCGAAGCGGATCGGCGAGAGCTTGTGGCCGGTGGAGGACAGGGCCACCACACGGGCTCCCTCCCCCGCGGCCAGTGCAGGCCACAGCAGGTTGGTGAGCGCGAAGTGGCCCAGGTGGTTCGTGGCGAACTGGGATTCCCAGCCCGGGCCGACGCGCTGCTCGGGGCTGGCCATGATGGCGGCATTGTTGATCAGGATGTCCAGGCTGCCGGCCTCGCCGAGGAAGCCGGAGGTGAGGAAGCCTTCCGCGAACTCCCGCACGCCGGACAGCTCGGCGAGGTCCAGCCCGGCGACGCCGACACCGTCCAGCCCGGCATCGTCCACGACCCTCCGGGCGTGCTCGGGTCGCCGCGCCGGCACCATCACGCGGGCTCCGGCCGAGGCCAGCGCCCGCACGGTCTCCAGGCCGAGCCCCGAGTAGCCGCCGGTGACAATGGCGGCCTTCCCGGCCAGGTCCAGCCCCGCGACCACCTCCGCCGCCGTCGACCGCGGGCCAAAACCCGAGCCGATCTTGTGCTGCGGGGTCAGGCCGTTATGCTCGCTCATCGCAATGCCTCTCAGTAGACCGGTTTGCTTGGCTCGACGTCGCGCACCCAGGCGAGGATGCCGCCCTCGAGGTGGCTGACCCGTTCGTAGCCGGCCGCACGGGCAGCGGCCAGCACGGCGGCGGAGCGGGTGCCGCCCTTGCAGTGGAACACAATGTCGGTGTCCTGCGGAAGCTCGGCCCATGCGTCGCCGGCCAGGATCCTCCCCTGCGGGATCAGCGTGGCGCCTTCGATGCTGACAATCTCGAATTCACCGCTTTCGCGGACGTCCACAAGCTGGAAGTCCTTCAGTCCGGCCTTGCGCGAGGCGAGCATGGTGGCGAGCTGCGTGGCGGTGACGGTGTGCTCGGTCCCGGCGTCGGCGGTTGGCGTGATCCCGCAGAACGCCTCGTAGTCGGTGAGTTCGGTGACGCGCGGAGCCTCGGGGTCCCGGGAGACCTTGATCTCGCGCCAGCTGCCGCCGAGCGCGTCGAACAGCGCCACCCGCCCCAGCAGGGAACGCCCGACGCCGGTGATGAGCTTGACCGCCTCGGTCACCATGAGGGACCCGACGGCGGCGCACAGCATGCCGAACACTCCGCCTTCCCCGCATGAGGGGACGGACCCCGCGGGCGGCGCCTCCGGATACAGGTCCCGGTACGTCGGGCCGTGCTGCTCCCAGAACACACTGACCTGCCCGTCGAAGCGGAAGATCGAACCCCACACGTAGGGCTTGCCGAGGATCGAGGCCGCGTCGTTGACGAGGTAGCGGGTGGCGAAGTTGTCGGCACCGTCAACGATCAGGTCGTAGCCGGCGAAGAGCTCCAGGGCGTTGGCGGCGTCGAGCCGGACGTGGTGCAGCCGGACCTCCACCAGGGGGTTCAGCGCGGCGATGGCGTCGCGGGCGGACTCGGTCTTGGGCCGGCCGACGTCGGCCACGCCGTGGATTACCTGGCGCTGGAGGTTGCTCAGGTCCACGTCGTCGTCGTCGATGATGCCCAGGGTTCCCACCCCGGCGGCGGCCAGGTAGAGCAGGGCGGGCGAGCCGAGGCCGCCGGCGCCGATCACGAGGACCTTGGCGTTCTTCAGGCGGCGCTGCCCGAGGGAGCCGATCTCGGGAATGATCAGGTGGCGGGAGTAGCGCTCCACCTCCTCGGGCGTGAGGCCGTCCGCCGGTTCGACCAGCGGTCCGGGCGCCGGTGCCGGTGTTGCGGGGGTGCCGTTTGCGGTCAACTTGGAAGCCATACTTCAATCTATGCCCGAAGTTGCCGCCAGGTCATATTACCCCCGCGTAAAGTGGAGCTAACAGCGAGGGAAAGTAGGCCGACAGTGGTTCATCAGGCACCGGTTGAGCGGGGACATACCGGAAAGTCGCCGGCCGGCCCGACGCGCGGCGGGACGCAGCGTTCGGCGCGGCTCCCGCGCGATGAACGGCGCGCCCAGCTGCTCGCCGCCGCGCAGGAGGTCTTTGTGGCCAACGGTTACCACGGCGCGGCCATGGACGAGATCGCCGAAACGGCGCACGTGAGCAAACCGGTGCTGTACCAGCACTTTCCGTCCAAGCGCGACCTCTACCTGGCGCTGCTGGACAGGCACCTGTCTGCCCTCACCGAGCTTATGCTGGGGGCCCTGAATTCCACCACGGACAACGACGAACGCGTCCAGGCCGTGATGCGCGCCTACTACCGCTTCATCGCGAACGACGACCAGGCCCACCGGCTGGTCTTCGAATCGGACCTGGTCAACGACGTCGACGTGAGTGCGCGGCTGGAAACGTTCAACAAGACGTTCGCCGACGCCATCGCGAAGGTCATCGCCGAGGACACCAAGCTGCCGCTCCTGGAAGCCCAGCTCCTGGGCCGCGGCCTGGCCGGAATGGCGCAGGTCAGCGCCCGGTACTGGCTGGAAACCGACGGGAACCTGGACCTCGATGTGGCCAGCGACCTGATCTACCGTTTAGCTTGGCGCGGAATCTCCCGCTTCCCCAAAGAGTCCTAGAGTACAAATAGAGAAACCCTCGTAGAGAAAACTCGTAGAGAAGACACTGAACACTTTGATTGGCTGGGAGGCCTTGCTGTGGAAGTAAAGATCGGCATTCAGAACATCGGCCGCGAAATTGCCCTGGAATCGAACCAGGACGCGGACGCGGTGGCGAAGCTTGTGGGCGAGGCCATCTCCAAGGGCACCGAACTTCGACTGACCGATGAGAAGGGCCGCCAGATCATCATCCCGGCGAACGTCCTGGGCTATGTCGAAATCGGCGCCGAGGAAGTCCGCCGCGTCGGTTTCGGCGCCCTCTAGGCACCGCTCACCGGATCCGCACCCCCGCCCCGCAGTTCACAAATGCACTTCACAAAGGAGCCTGAATGCTGTCCCTGATTGTGGTCGCCATGGTGGCCGTGGCTGCGGGGTTCGTGGTCTGGGCCAACGATAAACGGCACGCCAAGTACGGCATCAGTGTGCCCGCCGGGATTGCCCTCGGCGTGGGGATGCTGAGCTGGATCATCTTTATGGTGGCCGGCTTCGGCTACCTGCCGGGCCTGACCTGGATCCCATGGGTCCTGCCCCTGCTGCTGGGCACTGCCGCGGCCATCGGCGCCGTGATCTATCTTGGCCGGTCCCGCACCCGGCAGGATACGGCGCGGATGTCCGCCATCCTGCGGCTCTAACGCGAAAGCCCTCAGCAGTGTGGCCACTCCCCCACGGGTGGGTGGCCACACTGCTAACGTGGCAGCCATGACGTCTCCTCAGATCACCCTTGGTGCGGTAAACCTGGAGGCCCAGGATCCAGCCGGGCTTGCCGAATTTTGGGCATCCGTGACCGGCGCCTCGCCTTCACCCGGAGGTGACAGCGTCTACCTGCCACCGGCCGGCCCCGGAGGGTTCGCAATGTTCTTCCAACCGATGACCGGTCCCCGCCCCGAACACCAAACGTTCCACCTGGACCTGACCGTCCCTTGGGGGTCACGACAGTCCGAGGTCGATCGTCTCCTCGGCCTCGGTGCCACCTACCGGTGGGACGTCCTGGACGAATTCCCGCACGTGCAGTGGACCACCCTGGCTGATCTGGAGGGGAACCTCTTCTGCGTGGCCGAACACCCGCCTACTGCCCCGCGGGATGTTTGAGCAGAGATTGCCTCTGCCCTAGCCCTGAAAGGCTTCCTTCGCCCCAGGGGACGTGGATTCCTGGATGACCCAGCGGTTTCCGTCCGGGTCGCTGAAATAGGCGAAGGCGATCCCGCCCATGTCCTGGACCTCACTGATCTCGGCTCCGCGCCGCAGCAGTTCGGTACGGGTGGCCGCCATGTCCGGGACGACCAACTGCAGCCCTTCGAGGCTCCCGGGGGCCATGGTGGTCATGCCCGTGCCGACGACTATCGAGGTGGCGGAGCCGGGCGGCGTCAGCTGCACCACCCGCATGCCGGGAATGTATTCCACGTCATGGTCCAGCGCGAAGCCGAGCTTCTCGGTGTAGAACGATTTGGCCGCATCGACGTCGGCGACAGGCACTTGAACGACTTCCAGACGCATCTCCATGCGCATCACAGTACTCCCGATTCTTCCGGGCGGGTTTCCGCCAGGCGTTTGTTGAGGTAGCGCCGCTCGGCCTCGGAGGGCGCCAGTTCCCGGGCGCGCCGGTATTCATGGCCGGCCTCCGGCATCCGGCCGAGGCGGCGAAGGAGGTCCGCCTTCGCGGCGGGCAGGAGGTAGTACCCCTCCAGCGACCGGGTCCGTTCCAGCCGGGCGATGAGTTCCAGACCCGCGTCCGGCCCCTGGGACATGGCGACGGCGACGGCGCGGTTGAGTTCGACGACCGGTGACGGCGCCAGCTGCGCGAGCCGGTCGTACAGCTGGGCCAGGCGGGCGAAGTCGGTGCTGCCGAAGTCGGAGGCGGTCATGTGGCACGCGGCGATGGCGGCCTGGATCCGGTAGCTGCCGGGCCGGGCGCCGCGTGTAATGCCGATCCGGTCGGCGGCGGACAGCAGGTCCAGCGCCTCCGCCGTGGCTGACCGGTCCCACCGTCCGCGGTCCTGGTCTTCCAGCGTCACCAGGTCCCCGGCGGCGTCGGTGCGCGCATTCCGCCGGCCGTGCTGGAACAGCATCAGCGCCAGCAGTCCCATGGCCTCGGGCTGCTGCGGCGACCCGTCGAGCAGCGCGATCAGCAGCTGGTTGAGCCGAATCGCTTCCCGGGCAAGGGGTTCCCGGATCAGGGTGTCGGCGCCGGTGGCGGCATACCCTTCGTTGAACATGAGGTACAGCACGGCCAGGATCCCCGCGGTGCGTTCGGCGATCAGCTCCGGCGGGGGCACCCGGTAGGGGATCCCGGCGTCGCGTATTTTGGCGCGGGCGCGGACCAGCCGTTTTGCCATGGTCGCCTCCGAAACAAGAAACGCGCGGGCGATCTCGCCCGTCGTCAGGCCCGCCACGGTGCGCAGGGTCAGGGCCACCCGTGCCTCCAGCGCGAGGGCCGGATGGCAGCAGGTGTGGATCAGGCGCAGCCGGTCGTCGCCGTCCCCCGGGTCGCCGGGGGCGGCGTCAGCCAGCGCTTCGAGCTCAGCTAGAATCCCGAGTTCCCGCACCGCCCTCTTTTCGCTGGCAGCGCTCCGCATCCGGTCAATCGCCCTGTTCCTGGCGACGGTGGTCAGCCACGCCCCGGTGTTGTCCGGGATTCCACGCTCCGGCCAGTCGACCAGGGCGCGCGCGAAGGCGTCCTGGACGCAGTCCTCCGCCAGGCTCCAGTCGCCCGTGACGCGGATGAGGGTGGCGTTGATCCGCGCGGTCTCCGCGGCGGAGGCCTCTTCGATGGCGGTCCGCACGTCCTTTACTTCAGCCTTCACGGGACCCCGACGTCCGTCATCGCCGGCTCCGGGCCGGCCGCTAGGATCCGAACGGCCACACGGGCCGAATCTCGATCTTGCCGAATCGTGCCATCGGGTGCTTGGATGCGACCTCGATCGCCTCATCAAGATCGGCGCAGGCGATGATGTCGTAGCCCGCCACCCATTCCTTGGTCTCGGCAAAGGGGCCGTCACTGACAACCAGCTCGCCGGCGCGCACCTTGACCGTGGTTGCGTCCTCGACAGGACGCAGCCGGTCCCCGTGCCGGGCGATGCCCCGGGCCTCCACCTCGGCCGCCCATTCCTCGATGTTGTCCTCGGCGGCCACATATTCCGGCGCGGTGGGATCGGTACAGATAAAAAGCATGTAGTCCACAAGTGCTCCTTCTAGTCGGTCGATACATCAGTACGACGAGGACGATGCCGCCAAGAGGACACCTGCCGCCACATTTCTTTTCAGGAATGGTACTCCGGCCGGTGTTCCGGCACCGGAACCGCTAAAGGAACTCGGCGCGGCCCTCCATGGCGGACGAGGCGAGGGCATGCTCGCGGCGCGGGATCCGGCCGGCGTTCCGGGCAAGCCTGCCGGCGATGACGGCGTGTTTGAAGGCTTCCCCCATCATCGCCGGGTCCTGGGCGCGGGTCACGGCGGTGGCGAGGAGCACGGCGTCGCAGCCCAGTTCCATCGCGAGCGCCGCGTCGGAGGCGGTGCCGATGCCGGCGTCGAGCACCACCGGCACCGACGCCCGGGAGACGATCAGTTCGATGTTGTGCGGGTTCAGGATGCCCAGGCCGGTGCCGATCGGGGCGCCGAGGGGCATCACGGCGGTCGCGCCGAGGTGTTCGAGCCGGAGGGCGAGCACCGGGTCATCGTTCGTGTAGGCGAAGACCTTAAACCCGCGGGCCACCAGCTGTTCGGTGGCCTCCACGAGTTCCACGGCGTCTGGCAGCAGCGTGTGCTCGTCGGCGATCACCTCGAGTTTCACCCAGTCCGTCTCGAGTGCTTCCCGGGCCAGCTCGGCCGTGAGGACGGCGTCCCGGGCGGTGAAGCAGCCGGCGGTGTTGGGCAGCACCCGGATGTTCCGCTCCGCCAGCAACTGGAACAGCGAACCGGTTTCGGCCGGCCAGTAGCGGCGCATTGCCACCGTGGTGAGTTCGGTTCCGGAGGCCACCAGGGCGGTGCCGAGGCCGTCCAGGCTCGGCGCGCCGCCGGTCCCCATGATCAGCCGCGAGCCCAGTTCCACCCCGTCGATCGTCAGCGGATCCCGGCGTGTCTGCCGCGTTGCGGTCGGTGCTGTTTCTCCCATGGTGTTCATCCTCCCTGGACTGCCGTGACGAGCTCGACGTCGTCGCCCTCGGCGAGCGCCGTCGCGTGCCAGCGGCTGCGCGGTACCACCTCGGCGTTGCGGGCGACGGCGACGCCGAGCTTCCGGCCGTCCGTGGCCTGGCCGTCGGCGGCCAGCGGCCGGCCGGTGACGACGCTGACCAGGGCGCTGACCGTGGCGCCGTCGGCGAGGGTGTGCTGTGCCCCGTTGAGCCTGATGTTCATGCTGTTGTCCTGTCGTTCGGTGAAAAGTCCTGTGCTGATTCCCGGCGGGCGGAGAAGCGGTCCGGGCGGAACCCGGCCCAGCGCGGGTCCGGCGGGCCGTCCAGCAGCTCCCGGCAGACCGCGGCGGCCACCGGGGTCAGCAGGACGCCGTGCCGGAAGAAGCCGGTGGCGATGATCAGCCCCTCGACGTCGCCGCCGGAGCCAGGGCGGCGAACGCGCCCCAGGAGCGGGGCATTGTCCGGCGTTCCCGGCCGTGCCCGTGCCGTGGCCTCGAGCAGTTCGAGTTCGGCGACGGCGGGGAGCAGCTGCTGGGCGTCGCGGAGCAGCTGGTAGACGCCGCCGGCGGACACCGCGCCGGACTCCGTGGGCGCATCCTCGCGCTGGGTCGCTCCGATCACGACCGTGCCGTCCTCCCGCGGGACGATGTACACCGGCACCCCCCGGACCAGTCCCCGCACGGTGGAGCGCAGCAGCGGCCGGAGCTGTGGCGGCACACGGAGCCGGAGGATGTCCCCGTAGACCGGGCGCAGCGGCAGGGCGAGTCCCCCGGGCAGGCCCTGCAGGTCCGCCGCCCCGAGGCCGTTGGCCACGACGGTCTCGTCGGCGCGGATCTCGCCGCCGCCCTCGAGGCTGGCGCCGGCAACGCGGCCGCCGTCCCAGAGCAGCCCGGCGGCGCGGCGGGGCACGGCCGCGAACCGGCCGTCCGCGCGCAGCAGCGCTCCGATCCTGGCCAGCAGCCGGCGTGGGTCCACCTGGTGGTCGGCGGGTATGTCGAGGGCGCAGGAGATGCCGGGGCTGAGCAGCGGCTCGCGGGCCCGCGCCTCACGCACGGTCAGCGGCTCCACGGCGAGGCCGCAGGCCTGCTGCACGGCCCGCAGGTCCGCGAGTGCCCGGCGGTCCGCCGCATCCGCGCCGACGGCGAGGGTCGGCGTCGTGAGATACCCGGTGCCGCCCGCCCCTTCCGGGCCGGACCCGGTACCGCCGTCCAGGGCCCCGTCGAGGCCGGCGGCGAAGCCCGGCCACAGCCGGGCGGCCTCCAGCATGAGCGCGAGGAGCGCTTCCTCCTGGTAGTGGAGTTCGCTGACGGGGGCCAGCATGCCGGCGGCGGCCCAGCTGGCCCCGCTGCCGGGAGCGTCGTCGATCAGCGCCACGGAACGGCCCGACTGGAGCGCTTCCCAGGCGATCCCGTGGCCGACCACCCCGCCGCCGATCACGGCGACGTCGTACCGGTGTGCTGAGGGGTCCGTCGGGGCGGCCAATGGCGGGACTGGTGCGTCCATAGGTTTCCTTCCCTACGCCGGTACTAGCCGGATCAGGTCAAGCGGTCGGCTCTGACGCCCTCTCAGCCCGGCGGCCGTGTGGCGGCCTACGCGGGCTCCCGCGGTATGCGCCCAGTTTAGAGGAACTAGGCTTGGAACATGAGCCAAGTCCACACCACCGCCCGCCTGTACCTGTGCACCGATGCCCGGAAGGGCCGCGGCGACTTCGAGGACTTCGTCGACGCCGCCTTCGCCGGCGGGGTGGACATCATCCAATTGCGGGACAAGTCGTTGGAGGCGGCCGAGGAGCTCGAGCTCCTGGAGGTCCTGCACTCCGTGGCGCAGCGGCACGGCCGGCTCTGGGCCGTGAACGACCGCGCCGACCTCGCCTTGCTCGCCGGGGCGCCGGTCTTCCATATCGGCCAGAAGGACATTCCCTTCGCCGCGGCCCGTGATTTCCTGGGCAAGGGCACCGTGATCGGCATGTCCACGCACACCCCGGAGCAGGTCGACGCGGCCATCGCCGCGGCCCCGGGCCGGAGCGGGCTGGACTACTTCTGCGTGGGTCCGGTCTGGGCGACCCCCACCAAGCCGGGCCGCGCCGCCGTCGGGCTGGACCTGGTGCGCTACGCCGCGGCGGCGATTGAACGGGCCGAGGCCGGCGACGGCGGCCGGGTCGCCGGGGTGGTGCCGTGGTTTGCGATCGGAGGCATCGATCTGGGCAACGTGGAGCAGGTGGTGGAGGCGGGCGCCCGCCGGGTCGTGGTGGTCCGGGCGATCACCGAGGCCGACGATCCCGCCGGGGCGGCACGCGCGCTGCTTGCTTCGCTCGACGCGGGGGCGGATGCCGACGCCGCGTCCAGCTAACCCGCGAGCCCCAGCTGGGACATCCGGCGGGAGTGGGCGGCGGCGAGCTCGGCAGTCAGGGAGCGGACCAGTTCCCCTGCCCCGGCCTCGTCCACGCCGGCCAGACCGCGCAGGAGGGCGCGGTCCACACTGACGCGCTGGGCCTGGGTGAGCGCCTCGCCCAGCAGGCGCCGCGCCCACAGGGCCAGCCGGGAAGCCAGCCGGGGATCATCCGCGAGCGCCGCCTTGAGCCGTTCGCCCAGCACCGCCGTCGCACCCTCGGCTGACTGGACCTGCTCGATCAGGGCGGCCGTGCCGGCGTCGACGTAGCCGGAAATCAGGCGGTAGAAGTCCGCGGACACCGTGTCGATCACGTAGGCCTTCATCAGCGACTCGTACCAGTCGGAGGGGCGGGTGCGCTCATGGAACTGGTCCACGGACGGCTGGAACGGCAGCATGGCCTCCTCCGCGTCGACGCCGAGCTCCGCCAGTTTCGCGCAGACGAGCTCGTAGTGCTGGAACTCGGTGAGGGCAAGGCTCCCCAGCACGGCGCGGTCCCGCAGCGTGGGCGAGTACCGGGCGTCGGAGGACAGCCGTTCGAAGGCCGAGAGCTCCCCGTAGGCCATCACGCCCAGCAGCTCCCGGAGAAAATGCTGGTCGCGGACGGGGCTGGCCGGGGAAGTGCTCATGCTCCAAGACTAATGGCCAAAATCGGGCTAACCTGATTTTCGTGTCTCATCATCGCCTGACCCCAAGCGTGCGCCAGCAGCAGAACCAACTGGCCCAGTCGCTCAACGCACTGCGCACCACGCTGGAGCTGCCGGGCCCGTTCCCGGACGAGGTGCTCCGCGAGGCCGAGGCTGCGGTGGCCGGCCACGAGCTGCCGGCCCTGGACCTGACCCACGTGGAGTTTGTGACCATTGATCCGGCCTCCTCAACGGACCTGGACCAGGCGCTCTTCATTGACCGCGCCGGCGACGGGTACAAAGTCTTCTACGCGATCGCGGACGTCCCCTCCTTCGTCGCCCCCGGCAGCGCGCTCGACGCCGAAACCCGCCGCCGCGGCCAGACGTTCTACACGCCGGAGGGCCGGATCCCGCTGCATCCGGAAGTGATCAGCGAGGCGGCCGGCAGCCTGCTGGCCGGCCAGCTCTGCGCGGCCTTCGTCTGGGAGTTCGAGCTCGACGCCGCCGCCGAGGTGTCCTCGGTCCTGGTGCGCCGGGCGCAAGTCCGCAGCCGGGCCAAGCTCAGCTACCACGGGGTGCAGGCCGAGCTCGACGGCGGCACCGCCGACCCCCTGTTGCAGTTGCTGAAGGAAGTCGGCAGCAAGCGGGTGGAACTGGAACGTTTGCGCGGCGGCGCCAGCCTGAACATGCCGGAGCAGGAAATCGAGCAGCTGCCGGACGGCGGCTACCGGATTGTCGCGGCCCCGCCGCTGCCGGTGGAGGACTGGAACGCCCAGATCTCGCTGATGACCGGCATGGCCGCGGCCGAGCTGATGCTCCGGGGCAAGGTCGGCATCCTGCGCACCATGCCCGCGCCGGACGAGCGGTCGCTGCGGCATTTCCGGCGCCAGACCGGCGCGCTCGGCAAGCCGTGGGACGGGGAGATCAGCTACGGGGAATACCTGCGCACTCTGGACCCCACGGACCCCCGGCAGCTGGCGATCGTCCACTCGGCCGGCATGCTTTTCCGCGGCGCCGGCTACACCCCGTTCGACGGCGAAGTCCCCGGGGACGCGATCCAGTCCGCCATCGGCGCGGCATACGCCCACTCCACCGCCCCGCTGCGCCGCCTGATCGACCGCTTCGTCCTGGTCATCTGCGAGGCCCTGTCCAACGGCGCCGAGGTCCCCGGCTGGGCCCGCGCGGCGCTCCCCTCGCTGCCGGCCATCATGGCGGCCTCGGACCAGCTGGCCGCCAAGCTGGAGCGGCTCTCGCTGGACACCGTGGAGGCCGCCCTGCTGATCAACCACATCGGGCAGGAGCTCGACGCCGTCGTCATCTCCGGCTCGAAACCGGCCAAGAACGGCGCCGGCGGGCCCGGCGGCAACGGAAACGGCACCGGCAAGGGAAACGGAAACGGAAACGGAAACGGGAACGGGAACGGGAACGGCCCGTCCGGGATCGTTCAGATCGCCGAGCCCGCGGTGACCGCCCGCTGCCCCGGCGACCTCGAGTCCGGCACCCAGGTCCGGGTGCGCGTGGTGTCCTCGGACATCGCCACCCGGGAAGTCCGGCTCGAGCTCGTCGGCTGATTCGCCGGTCCCGGCTCCGTCCGGCCGAGCGCCGCTGCGGGGTACGCGGGCGCGCCGCACCGCGGCCCCCGGTCGAGGTTCGCAACGGCGAACGGCTAGACTGGAAAGGTAGTAATGGATGCCCGGTCGTTGATTTCCAAGTTTTTCGAATTCAACAAGCCCGCCCCTACGCGATCTTGAGACACACCCGCTGGTCCCAGTGCCAGCATCAGATAGCCCGCGATCGGCTTCCACTGGACTTGCCTGCGCGTCTGAGCGTGCTCCGGAACGGCCCCGCGCCGGCCCCGTTGAGCAAGCAGCGCAGCCCAAATGAATAAGGAAACTCCCCTGTGAGTGAATTGCACACGCACCAGCTTCTGACCGACGAATCCGGCACGGAATCGATCGAGCCGGAAGAGACCATCATCTCGGACGAAAAACCGCACGAAATCGCGGAAAAGTCGTTCGCCGACTACAACGTCCGCGCCGACATCGTGGAATCCCTCGCCGACGCCGGCATCACCCACCCCTTCCCGATCCAGGCCATGACCCTGCCCGTCGCGCTGTCCGGCCATGACATCATCGGCCAGGCCAAGACCGGCACCGGCAAGACCCTCGGCTTCGGCATCCCGGCCCTGCAGCGGGTCATCGGCCGCGACGACGCCGGCTACGCCTTGCTGCCCGCCCCCGGCGCACCGCAGGCCCTCGTCATTGTGCCGACCCGCGAGCTGGCCGTGCAGGTCGCCAGCGACCTGCAGACCGCCGCCCGCAAGCGCAACGCCCGGATCACCACCATCTACGGCGGCCGCGCCTACGAGCCGCAGGTCGAGGCGCTGCAGCAGGGCGTCGAGGTCGTCGTCGGCACCCCCGGCCGCCTGATCGACCTGTACAAGCAGAAGCACCTGGTGCTGAAGAACGTCAAGATGGTCATCCTGGACGAGGCCGACGAGATGCTGGACCTCGGCTTCCTGCCCGACGTCGAGACCCTGATCGCCGGCACCCCCGCGGTCCGGCAGACGCTGCTGTTCTCCGCGACCATGCCCGGCCCGGTCATCGCGATGGCGCGCCGCTACATGAGCCAGCCCACCCACATCCGGGCCGCTGACCCCGACGACGAGGGCCTGACCAAGCGCGACATCCGCCAGCTCATCTACCGTGCCCACAGCATGGACAAGATCGAGGTCGTCTCGCGCATCCTGCAGGCCCGCGGCCGCGGCCGCACCATCATCTTCACCAAGACCAAGCGCACCGCTGCCAAGGTCGCCGAGGAACTGGTGGACCGCGGCTTCGCCGCCGCCGCCATCCACGGCGACCTCGGCCAGGGTGCCCGCGAGCAGGCGCTGCGCGCCTTCCGCAACAACAAGGTCGATGTCCTCGTCGCCACCGACGTCGCCGCCCGCGGCATCGACGTCGACGACGTCACGCACGTGATCAACTACCAGTGCGTCGAAGATGAGAAGATCTACCTGCACCGCGTGGGCCGCACCGGCCGCGCCGGCAACAAGGGCACCGCCGTGACCTTCGTCGACTGGGACGACATGCCCCGCTGGGGCCTGATCAACAAGGCCCTCGGCCTGAGCGTGCCCGAACCGGTGGAAACCTACTCCTCCTCGCCGCACCTGTACGAGGAACTGGATATCCCCGAGGGCACCAGGGGCCGTCTCCCCCGCGACAAGCGGGTGCTTGCCGGCGTCGACGCCGAAGTCCTCGAGGACCTCGGCGAGACCGGCAAGAAAAACTCGCGCGGCAGCGCGTCAAACAGCGGGCGCGACGGCGGACGCTCCGGCTCCCGCGAAGGCGGGCGCGACGGCGGACGCTCCGGCTCCCGCGAAGGCGGACGCGACGGCGGACGCTCCGGCTCCCGCGAAGGCGGACGCGACGGCGGACGCCGTCGTCGTTCCCCCGAGGCAGAAACCTCCACCGGCCCCGCCGAGGCATCGGCTCCGGCCGCAACGGCCAGCGCCCCGACCGAGGTCGACCGGGCCACCCGGGCGCGCCGGCGGACCCGCACCCGCCGCCGCAACGGTGAAGTGGTCAGCGGCGAAGCCCAGGGCGGCGCCCCGGCACGCAGCGCCGAGGCCTAATCCCCTTTATGGCTGACACCGTCTGGGCGCCGGACGGCAGCAACCTGGTGGTACACGCGGACAACGCGGAATACCTCCCGACGCTGCCGGACGGCGCCTTCACACTCATTTACGTGGATCCGCCCTTCAACACCGGCCGGGTCCAGAAGCGCCAGGAAACGAAAATGGTGCTCAACGCCGGGGGCGAGGGCGACCGCGTCGGTTTCAAGGGCCGCTCCTACGACACGATCAAGGGCGCGCTGCACAAGTACGACGACGCGTTCAGCGACTACTGGTCCTTTTTGGAGCCCCGGCTCGTGGAGGCCTGGCGGCTGCTCGCGGACGACGGCACCCTGTACCTGCACCTGGACTACCGCGAGGTGCACTACGCCAAGGTCATGCTGGATGCGATCTTCGGCCGCGAGTGTTTCCTCAACGAGATCATCTGGGCCTACGACTACGGCGCCCGCGCCAAGTTCCGCTGGCCCACCAAACACGACAACATCCTCGTGTATGTGAAGAACCCGTCGAAGTACCACTTCGACAGCGCCGAGGTGGACCGCGAGCCCTACATGGCGCCCGGGCTGGTCACCCCCGCCAAGCGCGAGCTCGGCAAACTGCCCACCGACGTCTGGTGGCACACCATCGTCTCGCCCACGGGCAAGGAGAAGACCGGTTATCCGACGCAGAAGCCCGAGGGCCTGATCCGGCGGGTGGTCGCCGCGTCCAGCCGGCCCGGGGACTGGTGCCTGGACTTCTTCGCCGGTTCCGGCACGCTCGGCGCCGTCGCGGCGAAGCTTGAGCGGAAGTTTGTGTGCGTGGACCAGAACCAGGCCGCCGTCGACGTGATGGCGACCAGGCTCGGCCCGCACGCCACGTTCACTGCCCTGCCCGACTAGTCCGGGTCAGCAGGCGGCGCGCTTAGGTCCAGCTTTTGACGAAGGCGTGCACGGCGTCGGCGATCATCTGCACCGCGATCGCGGAGAGCAGCAGGCCGGCGATCCGGGTGACCAGTTCGACGCCGTTCTCCCCCAAGGCGCGCTGCACGACGCCGGCGAAGCGCATCGCCAGGTAGAGCGACGCGAGCGTCACGGCGATCCCGAGCCCGACGGCAAGGTACTGCGCCATGCTGTTGGAGCGCTGGACGAAGACCATCACCGCCACGATCGCGCCGGGACCGGCCATCAGCGGCGTCCCCAGCGGCACAAACGCCACGTTCTTGTACTTCGCCGCGTTCTCCTCGCCGCCGGTGGAGCCGGTCAGCAACTGCAGCGCGATCAGCACCAGGAGCAGGCCGCCGGCGCCCTGGAGCGCGGCGAGCGAAATGTGCATGTAGTTCAGGATGGATTGCCCGAAAATCGCGAAGGTCACGATCACGCCGGTGGCTACAAGCAGCGCCTGCAGCGCCGACATGTTCCGGTCGCGGGCGTCCATCTGCGCCGTCAGGGACATAAAGATCGGCACCGTTCCGGGCGGGTCCATGATCACGAACAGCGTGACGATCACGGAGGCCAGGAGCTGCAGGTCGATCCACTCCATCAACGCACCACGGACGTTCCGGTGCCCAGCTCCTCGATCCGGGCCAACACCTCCGGCGCGGTCAGGTTCTCGCCCAGCAGGTTCGGCTTCCCGGTCCCGTGGTAGTCGGAGGACCCGGTCACCAGCAGCCCGTGCCGTTCGGCGAGGCGGCGCAGGAAGACCCGGCCCTCCTCCGGGTTGTCGCGGTGGTCGATCTCCAGCCCGGCCAGGCCGGCGTCGATCATTTCCCGGTAGGTGCGGTCCCCCACGATCCGTCCGCGGGAGGACGCAACGGGGTGCGCGAAGACCGGCACGCCGCCGGCGTCCCGGACCAGTTCGACGGCGTAGGCCGGGTCCGGCGCGTAGTGCTGCACCCAGTAGCGGGAGTGCGAGGTCAGGATCGATTCGAAGGCTTCGCTGCGGTCCTCGACCACGCCCGCGGCCACCAGGGCGTCGGCGATGTGCGGCCGGCCCAAGGTGGCGCCGGGGGCGACGTGGTGGATGACGTCGTCCCAGCTCAGCGGGTAGTCCTCGGCGAGCAGGCTGACCATCCGTTCGGCCCGGGTGAAGCGGGCGTCCTTGGATTTGGTGATTTCCTCGACCAGGCCGGGGTGCGTGGGGTCGTGCAGGTAGCTGAGCAGGTGGACGCTGATGCCTTCGCGGGTCCGGCAGGAGATCTCCATGCCGGGAACCAGCGCCACGGCGAGCTCCCGGGCGGCTGCGGAGGCCTCGGCCCAGCCGTCGGTGGAGTCGTGGTCGGTCAGGGCGACAACGTCGAGACCGGCCGCCGCAGCCGACGCGATCACCTCCGCGGGTGCTTGGGTGCCGTCGGAAACATTCGAGTGGGCATGCAGGTCAATCCTCACCTCCCCAGCCTAGTAGATTCACCGGGGCGGCTTGTTGGCCTAAGCCGCGCCGCTGGTGAGACTATGGGACGGTGAACGATGCCGATAACACCCAAGTCTCCGTTTCCCAGCCCCTCGACGAGCGCGTCAACAACCGCTCGCAGCGGCCCAGCTCCGACGCTTTCAAGGCGTTTATGGCCAGCAACTGGGCCCCGTCCCGGGCGGAGCTGCCCGAACTGGACGCCGTTGCGGGCCACGCCGCCGCCCGCCGCCGGGCCATCTCCGAGCTGTTCAAAGGTGAACGCCTGGTCATTCCCGCCGGCCCGCTGAAGGTCCGCTCCAACGACTGCGACTACCGCTTCCGCCCGCACTCGGGCTTCGCGCACCTGACCGGCCTGGGCCTGGACCACGAGCCCGACGCCGTGCTCGTCCTGGAGCCCGTGGACGAAGGCACGGGCGACGACGGCGGCCACCACCGCGCGACGCTGTACTTCCGCCCGCTGGCCGGCCGCGACACCGAGCAGTTCTACGCGGACTCCCGCTCGGGTGAGTTCTGGATCGGCGCCCGGCCCACCCTCGCCGAGTTCAAGGCCCGGCTGGGCCTGGAGACCGCCGACCTGGCCGAACTCGAACTCGCGATCACCAAGAACGTCGGCGCCCCGGAAATCGGCGGCATCTCCATCCGGCTGGTGCGCAAGGTGGACGAGAACATCGACGCGCTCGTGGACACCGCGCGCTACAACACCGCCAAGGACCCGGAAAACCTGGACCTGGGCGTCCTGGACGCGCTCGACGAGAAGCTCAGCGAGGCGCTCTCCGAGCTGCGCCTGATCAAGGACGAGTGGGAAGTCGAGCAGATGAAGACCGCTGTGGTCGCCACGGTCCAGGGCTTCACCGAGGTGGTCAAGGCGCTGCCCCGGGCCCTCACCCACCGCCGCGGCGAACGTGTGGTCGAAGGCGCATTCTTCGCCCGGGCCCGCGAAGAAGGCAACGAGCTCGGCTACGACACCATTGCCGCCGCCGGCAACAACGCCACCGTGCTGCACTGGACCCGGAACACCGGCAAGGTCAATGCCGGCGAGCTGCTGCTGCTGGACGCCGGCGTCGAGGCGGACTCCCTCTACACCGCGGACATCACCCGCACGCTGCCGGCCAACGGCACCTTCTCCGAGATCCAGCGCAAGGTCTACGAGGCAGTGCTCGACGCCGCCGACGCCGGCTTTGCCGCCGCGCAGCCCGGGACCAAGTTCCGCGACATCCACACGGCCGCCACCACCGTGCTGGCCGAGCGCCTCGCCGACTGGGGGCTGCTGCCGGTGTCCGTGGAGGAAGCCATCAGCCCCGAAGGCCAGCAGCACCGCCGTTGGATGCCGCACGGCACCAGCCACCACCTGGGCCTGGACGTGCACGACTGCGCTCAGGCCAAACGCGAGCTGTACCTGGACGGCGTCCTGACCCCGGGCATGGTCTTCACGATCGAACCCGGCCTCTACTTCAAGGAGGAGGACCTTGGCATTCCGGCGGAATACCGGGGCATCGGCGTCCGGATCGAGGACGACATCCTGATGACGGCCGACGGCCCGGTCAACCTCAGCGCCGCGCTGCCGCGCAAGGCCGACGACGTCGAGTCCTGGATGGCCGGTATCTACCAGGAAATCGACGCCCAGCAGCCGTAGCAGCCAGGGCGGGAACGCAAAAGGGAGGCCACCGGTGATCCGGCGGCCTCCCTGTCTGTTGTCCTAGCGCCCTTGTTGTTCTAGCGCTCCGGGGGCTGCTCGCCCTCCCTGCGGGGTTCGTCGGGGGTGCGCTCTCCCTGGCGGGGTTGGTCCGTCACGCGGACCCCGTACTGCGGCCGGCCGTCCGGCAGGTCCGGGTAGGTGACTCCGGCGGGGCGGGCCGGCTCCGGCTCCTGCGCCACCGGCTCACCGGCGGCCCTCTGCTGCGGGGCGGCGTCGGATGCCCGCTGGCCGTAGGGGTCGCTCCAGCCCGCCGGCCGCTGCGGCCCCGGACCCTGCCCCGGCTGGCCGGGCTGCTGCGGACCGGGTTGCTGCTGCGGGCCCTGCTGGTAGGGCTGGTGCTGGTGGTCGAACTGCTGGTAGCCCGGCGCGGCGGCATCGTGCTGGGTCATCGGCAGCTGGTGCAGCAGCCGGCGGGCCTCGTGGGCGGCCTCGAAGGCCACCACGACGTCGTAGTTGGTCGCCACCACCTGGCTCGTGGACGTGAAGTCACGCTTCCCGCGCTGCATGGCGTAAGTGACGATGCCGAAGAGCATAAAGAACGCCGCACCCATCAGCACCGAGGTGACGATCGAGAAGTACCCGCCGGTCTCCGAGAAAAAGGACAGCATGACCCCGACGAAGAGGCCGAACCACATGCCGCTCAGCGCTCCGGAAAGCGCCACGCGGGGGTAGGTGAGCCGGCCGGTGACACGCTCCACCATCTTCAGGTCGTTGCCGACGATCGAGACCAGCTGCACCGGAAACTGCTGGTCCGCGAGGTAGTCCACCGCCTTCTGGGCGTCCAGGTAGGAGTTGTAGGAACCGACGGTGTCTCCCTTGGGAACCGCGCGTGACTCGTCCGCCCCGCCGGGAGCGCCGGCCTTTGGACCACCAAAAATGTTTGACATACGCCCATTCTCACCCATCCGGCTGGGCGGCGCCTGCAAATTCAGCTAAAAGAGAGCGGACTCGGTAGCCTGTAGGTGTGAGCACAACTCTTTCGCGCGTATTTGTCGCGCGCCTCCTCGGACTGGACGTCTTCGACCCCCTGGGCGACCGTCTGGGCCGGTTACGCGACGTCGTGGTGCTCGCCCGCGGCAACCGGGGCGCCCCCCACGTGGTGGGCATCGTCGTCGAGGTGCCCGGCAAAAAGCGCGTCTTTGTACCGATGACCCGCATCACCTCGATCGACCAGACCCAGATCATCTGCACCGGGCTGGTGAACCTGCGCCGCTTCGAACAGCGCGGCGCGGAAACCCTGGTGGTCGCCGAAATGTTCGACCGCCGGGTGACCCTGGCGGACGGCAGCGGGGACGCCACCATCGAGGACATCGCGATGGACCGGCACCGCTCCGGCGACTGGTTCGTCAGCAAACTCTTCGTCCGCCGCGGCCACTCCCTCTCGCCGCTGAGCCGGCTGCGCCGCAACGAAACCATGATCATTGACTGGGCCGATGCCCAGCAGGGTGCCCGCACCGAACCGCAGGCCGCCACCCAGTTCGTCGCCACGCACGAGGACCTCAAGCCCGCCGACTTCGCCGAGGCGCTGCAGGAGATGAGCGACAAGCGCCGGTTCGAGGTCGCCAGCGAACTCCAGGACGAACGCCTCGCCGACGTGCTCCAGGAAATGCCAGAGGGCGACCAGGTGGAAATCCTCTCCGCCCTCGACGTCGAGCGCGCCGCCGACGTGCTGGAGGAAATGGACCCCGACGACGCCGCCGACCTCCTCGCCGAGCTCCCCAGTGCCCAGGCTGAGGAACTGCTGCAGCTGATGGAACCCGAAGGCGCCGAGGACGTGCGCCGCCTGCTCGAATACGACGAGGACACCGCCGGCGGCCTGATGACCCCCGTCCCGGTCATCCTGCCCCCGGAAGCGACCGTCGCCGAGGCCCTCGCCCACGTCCGCCGCGAGGAACTCTCCCCCGCATTGGCCTCCTCGATCTTCATCGCGCGCCCGCCGCTGGAGACGCCCACCGGGCGCTTCCTCGGCGTCGTGCACATCCAGCAGCTGCTGCGCTACCCGCCGCCCGAACCGCTGGGCAACCTGGTGGACAAGAACCTCGAACCGGTCTCGGACCAGGCCCACATCAGCGAGGTGGCCCGCACCCTGGCCACCTACAACCTCAATTCGCTCCCCGTGGTCAACGACGACGGCCGGCTCGTCGGGGCGGTGACTGTTGATGACGTGCTTGATCATCTGTTGCCCGATGACTGGCGCGCCCACGAGGACGACGCCCCGATAAGGAAACTTGGAGGCCGCATTGGCTGATAGCAGCACACCACGGAACTCCACCGTCCGCCCCGGAGCCAGGACCACCGGCAGCCTCGACACGCCCCTGAGCGGCCGGGCGCGGATCCTGCCCAAGTTCTCCCCCAACCCGGACGCCTTCGGCCACGCCACGGAGGGCTTCGCCCGGTTCATGGGCACCCCGACGTTCCTGGTCTACATGACGGTGTTCTGCGTCTTCTGGATTGTCTGGAACACCTTCGCGCCGGAACAGTGGCAGTTCGACTCCCAGGCGCTCGGCTACACGCTGCTGACCCTGATGCTCTCCCTCCAGGCCTCCTACGCCGCTCCGCTGCTGCTGCTGGCCCAGAACCGCCAGGACGACCGGGACCGGGTCTCACTCGAACAGGACCGCCAGCGAGCCGAGCGGAACCTCTCGGACACCGAGTACCTGACCCGGGAACTCGCCTCCCTGCGCATCGCCCTGCGCGAGGTCGCCACCCGCGACTACGTCCGGGCCGAGCTGCGCAGCCTGCTGGAGGACATGCTCGAAGCGCAGGAGGAACTGCGCACCCACGACCCCTCCGCCGGCGCGCACGAAACCCCGCGCGACAAGGTTAAGGAAAAGCTCAAGGAACGCCGGGACAAGCAGCGCAGCCCGCGCACCCAGCAGATCCCGCGCGTCCGGAGCGAGGGCAAGCCGGACAGCCCGCACTCCTCCGCCCCCCGTACCTCCCCCGAAAGCTGAGCCACGCCCGCATGACCACCCCGCAGGGACCCGCTGGCACCTCCGGCCTGGAGCAGGCCGTGCACACAGCACTGGCCACCGTGATCGACCCCGAACTGCGCCGGCCCATCACCGAACTTGGCATGGTGGATTCGGTGCAGGTGTCCGACGCCGGACGGGTGCGGATCACCGTGCTGCTGACCATCGCCGGCTGCCCGCTGCGCGGCACCATCACCGCCGACTGCGAAGCGGCGCTCTCCGCCGTGCCGGGGGTCAGCGCCGTCGAGGTCGAACTAAAGGTCATGAACCAGGACCAGCGCGATGCCCTCAAGGAGCAGCTGCGCGGCCCGGGCGGCAAGCGAGGCATCCCGTTCAACGCGCCAGGCTCGCTGACCAAGGTCTACGCCGTCGCGAGCGGGAAGGGCGGCGTGGGTAAATCCTCCGTCACCGTGAACCTGGCCTGCGCGCTGGCCGCGCAGGGGCTGCGGGTGGGCATCATCGACGCGGATGTCTACGGCTTCTCCGTCCCCGCGCTGATGGGCATCGGCCAGGCACCCACCCGGGTGGACGACATGATTCTGCCGCCGGTGGCCTACGGGGTCAAGGTCATCTCGATCGGCATGTTTGTCACGGGCAACCAGCCTGTGGCGTGGCGCGGGCCGATGCTGCACCGTGCGCTCGAGCAGTTCCTCACGGACGTCTACTTCGGCGACCTCGATGTGCTGTTCCTGGACCTGCCGCCAGGCACCGGGGACATCGCCATTTCGGTGGCCCAGTTGCTGCCAGGGGCCCAGATCCTGGTGGTCACCACCCCGCAGGCCGCAGCCGCCGACGTCGCCGAGCGGGCCGGGGCGATCGCGGTGCAGACCGGCCAGTCCGTGGCCGGCGTCGTGGAGAACATGTCCTACCTGGAAATGCCCGACGGCGCCCGGATGGAACTCTTCGGCAGCGGCGGCGGCGCCGTGCTCGCCGAGCGGCTCTCCGCCACGGTGGGCGCCGAAGTGCCGCTGCTGGGCCAGATCCCGCTCGACATCCTGTTGCGCGAGGGCGGGGACTCCGGCGTCCCGCTGGTGCTGGGCCGGCCGGAGACTCCGGCGGCGGCGGCCTTGACGGGCATCGCCGGACGGCTGGCGTCCAGCCCGCGCGGCCTGAACGGCCTGTCGCTGGGCCTACAGCCGCGCTGAACCTGACGCCCCGCCGGCCGTCCGCTAAGCTGGCCCGTCCGGGGCGTCCGCCCTAGGTGGCCTCGGAGTCGTACGGAGCAGACTCGCCCTCGGGCAGCCGCTCGATGACGCGGGCCGGGGGCCGCTCCTCGGCGGTGGCCACGGCGGCCGGCGCCCCCGCGCTGACGGGCTTGGTGTCGTCCTCGAGGAGGGCTTCCTTGATGATCCGCCTGGGGTCGTACTGCCGGGGATCGTATTTCTTCCAGTCCACATCGTCGATGTCGATGCCGACTTCTTCTTTGATCTGCTCGCGGGCGCCGGAGGCCATCCGCCGGACTTCCTTGACGATGTTGGCGAGTTTCTGGGTGTATTCGGGCAACCTGCTGGGACCGATCACCAAAAGGCCCACGATCAGCAGAATTATGAATTCCGGTCCGTTGATTCCAAACACTCTAGGAAGATTACCCTCTCAGCCGTGCGCTCGACGATTCCGCAGGTCCGCGCTGCACCCGGGCGGGCAGCGGGAACTCAGCGCGCGAGCAGCTCCACAATCCGTTCTAAGCCCCGCTCCAGCCGGGCCGCGATCCCGTCGCCGCCGTGCGCCGGCTCGGCATGGCCCGGGCGGGACTGCACGAGGGCGCCCACGCCGTCGTTGGCCTGTTCCTCGGGCAGTTCGGAGATGTAGGTGAAGGTCGCCGCCGGCGTCCGGTAGATGGCCCGGAACGGTGCCTGGCGGTTGACCCACAGCGTGCCGGAAGCCGCTGCGGGGCTTTGGGGAGCAACCGCCCCGTCCGTCCCGGCCGGCACAAAACCGTCCTCGGTGGCCGGATGGCCGGTGAGCACGTTGACCGGCACCGCAGTGGGCGGCGGCTCTGTGCCCGGCTCCTCTGTGGCCGGCTGGCTGCTGTGTTGTTCCAGGACGGTGGCGAAGTGCCGGCCGTCGGTGAGGCGCAGTTCCAGCACCTCCGAGCCGCCGGCGACGCCGCCGCGGGCCCAGAGCAGGTGGTACCCCAGCTCCCGCAGCTCAGGGCAGGCCCAGCCGCGGGCGCGCAGCGCGGAAAGCTGTTCGGAGCTCAACGAACCGGCAGGCGTCACGTCCGGGCCTCCGCTGAGCTTCCAGGCGGCGCCGGAGACGGTCTCGGAGGACAGGGCCGGCCCGTTCAGCCGGGCGGGGAGCTCCGCGGCGAAGGCGCCCTCAGGAGCGGGCGGGGTGTCGCTGCCCATGACGTAGGCGGCCCCGACCATCAGGGCCGTAGTGGCGGCCACTCCGCCGGCGATCTGCACCGCGAGCCGCCAGGGCCGCGCTTGCGCAGCCCGCCGCCCGTGCGGGGTCACCCACGGCCCGGCTGCCGGGGCGGGGTCCCCGGGTGCGGATGGAGCAGGCGCTGACGCGGCGGGCCCATGGTCCGGGTGGCCGGCGGCAAGCTCCCCGGCGCGTGCGAGCAGCCTGGCGGTGAGGTCGTCACTGACGGCGGGCACGGCGGCACCGCGCAGCCGTTCCAAGTACTGGCGTTCGCGTTGCTGCCGGACCCGGCACTCGGCGCAGCGCGCAAGGTGCCGCTGACGCCGCTCCTGGGCGGCACCGGTGAGCGGCGTCGCGCCGAGGCGGGGACGTCGGGGCGTGCGGCCAAAGTATCTGCACGCAAGGCCACTGAGGAAGTGTTTCAGCTGACCCATTGCCCGGTTCAGAGGAGGCCGGCGATGCGCGGCATCTTGAGCCGCGGCTTCAGGGCCTGCTTGGCGGCCGGCTTCGGCCTCGGGTCGCGGTGGGCCAGCTTCTCGCGGAGCATGGTGCGGCCGCGGTGGATCCGGGATCGGACGGTGCCGAGCTTGACGTCCAGCGCCACGGCGACTTCGTCATAGGAGAGACCTTCGAGGTCGCAGAGCACCACGGCGGCGCGGAAGTCCGGCGGCAGTTCCTCGAGCGCGGCCTGCACGTCCAGGTCGAGGTTGTTGAACTCAAAGCTCTGTTCCGGGCCGGGCTCGCGGCCGGGGATGCGCGATTCGGCGTCCTCGGCCAAGGCGTCGAACCGGATCCGGCTCTTGCGGCGCGCCTGGTCCAGGAAGAGGTTGGTGGTGATCCGGTGAAGCCAGCCGTCGAGGGTGCCCGGCTTGAAGTTCTCCAGCGAGCGGAAGACGCGGACGAACACCTCCTGGGTGAGGTCCTCGGCGTCGTACTTGTTGCCGGTGAGCCGGTATGCCAGCCGGTAGACCTTTGCGGAGTGGTTGGTCACCACCTCTTCCCACGTCGGCCTGACCCATTCGGCCTCGGCCGTGGGCTGGGACTCCTCAGTTACAGGGACACCTGCCAGAACCGACATTGTCCACTCCCCTCGCGGATGGTGCTTACGCCTCGATGGTACTTGCGGGTGCAAGGTCCTACATCGTTGATTCGGCGCCGGTCACCACGCGGATGAGCGGATACCCATCATTTCAAAATAAGCTGGGAATTTCCTGACCCGCAGGCTTCTTCCGCCGACGGCGGAACGCCGTGACGGGGACGCAGGGACTGACACAGTACGCTGTATAAAACACTCCCCTCCTGCCCGGAAAGCGATACCCATGAGCGCCGATAAGTCCACGAGCTGGTCCTACGCAGAAGATCTGCCTGCCGAGGATGAGGTTTTGTTGCACGCGCGCGAACGGTCTTTCGAACTCGGCGTCACGCCGATCGGCCCCGGCGTCGGAGCCGTCCTGACGGTGCTCGCGGCTGCTTCCAAGGCGCAGACCGCGGTGGAGATCGGCACCGGCGCGGGTGTTTCCGGCGTGTGCATCCTGCGGGGCCTTGGCCCGCAGGCCGTCCTGACCACCATCGACGTCGACGTCGAACACCTTCGTGCCGCGCGCGAGTCCTTCCAGGAGGCCGGCAGTCCGGCGAACCGGACCCGCACCATCTCCGGCCGGGCCGGGGACGTGCTGCCGCGCCTGACCGACGGCGCCTACGACCTGGTGTTCATTGATGCGGACAAACCCAACTACCCCGGCTATGTGGAACAGGCCATCCGGCTGCTCAAGTCCGGCGGCCTGCTGATTGTCAACGACGCGCTGGACAAGGACCGGGTCTCCAACCCCGCCGCCCGGGAGGCGACGACGGTGGTGCTGCGCCAGATTGGCAAGTCCATCCGCGACGACGACCGGCTCGCCTCCGCGATGCTGCCCACCGGCGACGGCCTGCTGGTCGCGGTCAAGAAATAGCCCTCCACCCCTGTGGTGCAAAAGCAGTAAGGGCCCGCTGCCATCAGGCAGCGGGCCCTTTCGTCCTGCGACGTCGACGTTATTCGGTAACGCCGACGAGGCATTCCTTGAGGTTGGTCGCTTCGGCAGCGTTGAGTTCGACCACAAGCCGCCCCCCGCCTTCGAGCGGAACACGCATGATCAGGCTGCGGCCCTCTTTGGTCACTTCCATAGGGCCGTCGCCGGTGCGTGGTTTCATAGCCGCCATGAGGAATATCCCCCTTAGTAGTCCCGTGACTTGCCAGCCCGGCCGGGCTGCGTCCGCTTGGTCAAACAAGCCGCCTGGCGGCCGTGGTGGCAGCCGCCGTAGCTCAACACTCAGTTTTCCTTGCTTAGGGCCATTATCCCGTAATTACGCGCGTGTAGCTAATCGATGGACATTCCAGGCCGCCGGGCAAAGCCGCCGCTCCGGTCCGTAAAGGTGTCCGGCGTCACGGCGGATAGTCGCCGCCGCCCGGCAGCTGGGCCCACGCCCACAGCCATACGATCCACACCATTTGCAGCAGCAGGAACATGATGACCACAGTCCCGCGGTAGGCGCGGGAGCGGGACACCAGGGCCGCGGCCAGGGCCAGGGGGAACAGCGGGAGCAGCATCCGGAAGGTGCTGGTCTGCGGGTGCAGGAAGACCAGCAGATAACCCATATAACAAACGCACCACAGCCGCAGCTCCGCTCCCAGCGCCGCCACGGGACGGGACATCATCAGCAGCGCGAAGGCGGCCACAAAAACGAACGGTGCCAGCAGCCCCAAGGCGGGGCCGAAGAGCTGGACGCCGGTGTCGAACCAGGGCTTGAACGGCACCAGGTCGTGCCCCCGCCATACGGTCTCGGTTTTGGTGTAGGCCTGCAGGTCCCCGGTGACAGCCCAGGCAACGGCGGGCCACAACAGCGCGCCAAGGCCGCTGACCGCGGTGAGCCCGGCCAGCGACCACAGCTCGCCGGCGCTGTGCCCGCGGGTGCCGGCGACCGCTCCGGCGCCAAGGCCGCTGCCGTCTTCCCCGGCGGTCCGCGGCAGGCGGGGCAAGCGTGCCTCAAGGTGCGGGTACACCCGGTACAGGAACAGCAGGCCTGCCATGGCGGCGAAGGGCACGCCCGTGGGGCGCGAGAGGCACATCAGCACCGCCACCGGCATGGCCCACAGGTAGCGCCGGCGCACCACCAGCAGCAGCGCCGCGGCCAGCAGCAGGAGGTTCAGCGACTCGGCATACGGCACCTGAAGGACCGGCGCCACGGGGAAGGTGGCCACGAACACCGAGCCCCACAGCGCCGTGCGGTGGGTGGCCCTGAGCCGGAACAGCCGGTAGATGACCAGGGCCGCCGCCAGCCCGGAGAGCATGGCAATCAGGCCCAGCGCGGCCGCCGGGGCCATCCCGGTCAGCCCGGCGAGCGTCCTGCCCAGCAGCGGGAACAGCGGGTAGAACGCCCAGGCGTTCTCCTGCACATTGCCGGCCGCGTCGGTGGGCAGCACGGCCGGATAGCCGTTGCGCAGCGCTTCCCCGTACCAGCGCGCGTCCCAGATGTTGATGAAGTTCCAGTAGTCCGGCTTCGGCGGAAACCACGGGTTCACGCCCTGCTGCAGGGCGGCCGCCATAAAGATGCAGGCGCTGACCAGGCGGGCGGCGAGGTAGAGAGCGCCGATCTGCAGCCACCAGGGCCAGCCGGCGGTGCGCGCGCCGGCGGCCGCGATCCGGCTCCACGCGGCGGCGTTCAGCCCGGCCTGTGCGGTTTCGTTCACGGGGCCTGATCCGGCCGGGGACGGTCCGGCTGCCGTTCATGCCCGGCGCGTTCCGGTTCCCCGTGTTCCAGCTCACTGCGGTCCCGCTCCCTGCGGAGGCCGGCGATTTCGCGGTCCTTCCGGGCAATCTGGTCCCGCAGCTCGTCGAGGACCTGGTCCACCTGGTCCATCCGGTAGCCGCGCACGCCGACGGCGAAGCGGATCCGGTCGACGTCGGCGGGTTCCGCCTCGGCGGGCAGCAGCACGGCCGGCAGTGAGGCCACGGGCTCGTCGAAACCGTCCTCGAAGGGCTGCTCGCCGGTTCGGCGCCGGAAGACCCGCGGCGCCAGGTCGGTGCCGACGAGGATGGCGACGGCGGCCAGCACGATCGCCACGAAGACCAGGAAGAAACTCACAGCTCCATCGTGCCAGACGCGGCCGGGCGGACTGTTCAGGCCCGCGGGCCGTTGCCGTTCACTGCGCCGCCGTTCCCCATTCCGCCGTTCCCCATTCCGCCGTTCCCCATTCCGTTGCTCCCCGTGCCGGGGTTGTTGCCGGTGGGGTTGCGGTGCCTGGCGGCGCCCTCGACGATGAGTTCCACCGCGAGCGCGGGGTCGTCGACCACCTGCACGAGGTCGAGGTCCTCCTCCGCCATCATGCCCTCGGCCACCAGTGTAGTCTGCAGCCACTCCAGCATCGGGCTCCAGAACGCGGTGCCGATCAGCACGATCGGGAAGGACGTCACCTTCCGGGTCTGCACCAGGACCATGGCTTCGAAGAGCTCGTCCAGGGTGCCAAGGCCGCCGGGCAGCACGATGAATCCCTGGGCGTACTTCACGAACATGGTCTTGCGGGCGAAGAAGTAGCGGAAGTTGATGCCCAGATCCACCCACTGGTTCATCCCCTGCTCGAACGGCAGTTCGATCCCGAGCCCCACGGAGACCCCGTTGCCCTGGACGGCGCCCTTGTTGGCCGCTTCCATGGACCCGGGACCGCCGCCGGTGATGACGGCCAGGCCGGCGTCGGCCAGCTTCCGGCCGACGTCGACGGCCAGTTCGTAGTTGAGGCTCCCCGGCACGGTCCGCGCGGAACCAAACACGCTGACCGCCGGGCCCAGGTCGGCCAGGGCGCCGAAGCCTTCCACGAATTCGCTCTGGATCCTGAGCACACGCCACGGGTCGGTGTGGACGAACTGGCCGGGGCCCTTGGTGTCCAGCAACGTCTGGTCCGACATCGTGACCTTCGCCGCCTTACGGCGCAGCTCCAGGGGCCCCTTATGCCGGATGCCGTTGGCCGGCGGGACCTCGCGTCGGCCGGAACCGGCGTTCCCTGCGGTCTGGTCTGGGGTGGGCTGCGGCTCGGTACTCATGCCCATAGGCTAGCGCGGATCGCCGGGCCCGGCGGTCCGGCGCGTCGTGCCCGGCGGAGCGTATGGTATGACCCTGACCTGCGGGTATCTCTTGGGTCACGATGTGGACCAACTGGGAGTGATTGCGGTCATATCCGGCTAATGTTCGCTAGATTCTTCTTATGACTACTCAAGTGCCCGGCGATGCCCTCGTCTCCCTGAATGCCGTCAACAAGCATTACGGCCAGTTGCACGTCCTCAAGGACATCAACCTGAACGTCCGCAAGGGCGAGGTTGTTGTTGTCATCGGGCCCTCGGGCTCCGGCAAGTCAACGCTCTGCCGCGCCATCAACCGTCTGGAAACCATCGACGACGGTGTCATCACCATCGACGGCAACGAACTGCCCGCCGAAGGCAAGGAACTGGCCAAGCTGCGCGCCGACGTCGGGATGGTCTTCCAGTCCTTCAACCTGTTCGCGCACAAGACGATCCTGGAAAACGTCACCCTTGGACCGATCAAGGTCAAGGGTGTGCCCAAGGCCGAGGCTGACAAGGACGCCATGGCGCTGCTGGAGCGCGTCGGCGTCGGGCACCAGGCGCCGAAGCTGCCGGCCCAGCTCTCCGGCGGCCAGCAGCAGCGCGTGGCGATCGCCCGCGCCCTGGCCATGAAGCCGAAGGTGATGCTCTTCGACGAGCCCACCTCCGCGCTGGACCCGGAAATGATAAACGAGGTCCTCGACGTCATGATCCAGCTGGCCAAGGAGGGCATGACCATGATCGTGGTGACCCACGAGATGGGCTTCGCCCGCAAGGCCGCGGACCGCGTGGTCTTTATGGCCGACGGCCAGATCGTCGAGGACGCGACGCCCGAAGAGTTCTTCACCAACCCGAAGAGCAGCCGCGCCAAGGACTTCCTGTCCAAGCTGCTGACGCACTGACCCTTCCGCTGCGCCAGACCACCACCGAACATCCGCAGAGTTCGCACCCGGGCCGCCGTGAGGCGGCCGTCCAATGAAAGGAATGTCATGATGGCATTTTTGACCCGAAGGAAATCCCTTCTGGTTGCCGCATCCGCAGCTCTGGCCCTGAGCCTGAGCGCCTGCGGCGGCAGCTCCTCCACTACCAATCCGCCCGTAGCCGAGAAGCCGAGCTTCGCCGCCGACAGCACCATGGCAAAGCTTTCGTCCTCAGGCAAGATCACCATCGGCACCAAGTTCGACCAGCCGCTGTTCGGCCAGAAGGGCCTGGACGGAAAGCCGGTCGGCTTCGACGTCGAGATCGGCAAGCTGATCGCCGCCAAGCTCGGCATCTCCGCCGACAAGATCGAGTGGGTCGAGACGGTTTCCGCCAACCGCGAGCAGTTCATCAAGCAGGGCAAGGTTGACATCATCGTCGCCACCTACACGATCAACGACAAGCGCAAGACCGAAGTCGACTTCGCCGGCCCGTACTACGAGGCAGGCCAGGCCCTGATGGTGAACAAGGACAACAACTCCATCAAGAAGCCCGAAGACGTCAAGGGCAAGAACGTCTGCTCCGTGACCGGTTCCACCCCCGCCTCCACCATCGTGGAGAAGTACGGAGCAGTCCTGGTCCCGGCCGCGACCTACTCCGCCTGCCTTGAGCCGCTGCGCAACAAGCAGGTCGAAGCGATCACCACCGACAACGTCATCCTCGCCGGGTTCGTCAACAAGGAGCCGGAAGCCTTCAAGCTCGCCTCCGACGAGACCTTCACCAAGGAGCCTTACGGCATCGGCCTGAAGAAGGACGACAAGGCCTTCCGCGGCTGGATCAACGATCAGCTCGAAGCCTTCGACAAGGACGGCTCGTACAAGAAGGCCTGGGAAGCAACCGCCGGCGCCGTCATCAAGACGGCCCCGAAGCTCCCCGCCATCAACCGCTACTAAGCAGGCCGTGGCGGTCGC
>NZ_JBEEQE010000003.1:0-34460 GCF_040137805.1 Pseudarthrobacter sp. B907 | reverse complement strand
CCGCTCCCCCCCCCACACCCCTGCTAACGCTTGAATCCCCTCAACGCAGCTGAAGGAACTTATGGACGTCATCATTGAAAGCCTGCCCCAGTACTGGGACGGCTTTCTCAGAACCCTCTTCCTGGCAGTGGTCTCGGGAATCTTCGCCCTCATTTTCGGCACCCTGCTCGCGGCAGCCCGGGTCTCCCCCATCGCAGCGCTGCGCGGCTTCAGCATGGCCTACGTGGAGGTGGTCCGGAACACCCCGTTGACCATCGCGTTCTTCTTCGCCGCCGTGGTGCTGCCCCGCCTGGGCGTTACGTTCCAGCAGTTCGAAGTCGCCGCCATCATCGCCCTGAGCGCCTACACCTCGGCTTTCATCGCCGAGGCCGTGCGCTCCGGCGTCAACAGCGTCCCGGTCGGCCAGGCCGAGGCCGCCCGGAGCATCGGCATGAAGTTCAGCCAGGTGCTCTCCCTGATCATCCTGCCGCAGGCCCTGCGCACGGTGATCCCGCCGTTGATCAACATCCTGATCGCCCTGGTGAAGAACTCCTCCGTCGCCGGCGCGTTCTACGTCCTGGAGCTCTTCGGCTACGGCAAGCAGCTGGCCAACTCCCACGGCGACGCCGTCATGTGGGTCCTGGTCGGCGTCGCCTTCTTCTACCTGCTGATTACCGTCCCGCTTGGCTACCTCGCCAACGTGGTTGAACGAAAGGTGGCGATCGCACGATGAGCTCCGTTCTCTACGACGTCCCGGGACCCAAGGCCCGTCGCATTTCCCTGATCGGTTCCGTCATCGGCGTGATCGCAATCGGCGCCCTCGTGGCGCTGGCCGTGATGACTCTCGCCCAGCAGGGAATCTTCGAGGGCCGGCGGTGGGCCATTTTTAGCCAGGCGGATGTCTGGAAGCTGATCGCCGACGGCATCGGGGCCACCCTCAGCGCCGCCGCCGTCTCCGCCGTCATCGCCTTCCCGCTGGGCCTGCTGCTGTGCCTGATGCGGATCTCCGACCTCGCGTGGATCCGCATTCCCACCCGGATTGTGCTGGAGTTCCTGCGCGGCATGCCGGTGGTTTTGATGATGCTGTTCGTGCTGCTCGTCTTCGCCACCAGCTCCTTCATCGCCGTGGTGGCAGGCCTGGTCCTGTACAACTCGGCCATCTTCGCCGAGATCATCCGCGCCGGCATCCAGTCGCTGCCCAAGGGACAGCGTGAGGCCGGCCTTGCGATCGGCCTGACGAGCTTCCAGTCGCGGCTGACCATCGAGCTGCCGCAGGCCATCCGCCGGATGCTGCCCTCGCTCGTGGCGCAGCTCGTGGTGCTCCTCAAGGACACCTCGCTCGGGTACATCGTGGCCTACGGCGAGCTGCTACGGGCCGTCCAGGTGATGGCCGACTTCCTGGGTCCGCAGTTCCTCTTCCCGGTGTTCTTCGTGGCCGCGGCCATCTACATCGCGATCAACCTCGCGGTCTCACGCCTCGCGATCTGGATCGAGAAGCGCGGCTCCAAGAAGGCCGCCGGCGGCATGGCGCACGCCCCGGTCGCGGGCACCGCCCCGGCCAAGTAGGCCGCACGGGCAAACGCCCCAACGGATGAAGGTCCGGAACCCCGTCGGGTTCCGGACCTTCACTGTTTAATGCGTCCCCCGGGCGGCCCGGGACCGGGTTACACGCCCAGCCAGCTCCGCAGGGCCCGCAAGCACACGCGGATCGCCTCGGCGTCGACGTGTTCATCGTCCTTGTGGGCCAGCAGCGCATCGCCCGGGCCGAAGTTCACGGCGGGGACGCCGAGTTCGCTGAAGCGGGCGACGTCGGTCCAGCCGTACTTGGGCTTCGGCTCGGCCCCGACGGCGGCCACGAAGGACGCGGCGGCGGGGTGGTTCAGGCCCGGCCGGGCTCCCGCGGCGCCGTCGGTGCGGACCAGGTCGAAGCCGGCCAGCAGTTCACGGACGTGTTCCTCCGCCTGCGCCATGGACTTGTCCGGGGCGAAGCGGTAGTTGATCTCCACCACGCAGCGGTCCGGGATGACGTTCCCGGCCGTGCCGCCGTGGATCTTTACGGCGTTGAGGCTCTCGCGGTAGTCGAGGCCGTCGACGTTGACGGTCCGCGGCTCGTAGGCGGCCAGCCGGTCCAGGATCGGGGCCGCGGCGTGGATGGCGTTGCTGCCCATCCAGGCCCGCGCCGAGTGGGCGGCCTCGCCGAGGGTGGTCGCCTCGAACCGGATGGTGCCGTTGCAGCCGCCCTCCACCGTGCCGTCCGTGGGTTCGAGCAGGATCGCGAAGTCGCCCTCCAGCAGGGCCCCGTGGTTGCGGACCAGCCGGCCAAGGCCGCTCTTGACGCCCTCGACTTCCTCGTGGTCGTAGAAGACGAACGTGACGTCCTTGTTCGGCTCCGCCCCGCCGTCGAACAGGCCGGCAGCGAGGGCTAGCTGCACCGCGACGCCGCTCTTCATGTCAGTGGCCCCGCGCCCGTACAGGATGCCCTCGCCCGGAGCCCCGGAGGGCCAGTAGGACGGGACGGTGCCCAGCGCGCCCTCGGTGGTCGGCAGCGGGACGGTGTCCAGGTGCCCGGCGAGGATGACCCGCTCGGCGCGGCCCAGGCTGGTGCGCGCGATCATCGCGTCGCCGTCGCGGACCAGCTCCAGCTGCGGGATGGCGCGGAGGGCGTGCTCGACGGCGTCGGCGAGCCGGCCCTCCTCCCCGGAGACACTGAAGATGTCGATGATGTCCGCGGTCAGCAGGGCAACGTCCTGGCGCAGGTCCAGGCGGGCAGGGGCAGTATGCTCAGTCACCGTTCCACTGTATATGCCCTCCTGCCCCCGCCCGGGGCCGTCACCGGTTTCGGGGAGCGCGGGGGCCGTCTATAGACTTGGGGTCATGACTGAAACCGTTTCTGCTGCCGTGCCCGACGACTCCCGCTCCGCCTACGGCTACGGCGTCGCGACCATCGCCACCCGCAACGGTGAGGCCACCGTGCTGGACGTCTGGTTCCCGGCGCCGGCGCTCGGCACCGCAGCGGATAGCCTGCGCGATGTGGCGAACGCAGACCAGTCTCTGCTCGAGATCGCCGCGGCCGGCGACGACGCGGACCGCGGCACCGAGCAGAAGGTCGTGTTTGTCCAGGCCCACCTCGACGAGGCCCCGGCCGACACCGCGGACGCCTACCTGCGCCTGCACCTGCTCTCGCACCGCCTCGTGCGCCCCAACAGCATCAACCTGGACGGCATCTTCGGCAAGCTGCCCAACGTCGTGTGGACCAACTTCGGCCCGGCCGCCGTCGAGGACTTCGAACTGACCCGCGCACGGCTGCGCCGGCGCGGCGCCGTGACCGTCTACGGCGTGGACAAGTTCCCGCGGATGGTCGACTACGTCATCCCCTCCGGCGTCCGGATCGCCGACGCCGACCGGGTCCGCCTCGGCGCACACCTCGCCGAAGGAACCACCGTCATGCACGAGGGCTTTGTGAACTTCAACGCCGGCACCCTGGGCACCTCCATGGTCGAGGGCCGGATCTCCGCCGGCGTGGTGGCCGGTGACGGCTCCGACGTCGGCGGCGGCGCCTCCATCATGGGGACCCTCTCCGGCGGTGGCAAGGAAAAGATCTCCCTGGGCGAACGTGTGCTGCTCGGCGCCAACTCCGGAGTGGGCATCAGCATCGGCGACGACTGCGTCGTCGAGGCCGGGCTGTACGTCACGGCCGGCACCCGGGTGCGTGTGGTGGGGCAGAAGGACGCCGACGGCGAGGACACCAGCCGGATCGTCAAGGCCGTGGAGCTCTCCGGCGTCCCGAACCTGCTCTTCCGCCGCAACTCCTCCAGCGGCGAGGTGGAGGTCCTGGCGCGCAAGGGGCAGACCGTCGAGCTCAACGAGGCTCTGCACGCCAACTAGGCACCGACCGGACAGAGACCGGCTGAAGACTGGACCGGCCCGGATAGGGCCCGAGGGAGTTGTTACGTGGCACGCAGAGGTGGCTGGCGCCGTCGGATCGTGCTGTTGCTGGCCCTGGCCATGGTGGCTGGCGCCGTCTATACGGCAGTGGAATTCCTGCAGCGCTCCGAGACCCTGATCACCGAGCGCTGCACCGCCGCTGGCTCCGGCGGCGACGATCTAGCCACCGACCAGGCCGCCAACGCCGCCCTCATCAGTGCCATCGCGGTCCGGCGCGGGCTGCCCGCCCGCGCCGCCAGCATTGCCCTGGCAACGGCCATGCAGGAGTCGAAGCTGCGCAATATCGGCCATGGCGACCAGGCCGGCCCTGATTCCCGCGGGTTGTTCCAGCAGCGCCCCTCCCAGGGCTGGGGCACCGAGGACGAAGTGATGGATCCGTACCACGCCACGAACGCCTTCTACGACGCGCTGCTGAAGGTGCCGGGGTACGAGGTCATCCCTATCACCGACGCGGCCCAGAAAGTCCAGCGCTCGGCGTATCCGGGCGCTTACGCCCAGCACGAGGGAATGGCGCGGGCGTTCGCCTCCGCCCTGACCGGCCATACGGCGCAGGGCCTCGACTGCTCGCTGCGCGCGCCGGACGCGGCCGGGGACGCCGGGCTGCTCCAGGAGCGCCTGGCAGCGGCTTTCGGGGCCATCCCGGCGACGGCCGCCGGGCGGACGGTCACGGTGCAGGCGCAGGACACTCGGGGATGGGCGGTCGCGCAGTGGGCGGTGGCCAACGCCAAGGCCCTCTCGATCACCGAGGTCTGGGTGGACGGGCGCAGCTGGAACCGGGCGACCCACAATGGCTGGCAGGCCGCGGACGCGCCCGCGGGTCAGGTGAGCATCACGGTCGCCGGGGAACCCGCCCCGTAGCCGGCGCCGCCCGCTTCAGACCAGCAGTTCGACGACGGGCTGGACGTAGCTGCGGAACAGCTCCGGCTCGGAGAGCAGGGCCGAGCTCATGATGATTTTGTCCGGCTCCAGGTACCAGGCCCGCGGCTCGGCCAGGGGAAGCTCGATGATGGTCAGCTCAAAATCCCGTGCGGCCCGGCCGACCTCCAGCAGCCGGTCTTCCACCAGGTCGGCGAGCACCCCGGTGGCTCCGCTGGCATCGCGCTCGGCCTCGAGGGCCAGGTACTCCCCCCGGCGTTCGCGGGCCCAGCTGAGGGCCGCACCGAAGTGCGCCTGCACCACACGGCGCAGGGCCGGCGAGTTCCCGAAGGCGCGGAACCCCGGCGGGCCCAGCTCCGGTTCCATCTCCGGATGGGCTTTCAGCAGCTGCGCCCACCAGGCCTCCCACTCGGTCTTGAGGGCACTGATGCCGCCCACCTCCTCGATCAGGTGCGAATGGTCCGAGGCGCGGATCTTCGGGGCGGCGTGGCAGAGTGCGGGATGGCCGACGGCTTCGAGGCCGGCCGCGTCTCGGACGTACAGCGCTATGAGCAGCGGTCCGGAGGTGTCCATGGTGATTCGCCAGCCGGGCCCGCCTGTGTGGTGCATCCGATTGCCTCCCTTGGCAAGACGTACTTTTCCAGTCTATTCCTGAAGGTAGTGCACGTTAATGGCTGGTGCCGCGGCCGCCCAGGCTCGCCAGATGGGCTTCGAGTACATCGTGGCACATCTGAGCCGTCATCCACTCCGGCTGCAGCAGGGCGTGCATGGTGAGCCCGTCCAGGGTGGCCAGCAGCCGCTCGGCCTCGGTGACGAGCTGTTGCCGGTCCGGCCCGTCCGCGCCGCCGTCCCGGGCCGCGGCCAGGTCCATCATCAGCCGGCCGACGACGGCCGCCACCGTGCGGTGGCTGCGGTCCGCTTCCGGGGCCAGGAACGGCCTCGTGCGGGCCGCGTTTTTGAAGGCCATCCAGACGCAGGCATCGACAGCGCGTTCCTCGTCCAGCGGCAGCAGTTCCCCCAGCAGGGTTAACACGCCGCTGCGGTGCTCCTCCGAGCCGGGGGCGGTTCCCGCCAGCCGCGCCTCCGCGGTCTCCAGCCGGCCGGCGATCCGGTCCACCACAACGCCGAAGGAGTGGGCCAGGAGTTCGTCGCTGCTGGCGAAGTAATGCCGCACGGAGCCGACGGCCAGCTCGGCTTCGTCGGCGACCTCGCGCAGGGAGGCCCGCTCGAGCCCGTCTGCCGCGACAATCCTGAAGACGGCTTCAACAACTTCCTGGCGCCGCAAAGCAGCGTCGACAAATTTGGGCATTGCTCCTTTTTAGCACGGGCGTGCCCGTTCCCGGGTCTCCCACGCCGTTCACACGCGCAACTCCAGCACCAAAAGTGGCACAACAAACGACGCCGGCCGCGCCCCTCATGCTCGAGGTGCGCAGCCGGCGTCGTGGTTTGGCTGTCCTTAGACGGCCGGGTAGTTACGTTCCGGCTCTCCCGTGTAGAGCTGCCGCGGGCGGCCGATCTTGGTGTTCGGGTCGCTGATCATTTCACGCCACTGGGCGATCCAGCCCGGCAGGCGGCCGATGGCGAACAGCACGGTGAACATCTTCTCCGGGAAGCCCATGGCCTTGTAGATCAGGCCGGTGTAGAAGTCCACGTTCGGGTAGAGCTTGCGCTCGATGAAGTAGTCGTCCTGCAGCGCCTTCTCTTCGAGGCGGAGCGCGATTTCCAGCAGCTCGTCGTTGCCGCCGAGCTTGCTGAGGATCTCGTGGGCCGTGGCCTTGACGATCTTGGCGCGCGGGTCGTAGTTCTTGTAGACCCGGTGCCCGAAGCCCATCAGGCGGACGCCGTCTTCCTTGTTCTTGACCTTCTCCATGTAGTCCTCGGGCTTGATGCCGTCGGCCTGGATCTGGCGGAGCATCTTGAGCACGGCCTCGTTGGCGCCGCCGTGGGCGGGGCCGAAGAGGGCGTTGATGCCGGCGGAGACGGAGGCGAAGAGGTTGGCGTTGGAGGAGCCGACCAGCCGCACGGTGGAGGTGGAGCAGTTCTGCTCGTGGTCCGCGTGCAGGATCAGCAGCAGGTCCAGGGCCTTGGCCACCACCGGGTCCACCTCGTACTGCTCGGCCGGAAGGCCGAAGCTCAGGCGCAGGAAGTTCTCCACGAGGTTGTGGGAGTTGTCCGGGTACAGCATCGGCTGGCCGACGGACTTCTTCAGCGCGTACGCGGCGATGACCGGCATCTTGGCCAGCAGCCGGTAGGTGGAGACCTCAACCTGCTCGGCGTTGAACGGGTCCAGCGAGTCCTGGTAGAACGTGGACAGCGCGGACACGGCGGAGGACAGCACCGGCATCGGGTGGGCATCGCGCGGGAAGCCGCTGAAGAAGCCCTTGAGCTCCTCGTGCAGCAGGGTGTGGTGGCGGATCCGCTGGTCAAAAGCCTCCAGCTCGGCCGGGGTCGGCAGGTTGCCGTAAATCAGCAGGTAGGAGACTTCCAGGAAGCTGGAGTGCTGGGCGAGCTGCTCGATCGGGTAACCCCGGTAGCGCAGGATGCCGGCGTCGCCGTCGATGTATGTGATGGCCGAGGTGGTGGCCGCGGTGTTCATGAAACCGGGGTCGAAGGCAACGGCGCCGGTCTGCTTCAGCAGCTTGGAAACGTCGTAGCCTTCGTTCCCTTCAACAACCTTGATGCGGGGGAGCTCGAGCTCGCCGCCCGCATGACGCAGGGTTGCACTGGTGGTCTCAGTCATGGATTCTCCTCATGAGGCGTCAGGGCCCCTGTTGAAAGCTTGATCCAACATCTGGTGGAGCGGCCCACGGAACCTGTATCTGCACACGGATTCCAACGGCTGCGCTGCCTTCTTGTGGAAAGCCACCATTGATAGTCAGTTAAAAACTACCGCCAGTTCGCGGGTGGCACTAATCCGGGGCTTCTCCAACGCGTCCAAATCGCGTATCTTGTGCCCCGCATCACAGCATTGTTACGGTCCCGTAGCCAGCCGCTCGACGGCGGCATCGATCCGTTCATCCGTGGCGGTCAGCGCCACCCGGACAAAGCCGTGGCCGGCGTCACCGTAGAAGACGCCGGGGCCCACGACGATCCCGCGGTCGGCCAACCGGCCGACGGTGTCCCAGGTGGGCTCGCCCGCGGTGGCCCAGAGGTAGAGCCCGGCCCGGGATTCGTGGATGGTGAGCCCGAAACGCTCCAGCGCCGGGACGATCCGTTCGCGGCGGCCGCGGTAGAGGTCCTTTTGCGCGGCCACGTGCCCGTCGTCGCCAAGGGCAACACGCATGGCTTCCTGGACCGGGTAGGGCACGATCATGCCCGCATGCTTGCGGCTGTTGACCAGGTTGGCCATGATCGCGCCGTCGCCGGCCACGAAGGCGGCGCGGTAGCCGGCCAGGTTGGACTGCTTGCTGAGGGAGTAGACGGCCAGCAGGCCCTCGAGGGAGCCGCCGGCGACGCGGGGGTCCAGGATGCTGGGGACAGGCTCCCCGCCGCGCTGGACGTCCCACTCCCCCCAGCCAAGTTCTGCGTAGCACTCGTCCGAGGCGACCACGGCGCCGAGGTCCCGGGCCTGGCCGACGATCCGTTTGAGGGAGTCGGCGTCGCGGACGCTGCCGGTGGGATTGGCCGGGGAGTTAACCCAGACGAGCCGGACACGGGACCGGGTGTCGGCGTCGAGTTCGTCAAGGTCGTCCGCGGCCACGTGATCGGCGCCGGCGAAGGTGGCCCCGATGTCGTAGGTGGGGTACGCGACGGTGGGCCGCACGACGACGTCGCCCGGCTTGAGGCCGAGCAGGAACGGCAGCCAGGCCACGAGTTCCTTGGACCCGACGGTGGGCATCACGTTCTGCGGGTCGAGTCCGGGGACGCCGCGGCGGCGGTCAAACCAGGCCGCGATCGCTTCCCGGAGCGCCGGCGTGCCGTGCACCGTCGGGTAGCCGGGGGCGTTGGCCGCCGCGCGGAGCGCCTCCTGGACGAGGGCAGGGGTGTCGTCGACCGGGGTGCCGATCGAGAGGTTGGCCGCTCCCCCGGGGTGGGCGGCGGCGCGCGCGAGGTAGGGCGCCATCGCCTCCCACGGGTAGTCGGGCAGGCTGAGGCCGAAACTGCGCACCGCAGAAGTCACCGGAGGGCCGTCCTAGTTGTCTTGGTTCTGCGGCGGCAGTGCGGCGATCATGGGGTGGTCGGTGTGGGTGTTGCCGATCTTGGCGGCGCCGCCCGGGGAACCGAGGACGTCGAAGAACTCGACGTTGGCCTTGTAGTAGTCGGCCCACTCCTCGGGGGTGTCGTCCTCGTAATAGATGGCTTCGACCGGGCAGACCGGCTCGCAGGCCCCGCAGTCCACGCACTCGTCCGGGTGGATGTACAGGGAACGCTCACCCTCGTAGATGCAATCGACGGGGCATTCTTCGATACATGCCTTGTCTTTGACATCTACACACGGCTGCGCGATTACGTACGTCACGTCCCTGGCCTCTCCACGTTGGTTCCGGCATCCCGCCGGATCTTGCTCCCGGCCTGAGCGCCGGGCTGCTGACTTCTGAGCCTATTATCTCCCAGCCTGATCCCGCGAACCTAGCCGGGCGTCACAGAGCCCGCTCGCCCTACGATGGACGGGTGAGTTCTCCGATCCCGCCGCCGCAGCAGTTCCTCTCCGACGCCCCGCTGGGGACCCGCGTGGTGGTGCGCCACCGGATCGACGGCGGGTTGACCGATGCGCTGGGCGAGCTGGTGGCCCGCACCGGGAGCGAGTGCACCGTCCGCACCCGGCGGGCCGACGTCGTCGTCCCCCTCGCCCTGGTGGTGGCTGCCAAGGAGGTCCCGCCACCCCCGCCGCGGCGGGGCCCGCGGGGACATGCCCTCCCGTAACCCGCCCGCGACGGACATGCCCATTCCCCGGACCATCCTCCGCGGGACATGCCCGTCTCCTGGTACCAAGAATGGACATAATGCCGTTCTGTCCATCCGCTGACCCGCACGACGCACATGCCCATTCCCCCAGAGCGCCCGGGACGGGCATGCCCGCCTCCCGCACCATCCTCCACGGGACATGCCCATCTCCTGGTGCCAAGAATGGACATAATGCCGTTCTGTCCATCCGCTGACCCGCACGACGCACATGCCCATTCCCCCAGAGCGCCCGGGACGGACATGCCCGCCTCCCGCACCATCCTCCACGGGACATGCCCATCTCCTGGTTCCAAGAATGGACATAATGCCGTTATGTCCATCCCCTGACCCGCACGACGTACATGCCCAATCACCCAGAGCGCCCGGGACGGACATGCCCGCCTCCCGCACCATCCTCCACGGGACATGCCCGTCTCCTGGTGCCAAGAATGGACATAATGCCGTTCTGTCCATCCGCTGACCCGCACGACGCACACGCCCATTCCCCCAGAGCGCCCGGGACGGACATGCCCATTGCTCGCGACACAGAATGTACCGATCTCGAGTCGCCATGACTCACGCGGCCGCGGAAAGCCGGTTCAACGCCTCGCGGACCATGGCAATGAATTCTTCCGGGCGGTATTTGAGCAATGGATAGGTGACGACCAGGGTGGGAATCCCCAATCTGGTGGTGACGTTCCACCGTCGTCGATCTTCCTCGAAACTCGACCGGTCCATGTGAAAGCCTGCACCGTCGGTCTCGATTCCGAGCCTCCCGTCGACCTTGAGGTCCAAATGGCCCATTCCCGGGATGTTGACCTGGGATTCAACGTGGAAGCCCGCGCGCCGAAGGTGGAACCGCGCGAGGCACTCGATGATCGATTGCGACTGCGGAACGATGGCCGCGACAATCCTGCGCTCCCGGGAGTCACTCCGGCCGGCCAGCCGCAGTCTCAGGGAGGAGAGCGGAAGACCCTTGAGTGCGACGGCGGATTCGGCAATCGCGAGACCCTCCAACTCCGGCAGGCAGCGGAGGCTTTGGACCACGGTGTCCAGCAGGGTCGGCGGGTGGGCCGACCGGTGGCAGACAAAGCCCGAATAGCTTCGGCTATGGGTCAGTGCGACATGCGGTTGTTGGGGCGCTTCGAGCACCCAAAGGCCGCCGAAATGGGCCGCGCTGACGCACGCGGGCTCGGCGGGCAGGGAACGGATGGCCACCAGCAGCGGGTCCGCACCCGGAAGCGCGTACACGCCGCGGGACACGCGGGCGACGGCGCCGTCTGCCAGGGCGGTCCGGAGCTGAAAGCCCGAAATCCCCGCGGCCGAGAGATGCTTGGCGCGTGCTACCCCGTCGTACCTTGACATGACTTCAGTGATTTTGACCATGCGCACCATGGTTTCGATGCCAGGCCGACCGGGACAGCCCCGGATTCCGCTATGTGCACAACATCGTGGCCGCCCAAACGGCGTTCGGACGGACATGCCCATCCCCCGCGGGTTGAGAACGACGGACATGTCCATTGCGCGGCGCGACCACTGGACATAGTGCCCATATGTCCAGTCCCGGGCATGAAGGATGGGCATGTCCAGTCAGGGCGCTCACGGATAACGGACATGTCCAGTCCCGGGCACGAAGGATGGGCATGTCCAGTCAGGGCGGCAGCGAAGGATGGGCATGTCCATCCGGACGAACCAAGGACGGGCATGTCCATCCCGAGGGGGTGAGCTACCGGCCCCGCCGTGCGAAGCGCCGGCTCCAGGCCAGCACCACGAGGGTGACGCCCGCGATCCCGTACACCCAGACATTCCCGGCAAGGTCGCCGATGATCAGCCGCTTGCCGCTCTCCAGCGTGGACCACCAGCCCGCCAGCGCGTAGCACAGCACACCGCACGCGGCCGCCGGCAGCGGGGATCGGAAAGCGGCCCCCAGCCACAGCTCGACGGCCCCCAGCAGCACCAGCGCGGCCACAGCACCCCACGGCACCTCGACGCCGTTGACCACCAGGTGCTGGCCGTGCAGCATGGTGCCCGCGAGGGCAGCAAAAAGAGCTGCCGGCACGGCGGTGGCAATGCCGCCTGCCATACCGGCAGCTCTTCTGTTCACAAAGGCCTCAGCGTAAACGCGGAGACTAGACCTTGGCGCGGGCGCGGTTGGCCTTGGCCCGCTCGTTGGTGTCCAGGATGACCTTGCGGATACGGATGGAATCCGGGGTGACCTCGACACATTCGTCCTCGCGGGCGAATTCGAGGGACTCTTCCAGGGTCAGGTCGCGCGGGGGCGTCAGGTTCTCGAAGGTGTCCGAGGAAGCTGCACGCATGTTGGTGAGCTTCTTTTCCTTCGTGATGTTGACGTCCATGTCGTCGGCGCGGGAGTTCTCGCCGACGATCATGCCCTCGTAGACCTCGGAGGTGGGCTTGACGAAGAAGGAGCCACGCTCCTGCAGGTTGATCATGGCGAACGGCGTCACCACACCGGCGCGGTCGGCGATCATGGAACCGTTGGTGCGGTACTCGATCGGGCCGGCCCACGGCTCGTAGCCCTCGGAGATCGAGGCGGCGATGCCGGCGCCGCGGGTGTCCGTGAGGAATTTGGTGCGGAAACCGATCAGGCCACGGGCCGGAACGATGAACTCCATGCGGCACCAGCCGGTACCGTGGTTGGCCATGTTGGTCATGCGGCCCTTGCGGGCGGCCATGAGCTGGGTGACGGCGCCGAGGTACTCTTCGGGCACGTCGATGGTCATGTGCTCCATCGGCTCGTGGATCTTGCCGTCGATGGTCTTGGTGACAACCTGCGGCTTGCCGACGGTCAGCTCGAAGCCCTCGCGGCGCATCTGCTCAACCAGGATGGCCAGCGCGAGCTCGCCACGGCCCTGGACTTCCCAGGCATCCGGACGCTCGGTGGGCAGCACCTTGATGGAGACGTTACCGATCAGTTCCTTGTCCAGGCGGTCCTTCACCTGGCGGGCGGTGACCTTGGCGCCCTTGACCTTGCCGGCCAGCGGCGAGGTGTTGATACCGATGGTCATGGAGATCGCGGGATCGTCCACCGTGATCAGCGGCAGCGGCTGCGGGTTCTCGGCGTCGGTCAGGGTCTCACCAATGGTGATTTCCTCGATGCCGGCGACGGCGACAATCTCGCCCGGACCGGCGGACTCGGCCGGAACACGGTCCAGCGCCTTGGTGGCGAGGAGTTCGGTGATCTTGACGTTCTTGAGCTCACCGTTGGCGCGGGCCCAGGCCACGGTCTGGCCCTTGCGCAGGGTGCCGTTGTAGATGCGCAGCAGCGCGAGGCGGCCGAGGAACGGCGAGGCGTCCAGGTTGGTGACGTGCGCCTGCAGGACACCGTCCGGGTTGTAGGTCGGTGCCGGGATGTGCTCGATGATGGCCTGGAAGAGGGGCTCGAGGTCCTCGTTCTCCGGGGCGGTGCCGTCGGCGGGCTGCTCGAGGGAGGCGCGGCCGACCTTGGCGGCGGCGTAGACAACCGGAACGTTGAGGATCTTGTCCAGGTCCAGGTCCGGAACTTCGTCCGCGAGGTCGGAGGCCAGGCCGAGGAGCAGGTCCATCGACTCGTGCACCACTTCTTCAATCCGGGCGTCGGGGCGGTCGGTCTTGTTGACCAGGAGGATCACCGGCAGGTGCGCGGCCAGGGCCTTGCGCAGCACAAAGCGGGTCTGCGGCAGCGGGCCCTCGGAGGCGTCAACGAGGAGGACGACGCCGTCGACCATGGACAGGCCGCGCTCGACCTCGCCACCGAAGTCGGCGTGGCCGGGGGTGTCGATCACGTTGATGGTGATGGTCTCGCCCTTGGAGGACGGACCGTTGTAGGCCACGGTGGTGTTCTTGGCCAGGATGGTGATGCCCTTTTCGCGTTCCAGGTCACCGGAGTCCATGACGCGGTCTTCGAGGTGGTTGTGCTCGGCAAAGGAGTTGGTCTGCTTGAGCATGGCGTCGACCAGGGTGGTCTTGCCGTGGTCAACGTGGGCCACGATCGCGACGTTGCGCAGGTCACTGCGCGATGCAGTGGCTACCGCAGTGTTGGTGGTGGTTTCAGACATGCGTTATTGCTCGATTCAGTGGTGAAGTCAGCTGTTGTATCGCGACATTTCCAACCGGAACGCACGACAGGTACGGCCCTTTGGCACAGGGCACCTTCATCCATTCTAGACGCTAGGGCATTTGTTGGCCTAAAAACGGGGCCGCCCGCGGAGGGCGCCCGGTTGCCAGCTGGCGAGAAACACACCCGCCACGTGAGCAACGTCACTTGGTTTTCGAGCGGACATGCCCCATGATGGCTGTGATAACAGCACGCCAGCCCGGAGACATCAATGCGCAACGCCTCGGCCAGGTACCGCTTCGTCGCACCGATAATCGCCGCAGGCGTACTTTTGGGCGGCTGCGGCCAAGCCCCAAGCCAGTCCGACGCCGCTTCCGCCCCTGGCGTTAGCGCCGGTCAGGACGCCCGCGGCAAGGCCTTCCGCACCCCTGCCGGCGCCCCGGGGGAGCCCGTCGCCTCCGGCCAGGGCACGCGATCCCAGTTCCTCACCGGACCGGACCCCGACTCCCTGCCGGAGGGTTCCCTGTACCGCAACCCCGCCAACGGCCGCGACGAGGTGATTGTCGAGGACATCCGGCACACCGCCGTCCTGATCGGCGACTCGCAGTCCGAGCCGCTCACCGCGTGGACCCGCCAGGGCCTGGGCAAGGCCGGCTACGGCGTGTTCTTCTGCGGCCTTGGCGGCACCGGCTTCGTCGCCGCGAACGGCAAGACCGGCAACTACATCGACGCCCTGCAGCGCGGCGACTGGAAGCTGCCCTACGGCTCCCCGCCCCTGGTGGTCATCCAGGGCGGCGGCAACGACGCCACCCGCGGCGCCACCGACGCCCAGATCGTCGCCAACGCGGAGCGGCTGATCGCCAGCCTCCGGCAGCGCTACCCCGGCAGCAAGTTCCTGATGATCGGCACCCTCGCCCGCGGCGCGAACTACGGCGGCGGCCGCCGCACCCAGGTCGATGCCCTGCTCGGCACCATCGCGGACAAACACGACATCCCTTTCGTCAGCGTCGGCGACTGGCTGAGCCGCTACAACCTGACCCGGCTGCTGGCGGACGGCCTGCACATGACCGACGAAGGCAACAACGCCCTCGGTGTGCTCCTGGGCCAGCGGCTGCAGCAGATGGGAATCCGGGCGGAGGCCACCGCCGCGTCCCGCTGAACCAAAGGCGTACCGGGGCCACGCAGGCCACAACGAACGAAAGGAGCCGGTGCCCACCCCCGCGGGGTGGACACCGGCTCCTTCTTTAGGCGGTCCGCTGCGCTAACCGGCCTCCCGGTCAGGCAACTTCCGGCGGCAGCATCAACCGGGCGCCCGGGATGGCGTTGAGCAGGGCCTTGGTGTAGTCCTGCTGCGGCGAGTCGAAGACGTCGTCCGTCGAGCCGGTCTCGACGAGCTTGCCCTTCTCCATCACGCACACGTGGTCCGCGATCTGCCGCACCACCGCGAGGTCATGGGTGATGAACAGGTAGGTCAGGCCCAGCCGGGACTGCAGGTCCGCGAGCAGGTTCAGCACCTGGGCCTGGACCAGCACGTCGAGCGCCGAGACGGCCTCGTCGCAGATGATGACCTCGGGATCCAGGGCCAGGGCCCGCGCAATCGCGACACGCTGGCGCTGGCCGCCGGAAAGCTCGTTCGGGTACCGCTGCATGGTGGACTGCGGCAGCGCCACCTGGTCCAACAGTTCGCGGACCTTCTTCTCGCGGCTGGCCTTGTCTCCGATCTTGTGGGTCCGCAGCGGCTCCTCGATGGTCCGGAAGATGTTGTACATCGGGTCGAGGGAACCGTACGGGTCCTGGAAGATCGGCTGCACGCGGCGGCGGAAGGCGAAGATTTCCTTGCTGTTGAGCGTGGAAGTGTCGACGCCGTCGAACACGATCTTGCCGGAGGTGGGCTGGAGCAGGTTCAGGACCATCTGCGCCACGGTGGACTTGCCGGAGCCCGACTCCCCCACGATCGCCGTCGTGGTGCCGCGCTTGACGCTGAAGGAGACATCGTCCACCGCGGTGAAGTCGGTGGAGCGGCCGAGGCCGGAGCGCAGCTTGAAGACCTTCTTCAGGTTCTCAATCCGGAGCACGTCCTCGGGCATGGACGGTTCGACGACGACGTCCTCGGCGGGTGCCAGCAGATCGTCCGACTCGACGCCCAGTTCCTTGGCGGCCTGGATGCGGCGTGACGCCAGCGACGGCGCCGAGGCGACCAGCCGCTGGGTGTACGGGTGCTGCGGGTTCTGCAGCAGTTCCAGCGACGGCCCGGACTCTACGACCTGGCCGCGGTACATCACCACGACCTTGTCGGCGCGTTCGGCGGCGAGGCCCAGGTCGTGGGTGATCAGCAGCACGGCCGTGCCGAGTTCGGTGGTCATCTTGTCCAGGTGGTCCAGGATCTGGCGCTGCACGGTGACGTCCAGGGCCGACGTCGGCTCATCGGCGATGAGCAGGCGCGGCTGGCAGGACAGGCCGATGGCGATCAGGGCCCGCTGGCGCATGCCGCCGGAGAACTCGTGCGGGTACTGCTTCGCCCGGCGCCTCGCGTCGGGCAGCCCCGCCTGGGAGAGCACCTTCGCGACGTCGTCCGGACCGTCCGGGAGGCCGTTGGCCCTCAGCGTCTCGCGGACCTGGTAGCCGATCTTCCAGACCGGGTTCAGGTTGGACATCGGGTCCTGCGGGACCATGCCGATGCTATTGCCTCGGAGTTCGATCATGCGCTTTTCGCTGGCGTGCGAAATGTCCTCGCCGTCGAACAGGATCTGCCCGCCGGAGACCGCGCCATTGCCCGGCAGCAGGCCGATGGCGGCCAGCGCCGTCGTCGACTTACCGGAGCCGGACTCCCCCACGATCGCCACGGTCTCGCCGGGCATCACGGTCAGATGGGCGTTGCGGACGGCGTTGACTTCGCCGCCGCTGGTCTTGAAGCTGATCGCCAGGTCCCGGATCTCGAGCAGCGGACGCTGCGCGGCCGTACCTTCTTCACGGATTTCAACAGGGGCGTTCACGGCTTCCCCTTTCATCGCTTGCGCGCTTTGGGATCGAGAGCATCACGCAGGGCGTCGCCCAGCATGATGAAGCTCAGAACGGTGATGGAGAGGGCGATGGCCGGGTAGAGCAGCGGCATCGGGTTCGAGCGGAGGGAGGCCTGCGCGGCCTGGATGTCGTTGCCCCAGGACATCACGCTGGGCGGGAGCCCGATTCCGAGGAAGGACAGCGTGGATTCCGCGACGATGAAGGTACCGAGCGAAATCGTCGCCACCACGATGATCGGAGCGAGCGAGTTGGGCATAACGTGCCGCATCAGGGCGCCGAACTTGGAGACACCCAGGGACCGTGCGGCAGTCACGAAGTCCGCGTTGCGGACCTCGATGACGGCGCCGCGGGTGATCCGGGCGATCTGCGGCCAGCCGAAGGTCACCAGGATCAGGACCAGGGTCCATGCGGTGCGGTTGGCCCGGAACATCGGCAGCTGCATCAGGACGATGGCGCCTAGGATCAGCGGCAGCGCGAAGAAGATGTCGTTAACGCGCGCCAGCACGGCGTCAACCCAGCCGCCGTAGTAGCCGGCCAGCGCACCCATGATGCCGCCGATCAGCAGGACGCCGATGGTGGTGAACAGGCCGACGGTGACCGAGGAGCGTGTGCCGAAGATTACGCGCGCGTACACGTCGCAGCCCTGCTGGGTGAAGCCCAGCGGGTGCCCGGACGCGGGGCCCCCGTCGGAGTTGGCCAGCTGGCACGCCTCCGAGGACGGGTCGATCGGTGAGAAGAGCCCCGGGAAGAGCGAAACGGCCACGACCACCAGGATCAGGAACGCGGAGATCAGGAACAGCGGCTGCTTGCGCAGGTTGCGCCAGGCCTCGGCCCACAGGCTCAGCGGAGCCTGGTCCTCCTTGACCTTGTCCGTGGCCTGCAGCGGCGTCTCGGCAAAGTCGGCAACAAAATGCTCGATGTGGCGCTTGGCGGGCGCCGAAGCGTCCGGCCTTGCGGTGTTGGAATCAGGAGTCATAGCGGATCCTCGGGTCAAGCCAGGCGTACAGCAGGTCAACGAGCAGGTTGGAGAGGCAGTAGATCAGCACCAGTACGGTGACGATCGAGACCACCGTGGGGCCTTCGCCGGACAGCACGGCCCGGTACAGCCGGTTGCCGACGCCGGGCACGTTGAAGATGCCTTCAGTGACGATCGCGCCGCCCATCAGGCTGCCCAGATCCGCGCCAAGGAAGGTGATGACGGGAATCAGGGAGTTGCGCAGGATGTGCACCCGGACCACCCGGAAGCGGGACAGGCCCTTCGCGGTAGCGGTGCGCACGTAGTCCGCGCTCATGTTTTCGATGACGGAGGTGCGGGTCAGGCGCAGGACGTAGGCGAAGGAGGCGAGGCCCAGCACGATGGCCGGCAGGATGAGGTCCTGCACCGTGGCCGCCGAACTGACGGTCGGTTTGGCCCAGCCCAGCTGCACACCGATGGTGAACTGCAGCAGAAAGCCCAGGACGAAGATCGGGATGCCGATGACAACCAGGGACGCCACCAGGACGGTCGCGTCGAAGAACTTCCCCTTTCGCAGGCCGGCGATCAGTCCGAAGATGATGCCGAAGACGCCTTCGAAGATCAGGGCCATCACGGCAAGCCGGGCGGTCACCGGGAAGACCTCGCCAAGCACGGCCGCGATGGGCCGGCCGGAGAAGTCCTGGCCGAGGTCGAAGGTGAAGATGCTCTTCAGGTAGAGCAGGTATTGGATAAAGAACGGCTGGTCCAGGTGGTACTGGGCCCGCAGTTTCGCGGCGACGGCCTCGTTGACCGGCTTGTCGCCGAACAGGGCGACGATGGGGTCGCCGGGGAGGCTGAAGACCAGGAAGTAGACCAGCAGCGTTGCGCCTAGGAAGACGGGAATCAGTTGGAGAAAGCGTTTGAGGATGTATGTCGCCATCAGCGAAGCACACCCTTGTCAGCGGGCATCCGGTCCAGGGATGCGGCGGAGTTGTTCATCGAAGAACCTTTTCACTATTGGTGCAGACCGACGCCGGAATGGTCACGGTCGCGGGCTGCGAAAGTACGCCCGAGGCTTTGGCCGTCGGGGAGAAATCGGTGTGGATGCAAAACAACGGCGGAGGCCCCAATCCAGGCAGCCCCCGCCGTTGTTCAGTTGTTACTTGCCGGTGATGTTGTAGTACAGCGGGACGCCGTCCCAGCCGTAGTCAACGTTGGTGACCTTGTCGCTCCAGCCGCCCTGGGCAACCTGGTACCACAGGGGGATGGCCGGAAGGTCGGTCAGGAGGATTTCCTGGGCCTTGTTCATGGCCTTGTTGCCGTCGGCGACGGAGGAGGCGGCGAGACCGTCGGAGATGGCCTTGTCGAACGCCGGGTTGGCGTACTTCGCGTCGTTGGAGCCCGCGCCGGTCTTGTAGATCGGTCCGAGGAAGTTGTACAGCGACGGGTAGTCGGCCTGCCAGCCGGCGCGGATCGAACCGGTCAGCGTCTTGGCGGTAGCGTCGTTGCGGGCTTCCTTGAAGGTGGCGTACGGCTTGCCCTCAACCTTGATGCCGAGGGTGTTCTTGAGCTGGTTCACAACAGCCTCGACCCATGCCTTGTGGCCGCCCTTGTCGGCGTTGTAGGCGATGGTGAAGGTCTTCTCGGCGTCCCACTTCTGGATGCCGTCAGCCTTGGTCCAGGCTTCCTTGGCCTTGGCTGCGTCGAACTTCAGGTTGTCGGAACCCGGGATCGAGTCGCTGTAGCCGTCCAAGACGGGTGCGGTGAAGTCCTTGGCGGGCTGGCGTGCGCCGCTGAAGATGACCTTGGTGATTTCGTCGCGGTTGATGGCCATGGAGATGGCCTGGCGGCGAAGCTTGCCGGCTTCACCGCTCCACTCCGGCAGGTATTCCGGAATCGCGATGGTCTGGTTGCCGGCGTACGGCTTGTTGATGGTGCGCTCGCCCAGGTCGGACTTGAAGTTCTTCAAGGCGCTCGTCGGGATGGTCTGCAGGATGTCCAGGTTGTTGGACAGCAGGTCCTGGTACGCGGCGTCGTCGTTCTGGAAGATCTTGAACGTCACGCCGGCGTTCTTGGCCTTGCGCGGGCCGTTGTAGTCCGGGTTCGGAACGAGCTGGATCTGCACGTTGTGCTGCCAGCCGCCGTCCGCCATCTTGTACGGGCCGTTGCCGACCGGCTTCTCGCCGAAGCCCTTCGGGTCCTTCAGCGCGCCGGAGGGAACCGGAACGAAGGCGGTGTAACCGAGGCGCAGCGGCCAGTCGGATTCCGGCTGAGCGAGTTCAACGGTGAAGGTCTGGTCGTCGACGACCTTGAGGCCGGACATGGTCTCGACCGTGGAGCCCTTGGCGCTGGTCTCGTCGTAGCCCTTGATGCTCTCGAAGAAACCGCCGCTGAGCTGTGCGTTCTTGGCAGCCGCGCCGAAGTTCCAGGAGTCAACGAACGTCTTGGCGGTGATGGCCTCGCCGTTGGTGAACTTCTGGTCCTTCTTGATCTTGATGGTGAAGTGCTGGCCGTCCTTGCCCTCAATGGACTCGGCCAGTTCGTTCACGGGCTTGCCGTTGGGGTCGTAGCTGACCAGGCCGGCGAACATCAGTTCGATGACCTTGCCGCCGCCAACTTCATTGGTGTCGGCCGGCATCAGCGGACGCTGGGGCTCGGAGCCGTCGGCAAGGATGACCTTGCTGGTGTCGCCACCGGTGCTGCCGCCGGCGGTGTTGGACCCGCCGCCGCCGCAACCGGTCAGGGCCATGGCGGCGATCGCCATCATGCCCAGTGCTTTGGAAGTGCGCGAAAAACGCATTCCGCCTCCTAAGAGTTGTGGGAGTTCGTTCGGGAGAGACTTGTGCTTCCCGGCAGGTCCGGGCACAGGGGTATCCCTGTGACGTGGCCTACATATGGAAGTAGCCTAACCGCAAAATGTCCGGATGTTGGAACTCCGTTGCCAAACCGTGATCCAACAACTCCATGACGGCTAGCGTCAACCGCCGTGAGTTTCAAGTCACACAATACTCGCTGGTAGTATTCGCCCCGGCCCCTCCCGGTTATGCTCGGCTAACCCAAAATCCCCCGAATCCGGACCTAGCTGGCGCCGGAGAGCAGCTGCGCCCGCAGCTCTCTCCGCTCGCGCTGCTTGTCCGGATCCGGCAGCGGAACGGCCGCCAGGAGCCGCTGCGTGTAGGGCTCCTGCGGGTTGCGCAGGATCTGGTCGCGGCTGCCCTGTTCGACGATCCGGCCCCGCTGCATCACGCAGATCCGGTCGGCCAGGACGTCCACCACGGCCAGGTCATGGGTGACGAACAGGCAGGCGAAGCCGAGTTCCTTCTGCAGGTTCTGGAACAGTTCGAGCACCTTGGCCTGGACCGAGACATCCAGGGCCGAGGTGGGTTCGTCCGCCACCATCAGCTTCGGCTTCAGGGACAAGGCCCGGGCGATGCCCACACGCTGCTTCTGCCCGCCGGAGAGCTCGTGCGGGTAGCGGTTGCGGTAGTCGCGGGGCAGCTCCACCTGGTCCAGCAGGGCCTCGATCCGCGACTGCAGCGCCGCCCCCTTGGCCACCCCGGCGAGGAACATCGGCTCGCCGATGCTTTCGCCGATCGGCAGGCGCGGGTTCAGCGAGGACGAGGGGTCCTGGAAGACCATGCCGACGTGCCGGCGCATCTCATGCAGCTGCCGGCCGTTCTTTTTGGCGGCAGAGATGTCCTGCCCCACCACCTTCATGGTGCCGGCGGCGACCGGCAGCAGGCCGACGGCGGCCCGGCCGATTGTGGTCTTCCCCGAACCCGACTCCCCCACCAGGCCAACAACCTGGCCCGGGTAGATCGCGAGGTTCGCGCCCTCGACGGCCCGGAACGCCGGCACACGCCCCTGCTTGGGGTATTCGATGGCTACGTCGGTGAGTTCCAGGACCGGATCGCCCTGCGGCTTCACCGTCTCCGCGGCGGCCAGCGCCGCCGCGTTTTCGCGTTCGCGCCGGAGCAGCTCGGAGCGCGGGATGGCCTGGATCTCAGCCTGCGTGGCGGCAGCGAGGGCGGCGGTGACGTCGACGTCGCCGTCGTTCTCCGCGCCCTGGCCGAGGTGCGGGACGGCGGCTAGCAGCGCCTGCGTGTATTCGTGCTGCGGGTTGTGGAAGATCTCGTCCGCGGTGCCGGTTTCGACGATCAGACCCCGGCGCATCACGGCGATCCGGTCGGCGAGGTCCGCCACAACGCCCATGTCGTGGGTGATGAGCACAATCGCGCTGTCCAGCTTGTTGCGCAGGTTGCGCATGAGGTCCAGGATTTCCGCCTGCACCGTGACGTCCAGGGCCGTGGTGGGCTCGTCCGCGATCAGCAGCTTGGGGTCGCAGGAGAGCGACTGGGCGATCATGGCGCGCTGCCGCTGGCCGCCGGAGAGCTGGTGCGGGTAGGACTTGAAGGCCTTCTCCGGGTCCGGCAGCTCCACCAGCTCGAGCATCCGCAGGGCACGCTCGCGGGCCTGGTCCGGCGAGACCTCGTTGTGCAGCCGGATGGTTTCGACGATCTGCGAGCCCACGGTGTAGACCGGGTTCAGCGCCGTCATGGGCTCCTGGAAGATGACTGCGACGTCCTTGCCGCGGACCGCGCGGATGTTCGCCTCGTTGGTGCCGAGCAGCTCCTTGCCCGCGAGTTTGACACTGCCGCTGACCCGGCTGTTGCTCGGCAGCAGGCCCAGCAGCGCCATCGAGCTGGCGCTCTTGCCGGAGCCGGACTCCCCCACGATCGCAAGCACCTCACCGGCGCGCACCTCGTAGTTCAGGCCGATCGCCGCCGGAACCCACTTCTTGTCGACGCCAAAGTCGACGCTGAGGTCACGGACCTCCAGGACGGTGCCGCCCTTCCCGGGCACGGGGGCCGGGGCCGGATCAAGGGTGATGAAGTCAGTCATGATGGGTTGTTCCTTCCACCCGGGTCGCCGTCGCACCGGCAATTAGTGCTGTGACCCGGAATACTGAATTATGGGGGGCATGAGCACTGTGCCCGATGCCGGTAACGTCGAAATCTTCAAGGGCCGGACGAACAAATGGTTCGCCTGGCTGTCCTGGGCCGTGGCGGCCCTCGGCCTCGCGTCCACGGTCGCCTCGGCCGGACTCGAGGGGCTGCCGAGCACCGCCCCGCTGCTGCTGCTTGCGTTCTTGGGCTGGCAGTTCTTCTGGATGCCGGCCGTTGTGGTGCACGACGGCGGAGTGACGCTGGAGAATCCCTTCCGGACGGTCGTTGTGCCCTGGGCCGCCTTGGTGCACGTGGACACCCGCTATGCGCTGACGCTCGTCACAGCGCGGGCCAGCTACGCGGCCTGGGCTGCGCCGGCGCCCGGCATCTGGGGCGGACGCAACGCCCGCCCCGAAGACCTGCACGGGCTTCCGGACACCAGCTACGGGCCCGGAAAATCCGTCCGGCCCGGTGACCTGAAGACCACCGATTCCGGCCAGGCCGCCCGCATCGTGCGCACACGCTGGCAGGACCTGGTGGAAAGCGGGGCGCTCACCGCAGGCGAGGCCGGCGCCACGGCCGCCGTCGTGACGCCCCGTTGGGCCGCCATCGGCGCGGCCGTGCTCCTGCTCGCTGCCAGCTACTGGACGATCGCCGTCCAGTAGCCGGCCGCCCCGTCGCCGGCCGCCGGCCGGCCGGGACCCCGCGGGGACAACGCTGCAGCGCACCTAGCTGTCCTTGGGTCCGTCGAACGCGGTGACGGCGGTCTTATCCGGGGGCGTTGTCCCCGCGGTCGGCGCCGCCACCTCGCGGGCCTTCTTGGCGTTGAATTTCTTCTGCCGGGGGTCGAAGGCATCGCGCAGACCGTCGCCGATGAAGTTGATGCTCAGGCAGATGAGGACGATGAACAGGCCTGGGAACCAGAACAGCCAGGGCCGGGTGGAGAAGGCCTGCTGGTTCTGCGAGATGAGCAGGCCGAGGGAGGTGTCCGGGGCCTTCACGCCGACGCCGAGGTAGCTCAGCGCCGTTTCGGTGAGGATCGCCGCGGACATGGTCAGCGTGACGTTGACGATCAGCACGCCGACGGCGTTGGGCAGGATGTGCTTGAAAATGATGCGCGCGTTGCTCGCGCCGGAGATCCGGGCGGCGTCGACGAATTCACGTTCCCGCAGCGAGAGGAACTCGCCGCGCATCAGGCGGGCCAGGCTGACCCAGCTGATCAGGCCCAGGAAGATGCCCAAGGCCAGCACGCCGTTGGTGCTGGCGAAGGAGGCGAACCAGCTTCCGGAGTCGCGCCGGCCGGCCATCTGCGCCATCACGGCCGCGAGGAGCAGGGCCGGGATGATGATGATGACGTCGGTCAGGCGCATCAGAATCGCCTCGGCCCAGCCGCGGAAGTAGCCGGAGATCGCGCCCACCAGGACGCCGATCAGACCCGCGATCAGGCCGATGACCACCATAACGGTGATGGACTGCTGGGCCCCGCGCATGGTCATGGCGAACAGGTCGCGGCCGATCCGGTCCTGGCCGAAGGGGTGTTCGCCCCAGGCCAGCGGCCAGAGCGAGGAGGTCGGCGCGCCGTCGTTGACCAACGGGGAGACGGCCTCGTGGTTGTATTTCCACCAGCCGGGAATGCCCAGGTAACCCACCGAGGTGAAGGCGACCAGGAAGATCAGGGCAAAGACCACCAGGCCGATGATCGCGCCGGTGTGGCCGAGGAAACGCTTCCGGACAATCTGGCCCTGGCTCAGGCCCTTCGCTTCGAGGATGGGCTCGATGCCGGCCGCGGGGGCGGGCTGCAATACGGCCTCCTCGGCCATGATTTCGTCCTGCTGACTTGGCTGGCTCATGCTTTTACCCTTACGCGCGGATCAAGTGCGGAGTACGCGAGGTCCGCAATGAGATTGAAACCCATGGCCGTGATGGCCACACAGAGGAAAACGCCCATGACCGGGTTCGGGTCGATGTGGGAGATGCCGTCCAGGAAGAGGAAGCCCATGCCCCGGACCGAGAAGACCGACTCGGTGATGACCGCGCCGCCGATCAGGCCGCCGATGTCGAAGGCCACGATGGTGGCGATCGGGATCAGCGCGTTGCGGAAGGCGTGGCGCATCACGACGGTGCGTTCGGAGACGCCCTTGGCCCGCGCCGTCCGGATGTAGTCCATGTTCATGATTTCCAGCATGGAGGCCCGGGTGAACCGGGTGTAGCTGGCCAGCGAAATGAGGATCAGGGCCATGGTCGGCAGGATCAGGTGGGTGAAGGAATCCAGGCCGAGGACCCAGAAGTCGCCCTCGATGTTCGGGGTGTTGGCGCCGATGGTCGCAATCGGCCGGCCCCGCACGCGGCTGTTGTTGAAGTAGCTCGGCCAGGCCTGCATAAAGCGGTCCAGTACGATCAGGCATCCGACCAGGAACGAGGTGATGGCGGCCGCACGCATGGACTGGCCACGGTCGTAGCCGCCCATCACGTAGCCGATCCCCACGCCCACCAGGACGGCGGCGACGGCGAGCAGTACGACCATCAGGAACGTCGCCTCGTTCAGCAGCGGCTGGACGACGAAGTACAGGACCACCCCGACGCCGACGGCGATCAGCGCCGACTGCAGCGCCTTGCGGTTTTTGAGCCCGGCGGAGAGCAGGGTGACGGCGAAGGCGATGCCGACGCCGGCAATGGCAATAACCACCGGGCCGAGGCCCGGAGTCTTGAACCACTCGGTGGCGGAGAAGTAGATGAGGACGGCGCTGACGAAAGCGAAGACGGCGCCGCCCATGATCAGGCGCCGTTTCGCGGCCCCGCCGGCGGCGACGGCGACCACGATGCCCAGTCCGAGGCCGATGCCGAGGGCCGCGGGCAGGGGGACTTCCGGGTTACGCAGGAAGTCGTTGAAGCCGATGGCGCCGAATTCCTTGAGCAGGACGGCGACCCAGAAGATCGGCAGCGAGAAGAAGAGGAAGGCCATGAAGGTCACGCCGTAGTCCAAAGTGCTGTACTGGCGCAGGGCGGTAATGATGCCCAGCGTGATGCCGATCAGGATGGCAAGCACCGTGGCGCCGGTGACGAGCGTCAGGGTCTGGACCAGTGCGTGGCCGAGGGCGTCGGTGACCGGCTGGCCGGCGATGTTCTTGCCGAGGTCACAGGAGTTGGCGAACGGGATGAGGCACTGGGCCGCACCGCCGAGCCAGCGGAAGTAGCGGATGGGGGCAGGGACGTCCAGTTGCAGGAGCTCGGTGCGCGCGTCCATCAGCGACTGCTTTTGCGGGGAGTTGCTAGCGCGGAATTCCTCGAGGGGGTCTCCGGACGCCGCTGTCAGGAGATACACCAGGAAAGAAGCGCCGAGAAGAATGAGGGCGGCTGTCATGAGCCGCCGGACTATGTAAGTCACCATGGGGAGTACAACCTCGGTATTCGGGCCCAGGGATTGCCAGGACCGGTCGCAGAGTTCGGCCGGCTGCCGCAGGGATTCGGGTCCGGCCAAGTCATCGTCGGTGTGCCGCTAGAAAGGCGCCGGGACCGTAGAGCCGTGGTCCCGACGCCTTTAGCTAGCAAGTGTTACTTGCGGTCGTCGGCTACTTCTGTGCCCACTCCCAGAAGTTCCACCAGACGCCGGTCTGGTTCGGCATGTACTTCACGCCGGTGACGCGGTCGCTGTACGCGTCCACGCCGACTGCCTGGAACAGCGGCAGGCCGTAGGCGGAATCCCAGATCTTCTTGTCGATCTTCTGGATGATGCCGTCCTGCTTGCTCTTGTCAGTGGTGACAATCAGTTCGTCCATCAGCTTGTCGGCCTCAGGATCGGCGAACTTGTTGAAGTTGGAGTCGTTGCCGGACTTGAAGATCTGCGGCACGCCGGAGACGCCCACGCCCGAGTTGATCCAGCCGAAGATGGTGGCGTCGTAGCCACCCTTGCCCAGGGCCTTGCCCCAGTCGGACTTGCCGAGGCCGCCGTCGACGATCTTGAAGCCGGCCTTGGTGGCGGATTCGCGGATCAGCGAGAAAGCGTCGACACGGTTGGGGTTGTCCTTGTTGTACATGATGCGGACTTCCGGGGTGGCACCGTTGAGGAGCTTCTTGGCGCCCTCGACGTCAACATCCTTGTACTTCGAGGAACCGTTGTCCTTGACCGAATCGGCGTAGGGAGCCTGGTCCGGGACGAACAGCTGGGAATCCAGCGGAGCCGCCTTCGGGTCAAGCTTCTTGACGATCTTGTCGACGATGTCCTTGCGGGGAACAGCCTTCATGAACGCGTCACGCACGTTCTTGTCGGCGAACGGGCCGCTGTAGTTCAGGTCGACGTGGTCGTAAGAGAGCTGGTTGCCGACCTCCACCGTGACGCCCTGGCTCTGCAGTGCCTTGAGCTGATCCACGGTGTCCGCGGAGGCCTGCGGGGCGATGATGTCCGCTTCGCCGTTCTTCAGCGCCTGGACCTGGGCGGCCGAGTCACCGATGTAGCGAACGGTGATCTCGTCCAGCTTGGCGTCCGGACCCCACTTGTAGTCCTTGTTCTTGACCATGGTCAGGGACTGGTCCTGGTTGACGCTCTTGACGATGTACGGGCCGTTGGACAGGTACAGGCTCGGATCGGCCGGCAGCGTCTTGGTGTCGAAGCCGGTGTTCCACATGTCCGACATGGCCTTCAGCGGGGCGCTCACGGGCTTCGGGGCCTTGGCGTCACCGCGCGGCAAACCCTTGAGCAGGTCGGTGAACGCCTTGGTGTCGGCCAGGCCGGCCTTCTTGGCGAGCACGTGTGCCGGGATGTCGATGCCGGGGCCCCCCAGGGCGATTTCCCAGTCAGCGAAGGGCTTGGAGTACTTGATGGTCATGGAGCGGCCGTCGGCGCCCATTTCCGGGAAGTCGGTCAGTGCGATGCCGGTCGGGTCGCCGGCGTAGGAGAAGTAAGACGTTCCGGTCTTTGCTTTCGCATCGGCGTCGTTGTAGTAGCCGGAGAAGGCGGCCCACTGCAGCAGGAGGTCGGCGGCGGTGACAGGCGTCCCGTCAGACCACTTAACTCCGTCGTTGATGGTGTACTTGACCGTCAGCGGGTTGTCCGAGGTCTTTTCCATCTTGCCGAACTTCTCGTTGCGTACAACGTTCAGCTTGTTGTCGATGTAGTAGAACCCCGAGTGGGTGGCGTAGCTGATCTTCGAGTTGATGTCAGTGTTGCCGTCAGCGGTGTTGGGGTTGAACGTGTTGAACGCGTTAACCTCCACGACCGTTGCCGAGCCGCCAGTTTTGCCGGCCGCGGCAGACGACGGCGGGGTTGTCCCGCCGCTGTTGCCGGCGCAGGCACTCAGTGCGAGCGCAGCTGCTGCCGCGACCCCCACTGCTTTGGAAATACGACCGAAGCGCATTCCGCCTCCTTGTTTCTGTGGTGTGGATGAGACCGGCGCCGTAGGCACCAGACAGACGCCCACACTCCCCCAGCGGCAGTGTGGCGCGTCTCACATGGCATGAAGCGTAAACCCACGAAGGTGCGGAGCGGCATGAAAGTTGACCGCAGATATAGTTCGTTATCGAGCTGCAACAATTGACGGGCCCGTTATGTAAATTTTGTCGAAATTGATTGACGGATGCGGAACTCCGGGATAAAGACAGAATCCGGCAAAAAGCCCTGATTCATGCGGATCGGGGCTTTTAGGGTTCCAACCGAGTTAAGCGGCCATTACCGGCCCGCCCGCTTGCCACCGCCGACCGGCCCGGGCGCCGGCCACGGGCGGCCGCAGCCCAGGCCTCCGCTGCCGAATTTAGCGCGGGCCCTTTGTGGTCGGGTGGTTAGGCTGGGTGAATGGCGACAGTAATTCTCGTGCGGCACGGCCGCACCACAGCCAATGCCACCGGGATGCTGGCCGGCCGGGCAGCCGGCGTCGGCCTGGACCAGGTCGGACGCGATCAGGCGGCCCTGACCGGAGACCGGCTCGCGGCCGTGCCCTTGGCCGGGGTGGTGTCGAGCCCCCTTGAGCGTTGCCGGCAGACGGCCCGGCTCATCCTCGATCGCCAGGCCGGTACGCCGTCCGCGCCGGTCGATCCCGATCTCACCGAGTGCGACTACGGACACTGGCAGGGCCGCCTGCTCAGTGATCTCGCGGCCGAGGACTTGTGGCCCGTTGTGCAGTCTCAACCGTCCGCCGTCGTCTTTCCCGGCGGTGAATCGATGGCCGCGATGCAGGCGCGCTCCGTGGCAGCGATCCGGCGCCACGATGCAGCCTTCGAAGCCCAATACGGGCCCGGGGCCGTGTGGGTGGCGGTGAGCCACGGTGACATCATCAAGTCCATCCTCGCCGACGCGCTGGGCATGCACCTTGACCTGTTCCAGCGGATTAACGTGGGCCCCGCCTCCGTATCGATCGTTCGCTACGGCACCAACCGGCCGACCGTCCACGCGACCAACACCGACGCGGGCGACCTGTCGTGGCTGGCGAACGGCATCGACGCTGGCGATGCGCCGGTGGGCGGCGGCGCAGGGCAGAAGGCGCCATGAACCTCATGTGCCTAAAATACTGACATGCCTACACGTGTTCACGAATTTGCCTGGCCTGATCGGGTCGTCGTCGGCACCATTGGCCTTCCGGGGGCGCGCACGTTCTACCTGCAGGTGCGCGCAGGGAAGCAAATCGTCAGTATTGCCATGGAGAAGCAGCAGTCGGCCCTGCTCGCAGAGAAGATCGACGAAATTCTCGACCAGCTCAGCACCGTCGAGGGCAACCCCTTCAGCGTTCCCACGACTACCCCCATTGAACTTGTCGACCATGACCAGCTCGAGGCCGTCCAGGAGCAGTTTCGCACCGGCGCCCTGAGCCTGGGGTGGGACCCAACCACCGCCCAGGTCGTCATAGAGGCCTACCCCATCACCGACGTCGATGCCGATGACAACGACGAACCCCTTGATGAGGACGGCGCGGACGTGCCCGAAATGCTGCTAGTGCGGATGCCGGTGGGCACCGCCCGCGCGTTCGCCAAGCGCACCCGGGAAATTGTGGGAGCAGGGCGTCCGGCGTGCCCGCTCTGCGGTTACCCCATAGACGCCGACGGGCACACCTGCACCCTGCCCGAGGTCTGATGCCAGCGCCGGACCTCGTGACCGCCGAGCTGACGCTCACCGGCCGCATCACGACGGCGTCCAACGCCACCTTCCTGGGCAGCATCGGCGACGTGGTGGTCGTCTACAAGCCGATAGCAGGCGAAAAGCCGCTGCGGGATTTCCCAAACGGCACCCTGGCTCACCGGGAGGTGGCCGCCTACCTCGTTTCGCAGGTCCTCGGCTGGGACGTCGTGCCGCGCACCTGGCTCCGCGACGGCCCCCTGGGCGAAGGAATGGTGCAGCTCTGGCAGGAGCCAGACCCCGCCCAAAGCGCCGTGGACCTGGTCGCGGCAGGCCAGATGCCGGAGACGGGCTGGAAACACGTCCTCGAAGGACGGGATGAGAACGGCCGCGTGGTCGCCCTCATTCACGAAGACACGCCGGCGCTCAGACGCATGGCGGTCTTCGACATCATCGTCAACAACGCCGACCGCAAAGGCGACCACATCCTTGCCATGACGGACGGACACCGGCACGGCGTGGACCACGGGCTCACCTTCCACCGTGACCACAAGCTGCGCACGGTGCTGTGGGGATGGCTGGGCGATGATCTGACCGACGAGGAACACGAGGGAATCGGTCGTGTCAGTGAGGGACTGCGCGGCGGGCTGGGCCAAAACCTTGCGGACCTGCTCAGCGCCGAAGAAATCGCTTCGCTCGCCGCGCGCTGCGCCCGGTTGCGCCGGGCAGGGCAGTTTCCGGCTCCGAGCGGTGAGATGCCGGCGGTACCCTGGCCGCTGTTCTAAGGGACGCCCCCTCCCCCGCCGCGAACCCACTTCGGGGTCCCTTAGCTCCTTGGGCGCTCAATCGCAGGACATGGGCCGGGCCTAAAAGGCGGCGCTAGGCAGATCCTTCTCGCCATCGACGATCGCAGCGATAATCCGCGCCGCAACCAGGTCTGGATCCAGCGCCGCACCAAATCGCGGCGCTGCCCCGGCGATTGGGTGCTCGGAGAGCGCGGTGCCGGTGTGGCCCGGGCGGGCGTCCAGGAGCCGGATGCCCGCCCGCCGGTACTCGCGCCCCGCTGCGACAACGAAGGCCGCGAGCGCGGCTTTCGACGCCGAGTAGGCGGCCAGGCCGGCGACGGGCGCCTCGGCCACGACGCCGCTCAGGGTCACCACGAAGGGCTCCCTTCCTTCCCCGGCTGAAGCGGCCAGGTAGGGCTGGCTCTGGGTGATGAGTTGAATGGGGCTGGTCGTGTTCACGGCGAAGAGTTCGTCCAGCGTGGCGGGTTCCAGGTCTGATGCCGCGCCGAACGCGACGACCCCTGACGCAACCACCAACCCGTCGAGACGTCCGTACTGCCCGGTCGTGTCAGCCAGCAGCTTCTGGATCACCGACGGTGCGCGCAGATCATGCCCAGCAGACTTTGACGCCCGGGCAACGGTTGCGCCGTGGTTCTCCAACTGTGCGGAGATGCGCGAACCGAGACCGCCGGTGGCGCCGACAACCAGAACAACCGCACCTTCAAGAGTCGTCATTCGGGCACTCAACGCCGGGTCTCGTACCGGGTCAGGAGCACACCGCCGGGAAATGTCCCGGTCTCCACCAGGCTCAGGTTCACCCAGTTGTCCAGGGCTGTGAAAAACGGGATGCCGCCGCCCACCAGCACCGGATGGGTGACGATCACGTACTCGTCGATCAGTCCGGCCCGCATGGCCGCCGCGGCGAGGGTGGCTCCGCCGATGTCCATGGAGGCGCCGTCGTCGGCCTTGAGCCGAGAGATCTCGGTGACCGCGTCCCCGGTGACCAGGCGGGTGTTGCCGTCGACCGAGCCGATCGTCGAGGAGAACACCACCTTGGGCATGTCCCGCCAGCGGCGGGCGAACTCGATCTGCGCCGCTGTGGCGCCCGGCTGCCGGTCGGCAGTCGGCCAGTGGGAGCTCATGGTCTCCCAGAGTTTGCGCCCGTACAGCGCCAGCCCGGTGGCCCCAACCCGGTCGGACCACCATTGGAACAACTCGTCGCTCGGTACGCTCCAGCCGAGGTCTCCGCCGGGCGCGGCAATGTAGCCGTCCAGGCTCACGTTCATTCCGAAGGTCAATTTGCGCATGGCGCCAGTCTCCCGTGGGCCGGTATTCGTTGTACAGACCAGCACCGCGCGAAACAGTAATCGGTCGGAGCCACACCGAGAGCCCCCGTTGACCACCACGCCAGGCAGATGCTCCGGTCACCTATCGCCGATCGCCTATCGCGAGTGTCCGCCCACCGGCGCGCTCTTCTGGGCTCCCCCGGCTGGGCGTACCATCCTGCCATGGAACCAACTCGGGTCATTCTCCTTCCGGGAAGCGTACTCCCCGCACAGCCCGCCTACGGCGCGCTCATCGAGGCGCTGGGAACCGGGGTGCAGGCCGTGGCCAAGGACCTCGAACTCTACGCCGACGACGAACCTCCGCCGGGCTGGAGCTTGGACACCGAGGCCGATGCCGTCCTGCGCGAGGCCGATTCCCGGGGCTGGGAGACCTTCCATCTGGTTGGCTATTCGGGCGGCGGCGCTGCTGCCCTGGCATTGACCGCCAAGCATCCGGACCGCATTCTGAGCCTGACCCTGCTCGAAGCAGCCTGGGCCGGAAATTGGGATTGGAGCGCCGCCCACACCGAACTCTGGAAACAGTACGAGTTGCTCGAGGTGCTGCCGCCCACGGAATTTATGAGTTCTTTCATGCGGCTGGGGGTCAAGCCCGACGTCGTCCTTCCGCCACCCCCGCCGGGTCCCCCGCCGCCATGGATGTCTAAACGGCCGGCCGGTATCAAGGCCTTCCTGCAGAACTTTAAAACCTACGATCTGGACCGCACACGGCTAGCTGGCTTTACAGGACCGGTTCTCTTCGTCCTCGGCGGTCTCAGCAATCCTGACGATTACGGCGAAATTGCTGAACGGCTGGCCACGGTCTTCCCCGACTTCCGCCTCGAGGTGTTTGCGGAGCGCCATCACTTCGATCCCCCGCACCGGATCGAGCCGGACCGCCTGGCACGGCTGCTCGGTGAGCATTGGAGCCAAGCCGCAAGGTAACGGATCCAGATACGGGCACTCAGCTGCAGTCGACAAATTGAGCGGCCAACATCCCGGGCGAGCAAGCCAGCACGCCCTTGAACAACGGGGTTGTAAAATGGCGGGCATCACAGCGTCCGTCAGGCCAGGCCAACTGCTCTACGCTTGAGAAGAGTTCCGGGCTCAGCCGGAGCGCCTGCGCACGAACGGACAGCGTGATCTGGGAAGGTATTTTTCGTTTCCGCCGAAGCTGGGGAGCATAAGGGATTGTCTGGGGCTAACGAAGTTACTGCCGCGCCGCGTACTCGCTGCCAACCCACAGCACTTGGTCCTTCCTTTGCCGCGCCCGAAACAACCTGCGGAGCCACGCGAGATTTGTGCACCGCAGGACGGCTCGGTCACTAGGAGGCCACATGTCTTTTTCGAAGCACTTCCGGGGATCCCTCGGCGCGGTTCTGTCAGCCGCGGTCGCGGTCATGCTGGCGGCGCCGCCTGCCCTTGCGTTCCCCGCCACCGCGGCCGCTGATCCGCCGTCGTCCCCACCAGCGAGCGGCAGCAGGCCGTCCGCCATTTCCCTAACGGGGGACGCCGGCCGGTATCTGGTCAGTTTCTCCATGGGCGCCGACGTAGACCACGAGGCCGGCTCCCTTCGGTCGCAGGGTGTGCGTGTAGGCAGGACCTTCTCCGCAGCGTTACGGGGAGCGGCGATCACCGCCACCAAAGCACAGGCAGCCGCCTTGGCTCATTCACCACGGATTTCCCTGATCGAGCCGGATTCGCCCATTACGGTTTCTGACACCCAGCAGTCCCCACCCTGGGGCCTGGACCGAATCGACCAACGCGCGCTCCCGCTCTCCGGCACGTTCACACCGCCAGCAACGGGAGCAGGCGTCCGTGCCTACGTCATCGATACCGGCGTCCTGGCCGAAAACACGGATTTTGGCGGCCGAGTGGACGCGGGCTGGACCGCCATCGCTGACGGCAAGGGCAGCAGCGACTGCAACGGCCACGGCACCCACGTGGCCGGAATCATCGCCGGTAAGACCTACGGGGTTGCGAAATCGGCGACCGTGGTTCCGGTCCGGGCGATCGGCTGCGATGGTTCGGGATACCAATCCGACGTCATCGCAGGGCTTGATTGGATAGCGTCCCAGCATGCCGCCGGCACGCCCGCCGTGGCCAACCTCAGCATTGGGGGGCCCGCAAGCGCGACGCTGGACGACGCGATCCGGGGGATCATAAACGACGGCGTCACAGCCGTGGTCGCTGCCGGAAACTCCACGGTGGACGCCTGCACGTCCTCCCCGGCACGGGTCCCCGAGGCGTTGACCGTCGCCGCCAGCGATTCCTCCGACCGGCAGGCGTCGTTCTCGAACTTTGGGTCCTGCGTTGACCTGTACGCGCCGGGGGTTGGCATCCAGTCCGACTGGGATACCTCCACCACGTCGGTGGCCACCCTGAGTGGGACCTCCATGGCATCTCCGCACGTTGCGGGTGCTGCTGCGCTTGTGTTGTCCAGGAACCCGAAGTGGACGCCGGCGGCAGTAACAGCCGAGTTGGCCTCCGCAGCCACCCCGGGTGTCATCTCGAATGCGTCAGCGGGCACCCCCAACCGCTTGCTCTTCACGGGACCGGCTCCGTCCCCGGTTGCAAGGGATTTCACCAGTGACGGCAACGCAGACCTGCTGGCACAGGACGGCAACGGAACGCTGTGGACTTACCCCGGC
>NZ_JBEEQE010000002.1:306064-317850 GCF_040137805.1 Pseudarthrobacter sp. B907 | reverse complement strand
CAATGCGCAGCATCTTCCGGCCTTCTGGTGCCAGTGTCACAGTAGGGCTCCTTCATGGGTTGCAACTAGGGCTTCTTCATTGTTGCGCAGTTCCTCGGTGATCCGCGACACGAGGTCTGCGGGGGTGACGTCCCGGCCGGTCTCCTGCGTGATCGTGGTGACGCCGGCGTCGGTGATGCCGCAGGCGATGATCTGGGCGTAGGGCGCCAGGTCGTTGTTGCAGTTGATCGCGAAGCCGTGCATGGTCACGCCTTCGTGGACGCGGATGCCGATGGCGGCGATCTTCCGTGCCGGGCCCTTCTCGTCCTGGTCGATCCAGACGCCGGCGCGGCCCTTGATCCGGACGGCGTCGATGCCGTAGTCGGCAAGGACAGCGATGATGACGGCTTCGAGGCGCTCGACGTAGTCCCGGATGCCGGCCGGATTCTTCAGCTTGATGATGGGATAGCCCACCAGCTGGCCCGGACCGTGCCAGGTGAGCTTGCCGCCGCGGTCCACCGGCACCACGGGTGTCCCGTCGAAGGGGCGTTCGTGGTCTTCGGTGCGTTTGCCGGCGGTGTAGACCGCGGAATGTTCGAGCAGCAGAACGGTGCTGGGGGCGGTTCCGGCGACGACTTTCTCGTGGAGCTCGCGCTGGATGTCCCAGCCGCGGGTGTAGTCGACGAAGTCGGGAGCCAGACCCAGCTGGGAGAACTCAAGAGTCATGGCATCCAGCTTAGTCCTCGGCGCTTCCGCGGACCGATTCTGTGGTGAAGCTCTCATGCCTGTGGATAACTTCTGCAAGGACGGCGCGGATCCGCTATTCCTGAGCTATGGATGATGACACGCTTCCCTCCCGGCCCGGCTCCGGGCGCCCCCCGCAAGTTCCCGGGTACGACGTCGGCCGGCTGCTGGGGCGCGGCGGAACCGCCGCGGTCTGGCTGGCCACGGAACATGTGACGCGCCGTGACGTCGCGCTGAAGTGTTTTGCCTCCGCCGGGCCAACGGCGTCGGACGACGCCGAGGAAGCCGTGCGGCGCGAGATCCGGATCCTTTCCGTGCTCGAGCACGAACACCTCGTCAAAGCCCGTGCCGTGGTGCGGCTGCGCCACGGGAGCGGCGGCGCCGCGGGTCTGGCCCTGGTGCTGGACTACGCGCCCGGCGGATCACTGGCAGCGCTGCTGGCCGCGCGCGGCAGCCTGACGCCGGGGGAAGCCGTCACGATCCTGACGCCGATCGCGCAGGCGCTGGCCTATCTGCACGGGAACGGCTTTACCCACGGCGACGTCTCACCCGGCAACGTGCTGTTCACCGCCCGGGGCAAGCCGCTGCTCTCCGACCTCGGAGTAGCCCGGATGCTGGCGGACCCGGGGGAACCGTCCCGCCCCGGCACGGACGGGTTCCGCGNCGGCAACGTGCTGTTCACCGCCCGGGGCAAGCCGCTGCTCTCCGACCTCGGAGTAGCCCGGATGCTGGCGGACCCGGGGGAACCGTCCCGCCCCGGCACGGACGGGTTCCGCGACCCCGCGCCGGTTGACGCCGTCCGGGCCGGGCTGCAGCCGGAGGGGGACGTCTACGCCGTGGCGGCCCTCGGCTGGTTCTGCCTCACCGGCCGGGCGCCGGAGCCGGAGACGCAGCGGCCGCCGCTGCCGCTGCTGGTCCCGGGGGTTCCGGCCGGCCTCGCCGAGGCCCTCGAGGCGGGACTGCGCACCGACCGGCGGCAGCGGCCGTCCGCGGCAGAACTTGCAGCCGCCGTCTTCCGCAGCGCCCCGGCAGCGCCCGTGGACCTCTCGGCGTCGGTGCACCCGACCGTGCTGCCGCAGCTGCTGACCCGGCGGTCCCTGCCCGTCAGAGCGAGGGCGCGCCGGACGGCCTGGCTCCGGGCCTGGCTCCGGGCCCGGCAGGGCAGGGCGCAGGGCCTGGGGCGTGGTCGGGGGCGCCGTCCAAAGGCTGACTCGCGGGTTCGCCCCGCACTCGCCGTATCGACGCCGCGAGCGGGGACCGAAGCCGCGACCGGAGGGGCAGCCCGGGCACGGCACGCAGCATCCCGTGTCAGGGTGCAGGGTCTCCGGAGGACGGGCTTCCTGGGCGCCGGGGCCGGCATCCGACGGATCGCGGCCGCGTTTGTGCTGGCAGCCCTCGTCACGGCCGGCGGCATCGTCGTGGCACCGCTGCTCGCCGGTCCAGCACCCGGACCGGCCCCGGTGCCAGGCCAAGGGCCAGGTTCGGGCCCCGCCGGCCAAGCCAACCCGACCGCAGCCGCAGTAACCCCGGACGTTCCCGCGGAACTGCGGAATTTGCTCGCGGCGCCACGGCCGGAGGACGCCGTCCGGGGCCTCGCCGGCCTCCGGTCCTATGCCCTCGCCTCGGGCAGCCTCGGCTTACTGGAGCACGTCAACGAACCGGGGTCGCCCGCCGCCGCCGCGGACGCCGCACTCGGTTCCCGGCTGGCGGAATCGGGCCACGTGCTGGAGGGGTTCGAGGCCCGGCTCTCGCTGGTCGAGAGCCTGCCGGAAAGCACCCCCGCCCGGGCGGTGGTGGCGCTCAGCGTGGCCTCGCCGCCGTACCGCGAACGGGAAGCCGACGGCTCGGTCGTGGCCGAGGCGGCCGCCGCGGGGGAGCGCCGGCTCCGCCTGGTCCTGGTGCCGGTGGACGGCAGGTGGCGGATCCAGGAGATCCTTCCCGGCGCCGCGGGCTAGGAGGGGCCCGCCACCCAGGCGGCGGCCTCGGCCAGCGAGGGGTGCTGCCACTGGAACCCGGCACCGGCCAGGGCCGCGGGCTCCATCCGCTGGCTGGCCAGCAGCAGCTCGTTGGCCAGCTGGCCCATCACGAGGCGCAGGACCGGCGCGGGCACCCGCAGCAGGGCCGGCCGGTGCAGCGCCCCGGCCAGCCGCGCGATCAACGAGTTCACGTCCGCGCTTTCCGGCGCGCAGACGTTGACCGGCCCGTCCAGCGGGGCGGTAAGCAGGAATTCGAAGGCGCCCGCCACATCCGGCAGCGTAATCCACGGCCAGTACTGGCGGCCGTTGCCGAGGGGTCCGCCCACGCCCAAGCGCAGCAGCGGCAGCAACCGGCCCTGCGCCCCTCCGCTGCGGCTCAGGACGACGCCGGTGCGGGCGGTGACCACCCGGACCCCGGCCGGCGCCTGGTGCGCGGCGGCCTCCCAGTCGACGCAGATCCTGGCCAGGATGCCGTTCCCCGCCGGAGCGTTCTCCCGCAGCACCGCGGGCCCGGCGTTTCCGTAGTAGCCGGAGGCGGACTGGCTCAGGAAGACCTGCGGCGGGGTGTCCATCCGGCCCATCGCCGCCGTCAGGGTCCGCGTGGCGTCAAGCCGCGAGGTGCCCAGCTCGTTGATCCGGCGCCGCGTCCAGGGCCGGTCGCCGATCCCGGCGCCGGAAAGGTTGATGACGGCGTCGGCGCCCTTGAGGGCAACGTCGTCGATCCGCCCCGCGGCGGGATCCCACTGGAACTCGGCGGCCGAGGCGGGCGGCCGCCGGACCAGGCTGACGACGTCGTGCCCGCTGCCGCGCAGCGTGCCGGAAAGGGCGGTTCCGATCAGCCCGGAGGCGCCGGCAACAAGGATTCGCATGATCCATCTCACCATGCCCGGCACGGCAGGGGAACCTCCACGGAGGCCGCGTCCGTTTTGACTATGATCGAACGATGACCAATTCGAGCTACCTCCGTTTTCCGCATCTTCACGGCGATCTGGTCACCTTCGTGGCCGAGGACGACGTCTGGATTGCGCCTCTCGACGGCGGCCGCGCCTGGCGGGTTTCCTCGCTGCAGCTGCCCGCCCGCAACCCCCGCTTCAGCCCGGACGGGCAGCGCCTGGTGTGGACGGTCGTCCAGGGCACCGCCCCGGAGGTCGTGACCGCGGACGTCGACGGCGGCGGATACCGGCAGCTCAGCTACTTTGGCCACAGCTCCACGCGGGTCAAGGGGTTTACGCCCGACGGCGACGTGGTGGTCACCAGTGCGTTCCGGCAGGCGGACAGCCGCCTGACCCACGCCTACAGCCTGCCGGTGGACGGCGGCTGGGCCGAGGAACTGCCGTTCGGGCCGGTCGAGTCCGTGGCGTTCGGCACCGTCCTCGGGGACGAGCGGCCCGTGGTCCTTGCCAGTGTGCTTTCCCGCGAACCTGCCTGGTGGAAGCGCTACCGCGGCGGCACCGCCGGCAAGCTCTGGATCGACGCGGACGGGAACGGCGAGTTCGAACGGCTCGTGCCCGAACTCGACGGCAACCTCACCGACCCCATGTGGGTCCGCGGCCGGATCGCCTTCCTCTCCGACCACGAGGGTTACGGCAACCTCTACTCCGTGCTGCCCAACGGTACAGACCTCCGCCGGCACACGGACCACGAGGACTTCTACGTCCGGCACGCAGCCACGGACGGTGAGCGGGTGGTCTTCGAATCCGCCGGTGAACTCTGGCTCCTGGCCGGCCTCGACGCGGACGCGATCAAGCTCGACATCACCCTGGGCTCGGCCTCGCAGGCCCGGCGCTCCACCGCGCTGAAGCCCTCCCGCCACCTTGGCGATGTCATCCCCGACCACACCGGCGACGCCAGCGCGGTGGAAGCCCATGGCACCCTGCACTGGCTGCGGCACAAGGACGGTCCCTCGCGCATTGTGGAGGCCACCGCCGGCGTCCGCGCACGCCTGCCCCGCCCCTTCGGCGACGGCCGGATCGCCTACGTCGCGGACCACGGGGGAGCCGAAGCCCTCTACCTGAAGGCCATCGCGGCCCCCCTGCACGCCGGCCCGGCAACCGCCCCGGCGGCTGCCGCCAAGGCCGGGCACGACGCCGGCGGCGGCACTCCGCTGCCCCGGCCCGTCTCCGCAGCCGCCCTGACCCGGCCGGCCGCCGGCGCGGCCGCCGGCGCGGTCGTCGCGGCGGACGCAGCGCCCGGCGATGACAGCGAGGGCGTGGCCCCGGAGGGCGTTTCCCCGGCCGGCGTGTCCCGGGACGGCGCAGCGCATGCCGCAGCCGGGCAGCTTACCCGGATCGACTTCCCGAAGCCGAGCCACGCCAGCGCCCTGGAGGCCAGCCCGGACGGCCGCTGGGTCGCCGTCGGCACCTCCTTCGGCGACGTCTACCTCGCGGACACTCGCACCGGCGCCCTGACCGTGCTGAGCAGCATCGGCGAGGGCAGCATCGACGGCTTCAGCTGGTCGCCGGACTCGGCGTGGCTGGGCTGGGCCGAGCCGGTCACCTCCTTCGGTTCCCGCACCCGGCTCCGGCTTGCCGGAATCGCGGCCGGAACAGGCACGGGCGAGCCGGGCGCGGGGGAACCTCCCGCCCGGCCCGTGATCATCGACGTCACCGACGGCCGGTTCCGGGACGAGTCGCCGGCATTCACCCCGGATGGCAAGTTCCTCGCCTTCCTCTCCAACCGCAGCTTCGACCCGGTCTATGACGGGCACTCCTTCGACCTGTCCTTCCCGAGCCCGATCAAGCCCTACCTCGTGGCCCTGGCCGCCGACACCCCGTCCCCGTTCGGGCCGAGCGTCGCCCTCCCCGACGATGACACCGACTCCGCCGGGGCCACGGAGGCTGCCGGCACCGAGGACGCGGTGTCGGTCAGGGTCGACGCCGAGGGGCTGGCGCACCGCGTGATCAACGTCCCGGTCCCGCAGGGCAACTACTCCGACCTCTCCGCCACCGCCGGCGCACTGCTCTGGCTCGACCACGAGCTGGCCGGCGTGACCGGGGAAGGCCGGGCCACGCTGGAGGACAAGAACGCGGCGCCGAGCCTGGTCCGCTTCGACTTGGCCAAGCGCCGCACCACCACGATCGTCGAGGCCCTGGACAGTTACCGGCTCACCGGCGACGGCGAAAAAGTAGTCCTCGTCCAGGACAAGCAGATCCGCGTCTCACCGGCCGCGGCCAAGGCCGACGAGGACTCCGGGCAGCTCGTCAAAGTCGACCTGAACCGTATCCGGGTCCGGCTGGACCCGGTCAGCGTCTGGGGCCAGGCCTTCGACGAGGCCTGGCGCCTGCAGCGCGACTTCTTCTGGACCGAGGACATGGCCGGGCAGGACTGGGATTCCGTGCACGCCCGCTACCGGCCGATCGTGGACCGGCTCGGCTCGCACGACGACCTGGTGGACCTGCTCTGGGAACTCCACGGCGAACTGGGCACCTCGCACGCCTACGTCCGCCCGGCCCTGGTGACCGAAAACGGCAGCAACGGCCAGGGCCGCCTCGGCGCCGACCTCGCGTACACCGGCGAGGGCTGGGAAATCACCCGCATCCTCGCCGGGGAGTCCTCGGACCCGCTCGCGACCTCGCCGCTGACCCGGCCCGGGGTTGATGCCAAGACCGGCGACGTGCTGCTGGCGATCGACGGCGTCGAACTCTCCGCGGCCCTCGCCCCGGCCGTGCAGCTGGCCGGCGCCGCGGGCCGCGCCGTCGAGCTGACCCTGCGCAACGGCGCCGGGCACGGCGGGCAGGCCGGCAAGCAGCGCCGCGTCGCCGTCGTGCCGGTCAAGGACGAGGAACGGCTGCGGTACCAGGAATGGGTCGCCTCCAACCGCCGCACCGTGCGCGAAGCCTCGCAGGGCACCTTCGGGTACCTGCACATCCCGGACATGCTGGCCAACGGCTGGGCGCAGCTGCACCGCGACCTGGACACCGAAACCTCCCTCGACGGCCTGATCGTGGACGTCCGCCGCAACCGCGGCGGGCACACCTCACAGCTGGTCGCCGAGCTGATCGGCCGCAAGGTCACCGGCTGGAGCATGCCGCGCGGGGAGCGCCCGCGCACCTACCCGCACCACGCCCCGCGCGGCCCGGTCGTCATCCTCACCGACGAATTCGCGGGCTCCGACGGCGACATCATCACCCAGGTGTCGAAACTCCGCGGCATCGGCCCGGTCATCGGCACCCGGACCTGGGGCGGCGTCGTCGGCATCGACAACCGCTTCGCCCTCGCCGACGGCACCGGGGTCACCCAGCCGCGCTATGCGACGTGGTTCACCGGCGGTGTGGGCTGGGGCGTCGAGAACTACGGTGTGGCCCCCGACATCGAGGTGGCCTTCCCGCCGCACGCTTACGCGGCCGGGGCGGACCCGCAGCTCGAGTACGGCATCGGCGCGCTCAAGGAAATGATCCAGGAGCTGCCCACCGACCGGCCGCCGCTGCGCGAGGGCTACCGCACGGTGCGTCCGGCCCCGTTGCCGGCCCGCCGGCAGGCAGACTAGCAGAAAACGACGAAGGCCCCCGCCCCGGATGATCCGGTGCGGAGGCCTTTGGCGTCCCTGGGGGAGCCGGTGCTACGCGGCCAGGGTGGCGTCGAGGGTGATCTCGATGCCGGTCAGGGCCGCGGAGACCGGGCAGCCGGTCTTGGCTTCCCCGGCGATGCGCTGGAAGTCCTCCTCGGAGATGCCGGGCACCCGGGCGTTGAGCGTGAGGTGGCTGCCGGTGATTCCCGTGCCGGGCTCAAAGGTGACGTCGGCCTTGGTGTTGACTTCCTCCGGGGCGTGGCCGGCCTGGGCCAGGGCGTGGCTGAACGCCATCGAGAAACAGGCGGAGTGCGCGGCGGCGATCAGTTCCTCCGGGCTGGTCTTGCCCTCGGCAGCCTCGGCGCGTGCCTTCCAGGTCACGTCGAAGTTGCCGAGCCCGGAGCTGTCCAGGGTGGTGTTGCCCGCCCCCGACATCAGGTCGCCGTTCCATACAGTGTGTGCGGTGCGTGTTGTTGCCATGTCCACTCCTCAGCGTCGTTGAATCAGCGATCCTGCCAGGTAGGCGGGATCCTGCCGTTCCCCATCCTAAGGAGTCGGGACCGCCGCCGCACCCGGTGTCCGCTCTCAGAGGATAGCCTCGACATTCGTGCCGGGCCCGTTTTTAACGACGGCGGCGACGCACCCTCGCGGGGTGCGTCGCCGTCGTTGTGGTGGGCGGAGCTTACTGCCAGAGGGAGGCGATGGCCACGTTCAGCAGGGCAAGGCCACCGACGCTGTGGGCGAGGCCCTTGCTGACGGGTTCGTCCTTTTTGTACTTGCGGCTGCCGATGAACGCGAGGACCACGACGGCGAGAGCGATCGAGAACTTGATTCCCAGCTTGAAGTAGTTCGCCTCCATGTTCAGGGCCGGGATGAGGCCCATCATCACGACGCCGGTGATGATCTGCAGGGCGGCGCCGTCGAACTGGCGGGGGTGCACGGTGGGCTTCTTCATCTGGGCAATCCAGATACCGACAATCATGGCGGCGCCGATGATGTGCAGGAAGACCATGATGTTATAGACGATGTTCATGGGACCTAGCTTAGCGACAAAGTGTCCGCAAATTGCGAAGGGCACCCTCCCGGACGGGAAGGTGCCCTTGACTCACCTTTCGGTGGCTGCGGCCTAGAGGCCGAGGTCGGCTTCGAAGGCGCCTTCCTCAAGGCGTGCCTTCAGCGTCTGCAGGAAGCGTCCCGCGTCGGCGCCGTCCACCAGGCGGTGGTCGTACGTCAGCGAGAGGTACATCATCGAACGGATCGCGATCGAGTCGTCGCCGTTCTCGTCGGAGACCACTACGGCCCGCTTGACGATCGCCCCGGTGCCGAGGATGGCGACCTGCGGCTGGTTGATGATCGGGGTGTCGAAGAGGGCGCCCACGGAACCGATGTTGGTGATGCTGAAGGTACCGCCGGAGAGCTCGTCCGGGCCGATCTTGCCGTTGCGGGTGCGGTCGGCGACGTCGGCGATCTTACCGGCGAGGCCGGCCAGGTTCAGGTTGCCGGCGTCGGCGATGACCGGAACCAGCAGGCCCTTGTCGGTGTCCACCGCAATCGCCAGGTGCTCGGCGTTGTGGTAGGTGATCTCCTGCTTGTCCTCGTCGTAGGAGGCGTTGACCTTCGGGTGCTGCTTCAGGGCCTCGGCGACGGCCTTGGCGATGAAGGGCAGGAAGGTCAGCTTGGAGCCGTTCTGGGCCTGGAAGGAGTTCTTGGCCTTGGCGCGCAGCTTGGCGACCTTGGTCATGTCCACCTCGTGGACCTGGGTCAGCTGGGTGGAGATGTCCAGCGACTCACGCATGCGGCGGGCAATGACCTGGCGGATGCGCGGGGCCTTCTGCACGGTGCCGCGCAGCGAAGACAGTTCAGCCGATGCCGCGGCCGGGGCGGCGGACGGGGCGGAGGCAGCGGCCGGGGCTGCCTTGGCTTCGGCCGCGGCCAGCACGTCCTGCTTGCGGATGCGGCCGCCGACGCCGGTGCCGGTCAGCGAGGAGATGTCCACACCCTGCTGGTTGGCGAGCTTGCGGACCAGGGGAGTGACGTAGCCGGACTCGGCCGCGGCTGCGGGAGCGGCCGGGGCTGCTTCCTGCTTCGGGGCTTCCTGCTTCGGGGCCTCGGCCGGAGCCGGGGCTTCCTGCTTGGGGGCCTCCTGCTTGGGGGCCTCCTGCTTGGGGGCTTCCTGCTTGGGCGCCTCGGGGGCCGGTGCGGCTGCCGGGGCAGCTGCGCCGGAGCCGATCACGGCGAGGACGGAACCGACCTCGGCCGTCTCGTCCTCGGCGACGCGGATTTCCTGCAGGGTGCCGGCAACCGGGGACGGAATCTCGGTGTCGACCTTGTCGGTGGAAACTTCCAGCAGCGGCTCGTCCACCTCGACGGTGTCGCCGATGCTCTTCAGCCAGCGCGTGACGGTGCCTTCGGTGACGCTCTCGCCCAGGGCGGGAAGGGTCACCTCGTGGCCCTCGCCGGCCGGGGCGGCCTCGGTGGCGGGTGCTTCGGCCGGAGCGGCTTCGGCGGCAGGTGCGGCGGGCGCCTCGGCGGGGGCTTCTTCGGCCGGAGCCTCTGCGGCGGGGGCTTCCTCGGCGGCCGGGGCAGCGGATTCGGCAGAACCGGAACCGGAGCCGTCGCCGATGCGCACCAGCGGTGCGCCGACCTCGGCGGTCTCGTCTTCGGCGACGAGGATTTCCTCGATCACGCCGGCGATCGGAGAGGGGATCTCGGTGTCTACTTTGTCGGTGGAGACTTCGAGCAGGGGCTCGTCCACCTCTACCCGGTCACCGACCTGCTTGAGCCAGCGGGTGACGGTTCCTTCGGTGACGCTCTCACCGAGGGCGGGCAAGTTAACGGATTCAGACATGTCGTCCCCGTTCTCCTTATTGATCTTTGGTGCGGATGGTTGCTGCCTGGTTCGAGCTTAGTGCACCCGGCTTTTCCGGCCGGATGCACTAAGCGCGGTGGTCTTGCGGTGGTGCGGGCTGTTAGCCGTGCAGGGGCTTCCCTGCCAGGGCGAGGTGGGCTTCGCCGAGCGATTCGTTCTGCGTCGGGTGGGCGTGCACCAGCTGGGCCACGTCCTCGGGGTAGGCTTCCCAGTTCACGATCAGCTGGGCCTCGCCGATCTGCTCGCCCATGCGGGCGCCGATCATGTGAACGCCGACGACGGGGCCGTCCTTCTGGCGGACCAGCTTGACGATGCCGGAGGTGCCCAGGATGGAGCTCTTGCCGTTGCCGGCGAGGTTGTATTCCTGGGTTTCGATCTGGTCGTCGCCGAACTTGGCCTTGGCGGCCTTCTCGGTGTAGCCGACCGTGGCGATCTCCGGCTCGGAGTAGGTGACCTTGGGGATGTTGACGTCCTCAACCACCACGGGCTTGAGGCCGGCGATTTCCTCGGCTACGAAGATGCCCTGCTGGTAGCCGCGGTGGGCGAGCTGGACTCCCGGGACGATGTCGCCCACGGCGTAGATGTTGCCGACGCCGGTGTGCAGGCGCTCGTTGGTGATGACAAAGCCGCGGTCGATCGTCAGCCCGGCTTCTTCGTAGCCGAGGTTGGCCGTGACCGGGCCGCGGCCGACGGCGACCAGCATGAGGTCGGCCTCGAACGTCTTGCCGTCGACGAGGGTGACCTTGACGCCGTCGTCGTTCTGCTCGACGCCCTGGAAGAAGACGCCGGTGGAGAACTTGATGCCGCGCTTCTTGAAGGCGCGCTCAAAGTTCTTGACGATGGTTGCGTCCTCGTTCGGGACGAGGGACGGCAGGCCTTCGATGATGGTGACGTCGACGCCGAAGGACTTCCAGACCGAGGCGAACTCGACGCCGATCACGCCGCCGCCGAGGATGATGGCGCTCTTCGGGATGAAGTCCATGGTGAGGGCTTCGTCGGAGGTGATGACCTTGCCGCCGATTTCGAGGCCGGGCAGGGTGCGGGAGTAGGAGCCGGTCGCGAGGACGATGTTCTTGCCCTTGTACGCGGTGCCGTTCACGACGACGGTGTCGGTGCCCTGAAGCTTGCCCTCGCCCTCAATGACGGTGATGCCCTTTTTGCCCTTGATGAGTCCCTGGAGGCCCTTGAACTTGCCGGCAATGATGCCGTCCTTGTACGCGTTGACGGCGTTGATGTCGATGCTGTCCAGTGTCACGTTGACGCCGTACTTGGCGGAATCACGGGCGTGGTCGGCCAGTTCGGCGGAGTGCAGCAGGGCCTTGGTGGGGATGCAGCCGTTGTGCAGGCAGGTGCCGCCGAGCTTTCCCTTTTCGATGAGGCCGACCGTAAGGCCGAGCTGGACGGCGCGGAGCGCAGTTGCGTAGCCGCCGCTGCCGCCACCGAGTACCAGGATGTCGAATTCTTGCGCAGTTGCCTGATCGGCCACTAAAACGCTCCCTCGCGTGAACGATGACACGAGAACACGCATCATCTGGTCTTGGAACTTCTCTGCCGTGATTATGCCAGCAGGCCGGTTCCCTTTCGTTTGGAATTACTTCTGTGAAGCTGATTGCTGTGAAACTACGGTTCACCTTAGCGAACCACTAATACATGCTCCACCTTGCCGTGGCGTTTGTGGAGCGCTTGTGTCCAGTGTCACGCGGCCTTGTGG